>NZ_CP024311.1:1099318-1411590 GCF_002944315.1 Rhizobium sp. NXC24
GCCGCCTTGCCGGCGCGGGCGGCGAGGATTTCGAAGGCGGATTCGCGATCGACCGTCTCGTCGTAGAGGCCGGCGACCGGGCTGTCGTTGATGACGGCCTGGCGCTCGGTATCGGTCACCGGGCCGATGCGACCCGACGGCGGGCGGATCAAGGTGCGTTCGACGATCGAGGGCGCGCCCTTGCCTTCAAGCATGGAGATCAGCGCTTCGCCGGTGCCGAGCGTGGTGATGACTTCGGCGCAGTTGAAGGCCGGGTTAGGCCGGAAGGTTTCGGCGGCCGTCTGGACTGCCTTCTGTTCGCGCGGCGAATAGGCGCGCAGCGCATGCTGAACGCGGTTGCCAAGCTGGGCGAGCACGGTTTCTGGCACGTCGAGCGGGTTCTGCGTGACGAAATAGACGCCGACACCCTTGGAGCGGATCAAGCGCACCACCTGTTCGACGCGCTCGATCAGCACCTTCGGCGCATCGTTGAAGAGCAGGTGCGCCTCGTCGAAGAAGAAGACCAGCTTCGGCTTTTCAGGATCGCCGACTTCCGGCAGTTCCTCGAAGAGCTCGGACAGCAGCCACAGCAGGAAGGTGGCGTAAAGCCTTGGGTTCATCATCAGCTTGTCGGCGGCAAGCACCGAGATCTGCCCATAGCCATCATTGCTGACGCGCATGATGTCGGAAATCTTCAGCGCCGGCTCGCCGAAGAAGTTTTCCGCCCCCTGCTGCTCCAGCACCAGCAAAGCACGCTGGATCGAGCCGACGGATGACTTCGAGATCAGGCCGAACTGGCTGGAAAGCTCGCTCGCATGGTCGCCCATATAGTTGAGCAAGGCCTGGAAATCCTTGAGGTCGAGCAGCGCCAGCCCATTGTCATCGGCAATCTTGAATGCGATGTTGAGCACGCCCTCCTGCGCCTCCGATGCGTTCATTAGCCGTGCCAGCAGCAGCGGCCCCATCTCGGCGATGGTGGTGCGCACGCGATGGCCTTTTTCGCCGTAGAGATCCCAGAAGATCGCCGGGAATTGTTCGAATTCGTAGGGCTTCAGACCAATTTCCTCGGCCCGTTTCAAAAGGAAATCCTTCGGCTCGCCCTTGGCGGCGATACCGGAGAGATCGCCCTTGATATCGGCGCAGAAGACGGGCACGCCGGCTTTGGAAAAACCCTCCGCCAGCACCTGCAGGGTCACCGTCTTGCCGGTGCCTGTCGCGCCGGTGACGAGGCCGTGGCGATTGCCGAATTTCAGCGTCAGATATTCGTCCTTATTGATGCTGTCGTCCGGATTGCGGCTGGCGCCGACGAAAATCTGTTCATCCTGTTGCGGCATCAGGCGTCGTCTCCCTTTGGACGGCGGCACTGCAACCCCGAGAAGTTTTAGGGGCGAGAGGTGCCAGAGGCCCATTCATTGTTTTGTCCTGACGCTGTTATAAGAAGAGACTTGAATGGGGACAACCGTTCGCTTCATGGTGATGCTTCCGGTAGTGTCGCACACAACCCGGACAGACTTGAGTCGGTCGGCGCATTCAATTACGTTGACGTTCACGTCATAAGTAACAAGCAGGAGGCCAGAATGAACGAGATTATTGATCAGATCGCAACGAGAGCCGGCATTTCACCCGATATTGCAGAGAAGGCCGTTGGCATGATGCTGGGCTTCCTACAGCGCGAAGCCCCGGATGGCCCGGTCACCAAGATGATCGAGTCCATCCCCGGTGCGTCCGATCTGGTGGCGCAATATAACGGGGAGGAAACGTCCGGCGGTCTGCTCGGCGGCCTTCTGAGCGCCGTTGGCGGTGGCGGCGGTCTCATGGCGCTCGGCCAGTCGTTGATGAGCAGCGGTCTCAACATGGGCGAAATTTCCTCGCTCGCCAAGGAAACCATCGCGACCGCCCGCGAACATGCCGGCGATGAGGTGGTCGATGAGGTCGTCAATTCCGTGCCGGGGTTGAGCCAGTTCCTGTAATATGCTGTCATTTGTGACGAAGGCCCCGCGGTCTGATCGCGGGGCTTTTTTGTTTGATCATTCAGCAGGTTGCAAATTGTCCCATGGCCGCCAATTCCATTCCATCGCTGTTACCGAACGGGCCTGGCCATCGGTTCGTGCTCTATGGCGATTCTTGTTCCGGAGTTCCAGGCGCGCTGCACGAAGAGACCTTCGTCGCCGTCAACGCCGTCCTGCGCCGGCTTGATCCGCCGCCGGAATTCATCCTGTTTCCGGGCGACGAGATCATTGGCCTGACCGCCGATCCGGAAGCCTTGAGGGCGCAATGGCGGCATTGGTTCGAGCATGAAATGGGCTGGCTCGACCGACGGAAAACGCCGCTTTGGCACACGACCGGCAATCACACCACCTATGATGAAATGAGCGAGCAGGTCTTTCGCGAGGTCCTGCAGCTTCCACAAAACGGTCCGCCAGGCCAGGAAGGCCTGTCTTACTGGGTGCGCCGCGGCGATCTCCTCCTTGTTTTCGTCCATACGCTGTGGACCGGTCTCGGTGGCGAGGGTCATGTCGAGACAGAGTGGCTGGAGGCAACGCTGAAACAGCATGGAGATGCACGCCATAAGATCGTCCTCGGCCATCACCCGGTTTTCCCCATCAACGGTTTTTCCGGATCCTATCAGCGCGAGGTCGGCCCGGATTACACCAAGCGATTTTGGGATATTCTGGTGGAAGCGGACGTTCTGGCCTATGTCTGCAGCCATATCCTCGCCTTCGACGTCCAGGTTCACCGCGGCGTCCTGCAGCTTTGCACCTCCGGCGCAGGCACTGCGCATAGAATGCCGGAGGGCGTGGAATATCTTCATTGCATCCAGGCGGCACTCGATGCGGACGGTCTTCGCTATCAGGTGCTGGATACGGACGGCATCGTTCGCGAACGATTGCAATGGCCTTTCAAGCCGGCCGATCCCGAGAGCTGGCAAACCCTGTCACCCGGGATGCATCGAGCCAGCTTTACCGGCTCGATGAACAATGATCGCATCATCGAATTGCGGATAAGGGGCCGCATGCCGAAGGCGGCACATCCGCCAGCCCAAACACTCTTCTCTGCCTTCAACGCCGATGCCATCGCGCCGTTCTGGCTCGGCTTGCGTGGTCCGAGGCAAACGCTGACCTTGATTCTTGGTCGCGATCCCGGCCGCAGCCCGCATTACTGGTTCGGGCCTGATCTCGCAGCCGGTCAGTCCTTCGATGTCGATATCGCTCTGCATGCCGGCATGGGGCCAGGCGGCATGCTTTATCGCATGCATGGCGATGACAGATGGACTTCATTCGACGGAGCTTCCGCCACCGGCCTTGAACGCTTGGTCTGGCCGGCGCAATGGAGCGTTGGCCATGGTCAGCGCGGCACTGAAGACCGCGCCTTCATGGGCGAGGGGTTGGAGGTAGCGTTTGCAGTGGGATAGGCGCTGCGCGGCCTTCCCCTTTACGCCTCAATCGTCTCCAATCCGATGCCAGACGCGGCCGTCGCGTCCGATGAGTTCGTCTGCGCAGGCCGGTCCCATGCTGCCTGGCGCGTAAGGATCGGGTTTGCTGCCGTCGGCCCAGAGATCAAGGAAAGGCTGCACGGCCGCCCAGCCGGCTTCGATGCTGTCGGCACGCTGGAACAGAGTCTGGTCGCCGACGAAGAGTTCGTAGAGCAGCGATTCATAGCCCGTCTGATGACCGATGTCGAAGTGGTCGGCATAACGGAAGTCGAGCTCGATCGGCGAGGTCTTTAGGACCAGCCCCGGCGATTTGATGGAGATTCCCATCTGCAGCCCTTCGTTCGGCTGCACCTGAATGATCAGCTTGTTCGGTGGCAGGTCCGGTCGCGCGGCCGCGCGGGGAAATTGCGCGAAAGGTACTTGCCGGAAGGTGATGACGACTTCAGTGTCACGGGCCCTCAAGGCCTTGCCCGTGCGCAGATAGAAGGGCACGCCTGCCCAGCGCCAGGTGTCGACGAAAAGTTTCAGCGCCACGTAGGTTTCGGTATTGCTGTCTGGCGCGATATCCGGCGTCTCTGTGTAGGCCGGCAGATCTTTGCCGTCGAGTGGTCCGGCGGTGTAGGCGCCGCGCACGGCGTTTTTCGCCGCTTCGTCTCGCGAATAGTGGCGCAGCGCCTTTAGCACCTTACCCTTTTCGTTTCGGACGGATTCTGCGTCGAAGCTGTTCGGCGGTTCCATGGCCACCATGGCAAGAAGCTGGAACAGATGGTTCGGCACCATATCGCGCAAAGCGCCTGTCGCGTCGTAGAACTTGCCGCGCGTACCGACGTCCACCAATTCCGCGGCAGTGATCTGCACATGGTCGACGTAGTTGTTGTTCCACAGGGCTTCGATCATCATGTTGGCAAAGCGCGTCGTCATGATGTTCTGCACCGTTTCCTTGCCGAGGAAATGGTCGATGCGATAGATTTGGCTCTCGTCCGCGCTGTGCAGAAGCGTCGCGTTCAACATCTGCGCCGAAGCGAGGTCATGACCGAACGGCTTCTCGATGGCGATGCGCCGGAAGACGCCGGCGGTTTCGTCAAGAAGCCCATGCTCGGCTAAGCGGCTGGTGATGTCGCCGAAAAAGCGCGGCTGCACGGCAAAATAGAAAGCGGCATTGGCGCTCGGCGCATGCTGCAGCCGATCGGTGATTTCCTGATAGATTGCGCCCTGCGTGAAGTCTCCGGAAATATATGAGATGCGCGTCTTCAACCTCTGCCAGGCGTCGCTCTGCTGCGCTTGCTCCATTCCGTTTGTGGCGAGGAAGGTGTCAAGACGCTCGACCAGGAACTCGTCGCCACCAGGTTCGATGCTGACGCCGAGCACACGCAGATCGTCGCCCAACATGCCGGCCTTAGTCATGTTGATCAGCGTCGGCATCAGCAACCGGCGCGTCAGGTCGCCGGTTGCACCGAAGATGACGAGCGTCAGCGGCGGAGCGGGGGGAACGGTAAAGCCGGTCACGAACGCACCTCCGTCGGGAATAGGGAGATCAGGTTTCTGGACGACATGAATCTTCTCCTTCAGCCGGTTGTGCTGATGCTTGGGCGAGGATGTTCTAACCCAAGATCGAGAAAACCGGAATCGCTTTTCGAAAGGGTTGCGCTCCGAGGCACGTCGCCACAGTATAAATGCTACATGGCGCCCTACTTCTTTACCGCCACCATAAACAGCCGCGGAAACCGCAGCAGGACTTTGCCGTCCACCAATGGCGGATAGGCCTTTTCGATGCGCGCGAGATAGTCGGCCGCAAAAGCATCGCGATGCTCAGGCGCGGCATGATCGAGATAGGGGCGCAGGCCCGTGCCCTTGACCCATTCGACGATGGCGGCGGCATTTTCCAGCGGATGATTGTAGTTGGTGTGCCAGAGGTCGATGCGGGCGGACTTGCCGATCAGCCGGTTGTAATAGGCCGAGGGCGAGGGAAGGGGATTGCGACGCACGCTCTTTCTGGCAAAGGCCTCACTCCAGGGGCCGTCTTTTCCTGTCTCCTCCATCATCAAATGGCTGAGTTCGGTCAGATTGTCTGGCATCTGGATGGCGAGCACGCCGCCTGGCCTCAACCCGTCCATCAGCCGTTCGAAAATGTCGATGTGATCAGGCAGCCATTGGAAAACGGCGTTGGCAAAAAGCAGATCGACAGGTTCTTCCGGCTGCCAAGTGGCAAGATCGGCCCTGAGAAACTCCGTGCCGGGCATGCGCTTGCGGGCCGCCTCCAGCATGTTCTCGTCGCTGTCGAGCCCGGAAACGCCGGCGGCACCGTAGCGTTCGACGATCAGCTCCGTCGAGTTGCCAGGCCCGCAGCCGAGATCGATAGCGCGATCTACGCGCTCCAACGGCACCTGCGCGAGTAGGTCACGCGCCGGGCGCGTGCGTTCATCCTCGAACTTCACATATTGGCCGGCAGACCATGCCATGACTTATCCTCTTCATCAGCTTGTATGCCCGATACGAGTGGACCCGGACCTTGTCGATATTGGGCCTGTGGAGTTTGATCATTTCATGGGCGAGATCGCCAGGGGTGAAATTTCGACCCTCGTGCGGCAAATGGCCCAGGAGATCGCTGATCGGGGATAGGTGCCGAGAGCTATTGTGCGACGCCTTCTATTTTCCCTTCACCGCCAGGATGCGCTTTGCCACCTCATCCAGCGCTGCCGTATTGCGGGCGATGAGTTGTTGCGCGACGTTCGTCAGCGCGTCGATGTTGCCGTCAGAGGCATCATCCAGTTCGTCGTTGGCGCCGACGAGCGCGCCGTCGATGCGAAAATAGGCAAGCTTGCCCACATTGGCCGGTGTGACCTGCGTCGACCCGTCAACCATCTTCGTCTTGGCAGGGTTGAGCAGCGAATTGGCCTCGTAGGAGGCTGTCGATACCTGGCCTTGCATCAGGATTGAAATCAGCGGCGTACCGTTGGCGGGGTTGATCCAGCCGAGTGCGCCCCAGCTTTTTGCCTGTTGATAGGGAATAGGACGGTTCTGCTGGCCGGTGCCGAGCGACAGAACCACGACAGAGTTGCCGCCTTTCTCCCAGCCCATCTTACGGGCTTCGACATAGGCGGCGAGGATAGGATCGTTGGCGAAGACGCCGCCGTCGATCAAGGGGACGGAGCGGTTCGGATCATCGACGGGTTTGGCGAAATTTTCGATCAGCGCCGGCTCGAAATAGCTCGGCGCGGCGGAGGTGGCGCGGCAAGCCTCCCAATAGCGGAAATGGCTGTTTTCATCGTCGGAATTGGACATGATCAGCGCCTGGCGTGCCTTGATGTCGTAAGCCGTGATCAGCACCTTGGTCAGCCCGGCGGCAATCTCGGCGGTTCCCAGCCGGACCTGCAGCTTCGCTTCCAATGGCGCTGCATCGTAACGCTCCTCCGCCAGTCCGCCGAGATTGATGATTTTCGACACCAGTGTCGTGCCGAAAATATCCTGCCCCTCTTTGGCATAGAGCTTGACGAGATCATCCGGCGTGCAGGCGGCATCGCCGTTGCCGGAAGGGTGCGGGCAGGTGAGCCCGGCTGCGATGATCCCGCCGGTCGACGTGCCGGCGATCAGATCGAAGGCTTTGTACATCGGCAAGCCGTTCAGCCGCTTCGCGAGTTCGGCCACGATGAGCGCCGGAATGAGCCCGCGAATACCGCCGCCGTCGATGGATAGGATGAACCGCATTGTCATGGAATTCCCCTCCTATATCTGCCCGTCGGCAAAGATAGCAGCGGCATTGCATCGATCAATGAAAGCGGAGCGTTCTCGCCTACCTCTTGTGGAGGGGAGAGAATGCCTAAAAACGTGTAATCACGCTGATGCCCGTACCTTCCGCCTTGTCCAGCGCCATCAGCGCCGGCACGGCCTCTTCCAGGCTGATTTTGCGGCCGATCAGCTTTTGTGGGGCGATCTTGCCAGCGGCGAGCATGTCCAGCATGGCGTCGTAACGCCAGGCCTGCATGCCGTGGCTGCCGTAGATTTCCAGCTCATGGCCGATCACCTGCGCCATCGGGATTTGCGGCGCCGCATGTTCGCCCAGCATCAGGCCGACCTGCACATGCCGGCCGCGGCGGCGGAGATTCTTGATGGAATTGAAGCAGGTGACGGGATGGCCGAGCGCATCGATAGACACATGCGCGCCGCCCTTGGTGATCTCCCGCACAGCCTCCGTGACATCGGCCACACCAGCCGCATTGATCGTCGCTACCGCGCCGCATTCGCGGGCGAAAGCCAGCTTCTCGTCGGAAATATCGATGGCAATGGCATTCGCGCCGAGCGCGCTTGCGATCATGATGGCGGACAGGCCGACGCCGCCGCAGCCATGCACCGCGATCCATTCGCCCGGACGCGTCCTGGCTTGGTCGGCGACGGCGCGGAAAGACGTGGCGAAACGGCAGCCGAGGCTCGCCGCCGTCGCGTCGTCGATCGTCTCCGGTAGGTGGACGAGATTGGTGTCGGCATAATCAATCGCCGCATATTCGGCGAAGGACCCCCAATGGGTGAAGCCGGGCTGGAATTGGTTTGGGCAGACCTGCTGATTGCCGGAATGGCATTCGGCGCAATGGCCGCAGCCGGAAACGAAGGGCACGGTGACGCGGTCGCCGACCTTGAAGCGAACGACGCCCCGACCGGTCGCTACCACCTTGCCGGCAAGTTCATGGCCGGGCACATGCGGCAGCTTGATATCGGGATCATGGCCCATCCAGCCATGCCAATCGCTGCGGCAAAGCCCCGTGGCGCCGATGGCGATCACGACGCCGTCCTCGCTGGGCGTGGGGTCGGGAAGGGTACGAATATCGGGTGTGGCCTCGAAGGCCTCGTAATACATCGCTTTCATGGGACTCTCACGCATTCTGCCGCAGTTGGTATCGTCCATCATTTTTCCTGATTCATCCATTCGTCAAGCTATTGTTTCGGCGCATGAAAATTGCGCGGGGAATGCGGCTTCCGGCGCTTTGTTGCGAATGGATTTCAAGCGGAAGTTTCCGCTTGACCCCCAGGTTGTGCGGGTTTTTCCTTCTTGCCGCTTTCAGGAGGAAATCATCATGGCCGTCGATACATCCCCCCGCACCACAACCTGGACCTATGTCGATGGAGAATGGCTCACCGGTAACCCGCCGCTGATCGGCCCGACATCGCACGCCATGTGGCTGGGCTCGACCGTGTTCGACGGCGCCCGCTGGTTCGACGGTATCGCGCCCGATCTCGACCTCCACTGCCAGCGCGTCAACCGCTCCGCGCTCGCCATGGGCCTGAAGCCGCTCAAGTCCGCTGAGGAAATCGAAGCGCTCGCCTGGGAAGGCGTGGAGAAGTTCGACGGCAAGACGCCGATCTACATCAAGCCGATGTATTGGGGTGAACACGGCTCGGCGGGAAGTGTCGTCGCCGTCGATGCAGAATCGACCTGTTTCGCGCTTTGCCTGTTCGAAGCGCCGCTGGGCGGCCATGGCGGCGTGACGTTGACTGTCTCGCCCTTCCGCCGCCCGTCGCCGGAAACCGCCATGACCGACGCCAAGGCCGGCTCGCTTTATCCGAACAGCGGCCGCATGATCGTGGAAGCGAAGAAGCGCGGCTTCGACAATGCGCTGGTGCGCGACATGAACGGTAATGTCGTCGAGACTGCCTCGTCCAACGTTTTCATGGTGAAGGACGGCATCATCTACACGCCGGTCGCCAACCGCACCTTCCTCGCTGGCATCACCCGCGCCCGTGTCATGGGCCTGTTGCGCCAGGCAGGGTTTGACGTGCGGGAGGAGACGCTCTCGGTTGAGCAATTCATGGCAGCCGACGAGATCTTTACCACCGGCAACTATTCCAAGGTGGTTTCGGTCAACCGTCTCGACGACCGCGAATTCCAGCAGGGTCCGATCGCCCGCAAGGCGCTGGAACTTTACATGGACTGGGCTTACGGGCGCAGCGCCAGCGAAGAGTGAAACCCTTCTCTTAGATAGGGAAGGGTAATGTGCCGCGCGAAACGTTGGAAGCGCTCGCGCGCTCCGGAGTCGATTTCATCTGCGGTCGGACATAGTTAAATTGGGCGGTGTGAAGATAGCATTTGTGGTAAAATGAGGTGGGCCGGCAAAGCTATTGAGGAGGCCGCCATGAAAATATCTCTTCCCCCTTCTGTCTATCTCTTCGACTATTACAGGCTGTTTTTGCAGCTCTGTGTTATCGCCGCCACCGGGTTC
This sequence comes from Rhizobium sp. NXC24, assembly GCF_002944315.1. Classification (NCBI taxonomy): domain Bacteria; kingdom Pseudomonadati; phylum Pseudomonadota; class Alphaproteobacteria; order Hyphomicrobiales; family Rhizobiaceae; genus Rhizobium; species Rhizobium sp. NXC24. The sequence goes on from NZ_CP024311.1 coordinate 1,108,940, forward strand.
GTCATCTATTCAATGTTGTTCGGGTTCACTTGGTGACGTCAGGAGCGATTGAAGCCGCCGGTTCCTACGGGACCGTCGGGGACGCTTTGTTTCAGAGGAGGTCGGCGATGAGTCTGAGCTTTCCGAACCGCAGCCGCAGTTATGATGCCTCGGCGCGTCGTATCCGGTTTAGCGGATACGACGGCATGTTTGAGGTTCCGTTTCTCGTCGAAGCGGATGTCTTTCCGGACGCCAATACCGAAGCAGGTTACCTTGCCGCCTTCGACGCCGAACGCGACGCGATCCAGAAGGTCGCCAAAAGGGCCTATGGCTATGGTAGCCGACGCCTATACATCCTGACCGCGAATGATTTCCGCTAACGAATTTCTTTCGGCTCTTTCTTCGGGCTGACCCACCAGCAATAGATCGCGCCGATCGCCAGCAGCACGCAGGTGCCGAGAAACACGGCGCGCATGCCGATATGGCCGCCGACGAAGCCGCCCAAAACAGGGCCGACCACCTGACCGACATACTGCGAGGAGATCGAGAGGCCAAGAATGCTGCCGGCCGCCGCGTCCGGAACATTGTGGCGGATGACGGCGGTGATGCAAGGCAGCAGCCCGCCAAGCGCGATGCCCATCAGAAAGCGCAGCGCAATCAATTGCCAGGCTGAGGTCACGAAAGCCTGCGGGATCAACAGCAGTGCCGCGACCGCGAGAGCTGCCATGATCACAGTCCAATGGCCGATGCGATCTGCAAGCTTGCCGAGCCATGAGGCGGACAGGATACTGCCAAGTGCGGCCGCAGCCATGACCACGCCCGAAATCATCGTGACGTGAGCGCCCTCGACGAACTGGGCGACATAGACGGTAATGATCGGCTCGATCGACATATTGGCGAGCATCAGCAGCAGGCCGATCGACAACATGGCGATGGCTGGCCGTTTGTCTGATATGGAAGCCCAGCCGCCACTTGCCTTCGCTGCCTTCTTTCGCGCTGGCGATTTCTCTTCCCGGATCAGGAAGGTGGTCGCGAGAAAGGTGAAAAAGATCACGCCGCCCGCCAGCAGGAAGGTGCCGCGAATGCCGATGATGGGTGGCAGGGCGCCGCCGATCAGCGGTCCGACCAGATTGCCGGCCATGATCCCGGAAGACAATACGCCGAGCGCCCAGGCCGAGCGATTTTTCGGCGTCTGGGTCGCCACCAGCACCATCGATCCGGAGGCGTAGCCGCCAGCCAACCCGGTAAACAGGCGCAGCGCCACCAACTGCCAGACGCTGCCCGCCATTCCCATCAGAGAGATCGCCACCGTCATGCCGAGGCTCGCGCGCACCAACATCAGCTTGCGGCCATAGATATCGCCGAGCCGACCCCAGAGAGGCGCGACGAAGGCGGCGGCAAAGAAGGTGGCGCCATAGGCGATGCCGGACCATTGCACGATCGCCGCCTTGTCGGTGACGCCAAGCTCCTCGACATAGAGCGGCAGGAAGGGAAGCAGCAGTGTCATCGCCACGATGGTGGTAAAGGAGCCGATGAGGCAGATGATCAGATTCCGCATCCAATAAGCGGTTTCCGGCTCGGCCGGCGCGGCCGCTTCCCATCGTGTCTCAGCAGTCATTTCTTGGCCTTTGCATTCAACGCATAAAATAATTCCCGGCGGCCGGCCGCGAGGATATGCCCGGCAAGCAGGTCGCCGCGGCTGAAGAGATCGGAACGACCGAGCCGGTACTTCCCCGCAAGGCGGAGCAATTTTTCCAATATTTGACGAGCCTCCGACATGGCGACGGCTTCCTGTTGATGTCGATTATGACGATAGTCTGGACCACGCCGCTGGCTATGCCAAGTCCGCAAAGCGCCTTGTCGGTTCTGTCATCTCATGATATAAAACTGATTGCATTTTGCAATCGGATTGCTGGCGACCAACTCGATATCCGAAACGGCCGCCAGAGAGAGGAGATGCGCCATGAGCACTCTTGATAATGCCCGTTGCGACACGGTGCGGCGGCTCTATGCCGCCTATGTCGCCCAACATCCCGATGTCGTCCGCCCGATGCTGACAAGCGATTTTACCTTTTCCAGCCCGCGCGACGATCACATCGACCGCGACCAATATTTTAAACATTGCTGGCCGAAGGAGAAGGTCTTCCGCGCCATTCATATCGAACATCTCGTGCCGGACCGCGACGAGGTGATCGTCGGTTATCGCGCCGAAAAGATGGACGGAGGCAGCTTTCGCAATGTGGAGATGATCCGCTTTACCGGCGACAGGATCGCAGAGGTGAACGTCTACTTTGGACGCGATGTCTAGGAAATAGCGGGCCAGCTCAAAAAGCCGGCCCTTCACTCAGCTTACGCTCTCGCCCGAGATAGCGCATGACCGCGATGGATCGTCCAGGCTTGCAGGAGGCTGCCGGCGGCAAACAGGATCAGCCAGATGAGCAAAGCCATCTGCACTGGCGGCGAATCCGGACCGTTGCCGATCGGATGCGACGGCGGCAGCCGGGAGAGTGTTTCGTTGATGCCGGGAACCCAGAGCAGGAAATAGGTGAAGGACAGGCCGAACGCCTTCAGATAAGCTCGCAGCCGACCGAGAAAGCTCACTCTTCCCACCAAAATTGCTACTGATGCCACCAGCAGAGCCATGATGCCGAGCGCGTGCCCCGGATTGAACCCGCCTGTGGATGAGAGTCCGAAGGAGGTCACCACCGACAGCGCCAATCCACCGAGATAGATCTGTCCCGACCGCATCTCAGGCTTGATGCCGCCATGCCTGGCAAAGCTGTAGAGCCCTGCAACGATCGGTACGAAGCTGATGACGGTATGAAGTTCGCCGAGCAAGGAAAGAGGAGCGGACATGGTAGATTTCCTTTTTGTATATCGACTAGTAGGTAGTTTTTAGAGGCAAGCTACGGACGCTTTTATAAGCTTCGCCCTCAGATGACCGAATGCTTAACCTACTAGTTGGTAGGCTGTCAATGGCTGTTCACCCGATGTTGAACCGCAAGTTCGGACGCTGTCATGTTTAGCTTACGGCAATTCCCGTCATAGCCGCCTCCAGTGCTACGGTCGGACCGGTCATAGGCCGCGCATATTCGTTACCCAACAGTGCCGCCGCACCGGTCATAGATGCCTGCGCGAAGACCACCGTCTTCGCCCCTTCACGATAGGCCGCGGCCGCTGCATCGGCGATCCCTGTCAGATAAGCGTCCTGTTCACCGGCCCGGAATAGCGCCCATGCGCCCTTGATCAGGCGGAGATCAATCTCAGCGCCTGTCGTTCTCGCTGCCTCTTCGAAGAGGCGGGTGGTTGGAGCGATGGTCGTCTCGGTGGTGCAGAGGACCGCGACTTTGCCGCCGGATTTCACCGCATTTTCCGCGAGCGCGCCATCGGCTCTGACAATGGGCACCGTCGACGTGTTTGCCGCTAGCAGTGCCGCAGGGCCGAGGGTAGAGCAGTTGAGCACGACGGCATCAGCGTCCTGTGCAAGCTGCTGCAGGACCGCAGCCGTTTCCGCCTCGATCTCCGGCGTCAGTCCGCCCGCCCGTTCGGCGGCAAAGAGAAGATCGGCGCGAACATGGTGTCGAAGAGCGCCGGCCGGTAGGCCAAGTTCCTTTGCCGCCTCGTCGTAGATGGCGATGTTGCTTTCGGCGGTGTGCAGGCAGGCGATGAGCATGGGCAATCTTTGAAAATCGAGTGATATGACGGGAAATCCTAACGGCTCCGCTTGCGCTTCACCATGGCTTGATTTGATCGCTTTTTTCGCCATCGGCGTTGCCATGCCAGGAGCGGCAAAAATAGCAGCGCAAACAAGGGTAAATTTTCCTCGACCTCATGATTTTTTGGCATGTCGCCGGTTGCCCTTCACACCGTCCCCTCCTATGTTCCCGATCACCTGCCGACGCAATTTTTTGCCAAGAGGAGATAAGACCATGGCTTTCGAATTGCCTGAACTTCCCTATGATTACGAAGCGCTTTCCCCCTTCATGTCGCGTGAAACCCTCGAGTTTCACCACGACAAACACCACAAGGCCTATGTCGACAATGGCAACAAGCTGGCGGCTGAAGCGGGTCTTTCCGATCTCTCTCTCGAAGAGGTCGTGAAGAAGTCCTTCGGCACCAATGCCGGTCTCTTCAACAATGCTGCCCAGCACTACAACCACATCCATTTCTGGAAGTGGATGAAGAAGGGCGGCGGCGGCAACAAGCTTCCGGGCAAGCTCGAAGCAGCCTTCGCTTCCGATCTCGGTGGCTACGACAAGTTCAAGGCCGATTTCGCCGCTGCCGGCGCCACCCAGTTCGGCTCCGGCTGGGCCTGGGTTTCCGTCAAGAACGGCAAGCTCGAAATCTCCAAGACCCCGAACGGCGAAAACCCGCTCGTTCATGGCGCCACGCCGATCCTCGGCGTCGACGTATGGGAACACTCCTACTACATCGACTACCGCAATCTGCGTCCGAAATACCTCGAGGCCTTCATCGATAGCCTGATCAACTGGGACTACGTCCTGGAACGCTACGAAGCCGCCACGAAATAAGCTTTGCCGTCTCGGCTTGCTTTCACACCCGGCGCTGCATAGCGTCGGGTGTTTTCGTATCTGCCGCTGACAAGCGTCTCGTTACTGTCGGCTACTTTCTCAGCGAGGCCGCATGCCGTCTCCCACCGCTCCACTCTTTCGTTTCGGTGTCGTTGCCGATCCGCAATATGCCGCCTTAGAGCCCAACCTTGCACTTGATCGCTACCCGGCGAAGAGCCTCGCCAAGCTGAAAGAGGCGATTGCGGAATTCAACCGGCACGATCTCGCCTTCGTCGTCACTCTCGGTGATATCATCGACGGCCGCTGGGAGAGTTTCGACGCGGTTTTGCCCGTCTACCAGACCTTGCGGCACGCGCGGCATTTTCTGCTCGGCAATCATGACTTTGCCGTCGCGCCGGAGCATTTGACGGAAGTCGCAGCCCGTGTCGGCATGCCGTCTGCCTATTATGACTTCGCTCACGGCGGTTATCGTTTTATCGTGCTTGATGGCAATGAAATCAGCCTTTTCGCCTCGCCGGAGGGCGATCCACGCCGGGCGGAGGCTAAGGGCCTGATGAAGGCATTGCATGAGGCCGGCGCGCCGAATTCGCAGCGCTGGAATGCCGCCATCAGCGATACACAACATGCCTGGCTCGCCGCCAAACTACTCAAGGCGAAAGCCGCAGGCGAGAAGGTGGTCATCATGAACCACTACCCGATTTTCCCGGAAAATTCGCATAACGCGCTCGACAGCGACCGTATGCTGGCGCTGCTCGCCGAACATGATCATGTCGTCGCCTACCTCAGCGGCCATAATCATGAAGGCAATTTCGGCTTTGTCGACGGCACCTATTTCATCAATTTCAAAGGCATGGTCGATACCGAGGACAGTAGTGCCTATGCGGTCGTCTCGGTTTACGAGGACCGGCTGGAAATTGAAGGATTCGGACGTGAGGAGAACAGGGTGTTGGCACTGTAGGGCGCCTAAATGACCTTCGGCACCTTTGAACCTGTAGGGAACGATCCGCACCGATAGAAGTTTAGGAACCGAAGCTGCTTTGAGGCGGGCCGATGTTTCCGACATTGCAAATTCTGACAATCTTAGTCGTCGCAGTCGCCATGGCGCTGGCATTGGCGCATTTGTTGGAACTGCCGGGCAAGATGCGGCTGTCCAAGGAAGACTATCTGACGGTTCAGCGCATTTATTATCCCGGCTTTACGATCGGCGGTGTTACCGAGCCGATCGGCGCTCTTTTGCTTCTGCTTCTCCTGTTCCTGACGCCAGCCAACACGTTGGCCTTCTGGTTGTTCGCTGCCGCCTTTGCCGCGATGGTCGTCATGCACGCCGTCTTTTGGTTGCTGACGCAGCCGGTCAACAATTTCTGGCTCAAGGATGCCGAGCTGAAAGGGCTGGGGGCCGGTTTCTTCTCCCACGATCCATTTGGCGGCCATCGGCTCGAAACGACCACCAAACCGGACTGGACCATGCTGCGCGACCGCTGGGAATGGTCGCATGCCGCGCGCGCTGCCTTGGGATTGCTCGCTTTTATTCTGTTGGTGACCGCGGTTGCCCTCTAGCGCCTGTCCCTATTCCGCTGCCATCCGCATCTCCGCCGTAGCATATGCGATAATGAAGGGCGCCGTCGCCAGCGCATCGAAGTTTCTGGCGGCATGGTCGTCTAAGACCCGACCGCACCTCAGCATCTCTGAACACCTCAGCCGGCTGCGGCTGAGGTGTTGATCTGCCACCCATTCACCCAGGTCTGTCGCAATCCATCGCCTTCGCCCTTAAACCACAGTCCGGTCGCCTCGCAGCCTTCGATCCGGTCGCTGCGGAAATTGCGGATGGCCTGGCGCAGCTCGCACCAGGCGACGATATTGGCGGTTTCGGAATAATAGATGAGGGCGATGGGACGGATGGTGCGCTCGGTGGCGCGGCCCAATTCGTCGCGGTAGGAGAGATCGAGTTTCTCCTCGTCGCGAATGGCGCGGCGCACCAGCGCGAGGTCGATGGCAGCGGCCGAGGGGGCAGCAAAGCCCCAGGCATGCAACGCATTGGCATCGAGTGTCTGACGCAGCGGCGGCGGCACCGCGCCTGCGATCTTGGCGCTGACGCGCTTGGCCGCGAGCTTGAGCTCATTGTCTCCGGTGCGCTCCAAGAGCGCCAGCGACAGCACGATCGCCTCCATCTCCTCGATCGAAAACATCAGCGGCGGCAGGTCGAAGCCGGGGCGCAAGATATAGCCGATGCCGCGCCCGCCCTCGATTGGAACGCGCATAGCCTGCAGCGCCACGATATCGCGATAGACGGAGCGCACCGTCACCTCCAGCCGCTCGGCAATGACAGCCGCCGTCACCGGCTTTTTCGCCAGCCGCAGGATCTGGATGATCTCGAACAGGCGCGACGCCTTGCGCATTTCACCCTCGCGATTGAAGGCTCCTGACAACACCCTGTCAGTTGGGTTGATCTATAAAACTTCCTATTAGCTTGAAAATCAACAGGTTCCTCTGCGGCGCACTCGCAGGAAACAATGGGCAACTGACATGGATTACAGTGAAAATCTCTGGCTCTTCTTTCTCCTCCTCTTCGGCATCATCATCGTGCCGGGCATGGATATGCTCTTCGTACTCGCCAATGCGCTGACCGGCGGCCGCAACAGAGGATTGGCCGCCACCGGCGGCATCATGCTCGGCGGCGTAGTGCATTCGCTGAACGGCGCGCTTGGCGTCGGCCTACTGATGCATTTCGTACCGATCCTCTTCAATCCGCTGCTCGTTGCCGGCGCCGCCTACATGGCCTTTATCGGCATCACGTTGATGCGCAGCTCGATCACGGTCGGCCACGACGGACCAGCCGGCAGCCGCTCCACCTGGCGGGCCTTTCGTCAGGGAGCGGTGACCTGCATGATGAATCCCAAGGCCTACCTCTTCGTGTTCGCCGTCTATCCGCAGTTTCTGAAACCGGATTACGGCCCGATCTGGGTACAAGCGACCATCATGGGGCTGATGACCATTGTCACGCAGTTTGCCGTCTATGGCGGGCTCGCGGTCACTGCCGGACGCAGCCGTGATCTGCTGGTCGCCAATCCCCAGGCGACCGCCTTTGCCGGCCGCGTCGCCGGCCTGCTCCTTTTCGCAGTTTCCGTCTTCACCGTCTGGGAGGGATGGAGGGCGACGTGATTTCCGGCGCGAAATCTGGTATATGTCTGAAATATGACGCTGATTTTGCTCAGCTCTCACCACTTTGTGACTTCATTGCCGGCGCGGAAACCGGCAAACATGTGGGCCGTGACAACGCGCCGGCCGCATTTGCGGTCCTGATCACGTAGGAGAGATGTATGAAATGGAAAGCAATTGTGGCTGCGACGGTTTTAGCCGGCGTCGCCTTTGGTTCCGTCGTTGCGGCCGATGGCACGCATGATTCCCGTATAGCCGTGATGAAGAAGGTCGGCGGTGCTGCCGGCGCTCTCGGCGCCATCGCCAAGGGCGACAAGCCCTACGACGCCGAGGTCGTCAAGGCCGCGCTGATGACGATCGCCGAGAACGCCAAGGCTTTCCCTGACCATTTTGGCCCGAACAGCGACAAGACCGATGCCGAGGTCAATCCGAAGATCTGGGATAACTTCAGTGACTTCAAGGCCAAGGCTAACAAGCTCTCCAGCAACGCCGAGACCGCGCTTGCCCAGCTCCCGGCCGATCAGGCTGGCGTCGGTGCCACGCTGAAGACCTTGGGCGGCGATTGCGGCGCCTGTCATCAGGCCTACCGCATCAAGAAGGACTGAGCGGTAGGTCGGCATAGCCCGAAATCAATTCAAGCATCCGCATCGGCTTTGCTGCCGATGCGGATTTTAGTATTTTTCGGTGCACGCTGAATGCGGGGGAGTGCGAGGCATGGTTGCGCGATTTGTCCGGTGGCTGCTCTGTCTGATCGGCGTTGTCATCTTCGGCTTCGGCGCTTTCTATGTCGTCACCGCGCCGTCGCCCTTGCCGGCCAGCCATTGGGCGAATTTGGGCGATCCCGATATCAAGAATGGCGAACAGGTGTTCTGGGCAGGCGGCTGTACGAGCTGTCATGCCGCGCCGGGTGCGCAGGGCGATGCCAAACTGGTTCTGTCGGGTGGGCTGGCGCTGAAGAGTCCCTTCGGCACGTTTCATGTCCCCAATATCTCACCGGATGAAAAGGCCGGCCTTGGCAGTTGGACGCTTGCGGAGTTCGGCAACGCCATGAAGCGCGGCGTCGGGAAAAACGGCGAACATCTCTATCCGGCTTTCCCCTACGGCTCCTATACGCGTATGAGCGACAAGGACATCAACGACCTCTGGGGTTTCTTGAAGACACTACCGAAGAGCAACAACGTCGCGCCGCCGCATGAACTGCCGTTCGCCTTCAACATCAGGCTGGCGCTTGGTGGCTGGAAGTTCCTCTATTTCAACGATCAGCCCCGCGTTGTCATCGCCAATGCCGACGACAAGATCAAGCGCGGCCAATATCTGGTAGAAGGCTCCGGCCATTGTGGCGAGTGCCACACACCGCGCGATGGGCTTGGCGGCTTTCTGAGGGACCAGTGGCTCGCCGGCGCCCCGAACCCGGAAGGCAAGGGCCGCATCCCCGACATCACCCCCGGTTCGAAATCCATGGGCGGCTGGAGCGCCGGCGATATCGCCAACTACCTGGAGACCGGCTTCACCCCCGATTTCGATAGTGTCGGCGGCTCGATGGCCGAAGTCCAGCAAAACATCGCCCGCCTGCCGGCCTCGGACCGCGAGGCGATCGCCGCCTATCTGAAGGCGGTGCCGGCGCGGTGAGACTTGCCGTCCGAACTGAAGAGACGGGAGAGTAGTGTAGACGCTGCCAATCAGCCCGCATCTGCAAACGCGTTCAATTCCTTTGCTGGTGAGGTAAGTGCCAGTTCGACGTCACGGCGGTCAACCGTGATAAGTTCTATTTCCGTGATCTGTATTGAAGTGGCAATCCTGTTGGCCTGCATCATGATCACCCGCTCGAACAGATTTCTAGCTTCGCGACCGTTTGCGAATGAAGCAGGCTTTGAATTGCTGCGAGCCTGAAATGCCTCAAGTATCAGCGCTTTAGCATCGGCGCTGATTTCGTAGTGATCTTTTCGGGCCGCGCGCAGAAATATTTCGAGCATTTCCTCGGCAGTATAGTCGGAAAACTCGATAACTCTTGGAAACCGTGATCTGAGACCCGGATTTGCATCCAAAAACTCGGCCATCTTGTCGGTGTATCCCGCGACAATCACAACAAGATCATCGCGTCTGTCCTCCATCAATTTTAAGATCGTCTCGATAGCTTCCTGCCCATAATCATTTTCGGAGCGACTCTTAAGGGCATAGGCTTCATCAATGAACAGAATCCCACCCGTCGCGTTATCGACAACGTTGCGCGCTCTCGCTGCGGTTTGGCCAACAAAACCGGCAACGAGCCCGGACCGGTCAACTTCGACTAGATGACCCTTGGATACCAGCCCAAGATGCCGATAGATTTGCGAAATCAAGCGTGCAACGGTTGTTTTCCCGGTTCCTGGATTGCCGGTGAATACCAAGTGGAACATGACATTTGGCACTGGCAGATTTTTCTCCCGGCGAAGCGATATTATCTTTGCCAGATTGACGAGGCTTTCGATTTCGAGCTTGACGTTTTGGAGGCCTACGAGGGCATTTAGCTCTTGCAGGCATCCTTCCAAATTGTCCGCAGCGCTGGTTCCAATCGATTTATTCGCGGTGCCGTTTGCGGACACATTTGAAGCCGCGTGGGTATTAACGTCGGGCTTTGCCTCTAAAGCGGCTCTCTTGGCTTTTAGTTCGGCATCCAAGTCTTGAGCGACATTCCGAAGCGGCCCAGTAAGCTTGGAAAGCTCATCGAGCTCTTGCTGTTTTATCGCGTTGTCTGCAAGGAAAAGCGCGTATGCCATCTTTTCCACCGTCGGAATGACGAGATCGTTGGCTGCAATATAATCGCCGGTTTGGCTAAGCTGCCAATTTGCAGCGATCTGCATCATGCAGGTGAAGATCGAAATGGCCGAGTTATGTAGAAAATCTCGGCTTTTCGCGTTATATAAGAGGTTGTTGTGGTGTGTACTTGAATAAGTTTCGCCAAGAATTGTATTAATTATTGCCGTTTCGGCGTCGCTTATAGTGTATTTTTCCGCAGAGCAAATTAATAGCAAAAATGCGAGTGCAGAAAGCTGCATTGACTTATCGAAGTCTTGCAAGTTGGTATCTTGCGCCAGTGCCGGTGTCTCAAGCCTAAACTGGTTAATTGTGCGGGTAAGTTCGTTCCAAGCCGCTAACGCATCCATTGCAGAGTTCATGATGTTCAGATGACCATGTGAGATGATGTGCAAATACAGGTTTGAAATTACTTTTATAGCAGTGTGGTAGTTGTAAATTTGAGCATTGGACGTGCTGCGTCAATAGCTTACCCCTGATATTGCAATTTTTATCTGATGTCGGGATTCAATTTCTTATCCTTCGCAGTTATGCGCACAACGATCTCAGAGGGCCTCGCGACGGAACGCGAGGGGAAGCCCACCCCGTCAAAAGTGAACCGCTGCTCCAAGACGTATCCTCGGCTGAGATCCAGAGGGCAGGTCTTTTTTCTAGCACATTTTGGTTGAAGTTTATAGCGCAACCAATTTCGGTTGCAGAGCAGAGGCGGGTGATCATGGGCGGAATGGCAGAGCGCAGAATTCCTTATTTCAGCCAGTGGGAGACGCCTGATATGACCACGGCGGTGCTAGCGGAAGGAGCACGAGCCGCGCTGCTAAAGGACCCGCTTTGGGCAGGTTCGGGGGCGCGGGATGTCGAGGATTATGCCCGCTGGGCCGGCAATCTGTGTGGCATGGCCTGCCTGAAAATGATTCTTGCCGCGCGTACGGGCGAAATCATGCCGACCGTGGATCTGGCCATGGGATGCCGAGACTATGGCGGCTATGTCGAAGAACCGGATGGCAAGATCAAAGGGCTGATCTATGCGCCGTTCGTGCCCTTCGTCAAAGATCGGTTCGGCCTGAACGCGAGGGTCGTCACCGGAATTCCCGTCGCAGATATCGGCGATATTCTGACCCAATCCGAATTCTTCATCGCCTCCGTCCACCACTCCATTCGCTGGCCGGACACCGAGCCGCCGTCGAAGGGCGGACATCTTGTCCTGGTGACGGCGGTCAACTCAGACGCGATCCGCTTTCACAATCCCTCCGGGCATGAGCCTGCGACGCGCGAAAATGTCGAATTGCCCCTGGCGATATTCGACCAGTTCTTCGCCGGACGAGGGATCGTCATCGATCTCTAAAGACGGAAGATCTCTGGCGATCCCGGCATAATTTGTCTCATGCAAGCGCCTGCAGATAGCGCATGCCGGTGACCGGGCGCGGCTTGAAATCCATTTGTTCATAGAAGCGATGTGCCTGGACATTGCCGGTCGAGGCACTGACGGAGAGGTAGCCGCAGCCGGCCTTGCGGGCGATCTCGCGAGCGCGGTCGACGAGATGCTGACCGATGCCATGGCCGCGATGGCCGTCACGTACGAAGAGATGGTGCAGGTCCATGCCGCGCTGGCCTTCTTGCGCCCGGTAGAGCGGCACGAGGATGGCGTAGCCGATCAGCCCGGTTTCACCTTCCGCCACCAGCGCGGTAATCCACGGCACGGGGCCGAAGAGATCTCGTTCGAGCTGTTCCGGCGTCGCGGCGGAGGGATCGCCATGATGAGCGGCGAGCAGCCGGATCATGTCGTTCAACTCCGGCAAATCGCGCGGATGCGCGCTGCGGATGGTGATGACAGGCGGGCGGAGAAGTGAAATTTCGCTATCGTCCAGCATGAGGTCTTGCGTCCTTTTTCGAATATGCCGTCAGGACGCTGCCGATACAACAAAGCCGCCTGACGGCGGCTTGTTGACAATATGATCTGTCCCGGCCGCCCCTTACAGGTACAGCCAAAAATACGAGCGATTGTGGAGCGCGTGCGTGATCATGGGCGCATAGATGATCTGGAATGGCGGATTTGTCAATGGGGAGAGTTAACGCTCCTTCCCGCAGGCACGATCGGACAAGGCGCGGCGGCAATGCTCCGGGGGTTCGGCTCGTTGGCATTAAGATCGTACGCGTCAGTCTATCGCACCCCGCGCATCGCTAAGGGTGGGTTTTCTTCCAGTGGGAATTATAGTATACCCCCCTATATTATAGATGAGGCCGACATGTCCCATACTGTCCGTGAGCAAGCCAAGCTTCTTTCCCGCGTCCGCCGCCTCAAGGGGCAGATGGAGGCGGTGGAGCGGGCGTTGGAGGCTGAGCGGCCCTGCGGGGAGGTCTTGCAGCTTCTCGCGTCCATCCGCGGCGCCCTGACAGGACTGACCGGCGAGATATTGGAAGATCATTTGCGGGAGCACGTGCTCGAAGCCGAAAGCGAGCCGGCCCGCCGTCAGGCGGTCGATGAAATATCCGATGTGCTGAAGACCTATCTGCGCTGATCAGAGTCTTTGGGATATCCAACGGGAGACTGATGTCATGAGTACTTCTTCGGATGCGTTGACGCATAGCCATGTGTTTCTGGGCTCCGCTCACCGTCGCAACGAGCGCCGCGTCTGGCTGGTCATTGCGCTGACGACAGTGATGATGGTGGTCGAAATCGCCGCCGGGACGTTGTACGGCTCGATGGCGCTGGTTGCCGATGGCTGGCACATGTCGACGCATGCCAGCGCCATGCTGATTTCGGCACTGGCCTATCTCTATGCCCGTCGCCATGCCCATAATTCTCGCTTCACCTTCGGCACCGGAAAGCTCGGCGATCTCGCCGGCTTCGCCAGCGCCATCATCCTCGCCATGATCGCGCTCTTGATGGCTTGGGAAAGCCTGCTGCGATTGCAGAATCCGGTGGCAATCAATTTTCGCGAGGCGATCGCCATTGCCGTTGTCGGCCTCCTCGTCAATCTCGTCAGCGCCTGGCTGCTGCGCGACGACCACGACCACCATCATGGGCACTCCCATGCGCATGGACATGATCATCATCACCACCATGATCATGACCATCATCACGGTCATAATCACGGCAAGGACAACAATCTGCGCTCGGCCTATGTCCACGTCATTGCCGACGCCATGACCTCGGTTTTGGCCATCATCGCCCTTCTGCTCGGCAGCCGTTTCGGCTGGACCTTTCTCGATCCCTTGATGGGCATCGTCGGCGGCCTGGTGATCCTGCAGTGGTCCTTGAGCCTAGCGCGTGCCTCGGGTTCAATTCTGCTCGACTTCATTCCGCAGGGCGAGAACCTGCCGGATGAGATCCGGGTGCTCATTGAAACGGGCGATGACCGCATTACCGATCTGCATGTCTGGCAGGTCGGACCCGGCCACCATGCGGCGATCGTCGCTGTTGTAACGCCGGAGCCGCGCGATCCTGCCTTCTACAAGGCACGGCTGGCCGATATTCACGAACTGTCGCATGTCACCGTTGAAGTCGTGGTCAAAAAAGCAGCATAAGCCCTGAGGGAAACTGGCCCTGTCAGAGGGTTGCCATATTCCTCGCTTAGCTCAGAATTCGGCTGATTCCGCTGGAGGCTTCCGCATGTCCACATCGCTTACCCGCCGCCGCCTTTTGGCAGGCTCGGCGCTGCTTTTCCCCGCCCTGACATTTGGCCCCGAAACCCTCTTTGCGCAGAATACCAGCGCCAACAAGAGCCCCGACGCGACAGCTCCCGCGCCCGATGCATCCGATACTCAGGAGAATTCCGCGGCACCCGACAGCGGTCAGGACATGGAAGACGACCAGGGTCCCGATAATTCTCAGTTCACGGATGATGCCGACAAGCAGTTGGCGGATCTGGAAAAGAAGACGGGCGGTCGTCTTGGTGTTTCCGTGCTGGATACGGAAACCAATATTTCGCTCGGCTATCGCGAAGCCGAGCGGTTTGCATTGTGCAGCACCTATAAGGCGCTTGCGGTCGGTTTCGTGCTCGCGCGCGTCGATCAGGGCGTAGAGAAGCTCGATCGTCGTGTCACTTATGGCAAGGATGTTGTCGTTACCTATTCGCCGGAGACAGAAAAGCACGCCGGCACCGATGGCATGACGATCGCCGAACTCTGCGGCGCGGCGATCACGCTGAGCGACAACACCGCCGGCAATCTGCTGCTGGACAGCTTCGGTGGTCCGGCGGCGCTGACCGCATGGCTGCGCACGACCGGCGACACCGAAACCCGCCTCGACCGCAAGGAGCCCGACGTCAACCAGGCGATCAAGGACGATCCGCGCGACACAACGACGCCAGATTCCATGCTGGATACGATCGGCCTCCTGACGCTCGGCAATACGCTGTCCGAAACTTCGCGCGACCAGTTGACAAACTGGCTGGCCAACAACACCACCGGCAATGCCCGCCTGCGTGCCGGCTTGCCGAAGGAATGGAAGGTGGGCGACAAGACCGGCACGGGTCAGAACGGCTCCTACGCCGACGTCGCCGTGATCTGGCCTACCGACCGCGGCCCCATCCTCGTCACCACCTATGTCGGCGAGGCAACCGCCCCCGCAAAGGACATCGAGGCCGTCTTCGCCGAAGTCGGAAAGATCATCGCGGGCATGGTAGGGCTAAAATAGTAGCGTCTTGAAATGTGGGCAATAAAATCAAGGCGATACGATCTCGATGTGAATCAGGATCGTATCGCCTTGATGTCGTTTCGAGGAAGCTCAAGCGACGGATAAGGCAGCGGCGCTATCCGTTTCATCGCTGTCGTCGGCCTGATTATCGCCGCCGAGCTTCTTTTTGATTTCAGCGGCGATCTGATCGTTGATTGCCTTCTGCTCATCGGGTGGCAGTTGCTTGAGAGAATCTTCCGTCAGATTGTGTTTTTCCAGATATTGGGCGCGGATTTTTTCCGCAGGGGTCATGTGCGCCCACTTGGTAAATTCGTCCAGAATATCCTGGCTGGACGTATCGCTAGACGAATCCGAACCATTGATGCTGGGAGCCGCGCTGTCGCTCTCATCGGCGTCGGCATCTGATGTCGATGGGGCCGTCTGTCCAGTCTGGCCGAGCCAGAAGCCGGAGGAGATGGAGGAGGGGACGCCGCTGGACGTGATCGAAGGCGCCTGCGTCTGCTGCTGGTCGCTGTCGTCGGGCAGCATGAATGGCGTGCTGTCGTCAGTATCCGTATCCTGCCGGCTCTTGATCGGGCTGCTGAAAATGCTCTGGGTGCTATGATGAACTTTCATCGTCATGTCTCCCTGTGGTTGACGCGACGATGCCTCCGCAAACATGTCCGGGGCTTGTGTGCTAAGGCTCCCTTACGTTCCGCAGAAAGTCTGCAGCACCCGCTCCGCCGGCTGCGGCGGTTCGGCATAGGGCGCGAAGGCCGGCTGGTCCTCATAGGGCTTTGCAAGCACCGTCAGCAGCGCTTCGAACAATGAAAAATCCTCATCCTCGACCGCGGCTTCGATCGCCTGTTCGATTCGATGGTTGCGTGGAATGAATGCCGGGTTCACGCTCCGCATCGCCCGTGCTCGCTCGGCCGGTGCTTGCGGATCGCGGCTCAACCGTTCGCGCCAGAGCGTCAGCCACGGCTTGGTAGCTTCCGGATCCTTGAAACCGGCGGCAAAGGCCGTTTCGTTGTCCGCGCTATCGGCCAGCGCGCCAAGTCGGCGGAACGTCAACGTGAAATCCGCTTCCTGCTGTTGCATCAGCGTTAGCAGCGCCTGGATCAGATCGAGATCGTCGTCTTCCTCGGCTGCAAGGCCGATCTTGGCGCGCATGCCGGCAAGCCAAGGGGCCTGGAAGCGTTCGCCGTAGGCTTTGAGCACTGCATTTGCCAGGTCGACCGCTGCGTCCAGCGACGGATCGATCAACGACAGTAGGGTTTCACCGAGCCGAGCGATATTCCATTGGCCGATCGCGGGCTGGTTGGCATAGGCATAACGGCCCTGGTGATCGATCGAAGAAAAGACCATTGCCGAATTATAACTGTCCATGAAGGCGCAGGGACCATAGTCGATCGTCTCGCCGGAGATGGTCATATTGTCGGTATTCATCACGCCATGGATGAAGCCGACATGCAGCCAGCGCGCGATCAAGGCCGCCTGTCGTTCGGAAACGGCCTCCAATAGCGCCAGATAGCGATTTTCTCTGTCCTTGATCTCCGGATAATGTCGGTCGATGACATAATCGGCGAGGATACGCAGGCTGTCCGTATCGCCGCGGGCGGCGAAAAACTGGAATGTGCCGACACGGATATGGCTTGCCGCAACCCGGGTGAAAATCGCACCGGGCAGTACTTTCTCACGATAGACGCGCTCGCCGGTGGTAACCGCCGCCAGCGCCCGTGTCGTCGGAATGCCAAGGGCATGCATGGCTTCGCTGACGATATATTCGCGCAAGACCGGCCCGACCGCTGCCCGGCCGTCACCACGCCGCGAAAAGAGCGTCGGTCCGGCGCCCTTGAGCTGGATATCGCGGCGTCTGCCGCTACGATTGATGACTTCGCCAAGCAGGATTGCCCGGCCATCCCCGAGCTGCGGCACGAAGCCGCCGAACTGGTGGCCGGCATAGGCCATCGCAATCGGCTCGGAACCCGGCAGGAGCTTATTCCCGGAAAAGATCGCCGCCCCATCCCGTTCCAGTACATCGGCGTCCAACCCGAGATCGCCGGCCAATGCCCTATTGAACTTGACCAGCCGCGGCGCCGCCACCGGCGTCGGCGCCTGGTTCGCAAAAAACTGCGGCGGGAGACGCGCATAGCTATTGTCGAACGGTATCGGCCGCGCTTCGAGCACTGCATTGTCGTGAAGAGATGAGCTCATGCATCTAAGGTAGGGCTGGGGAGGGTACGGTGCAAGGCGCTTGCCCAAAGTAGGAGATTATCCTACTTTATCCCACTGAACGTGAGGAGTTCGCTATGAACGAGAAATTGAGCATCTCGCTTCCCAGTGAGATGGTTGCCGCCATAAAAAGCCGTGTCGACGCCGGAGTTTACGCCTCAACGAGCGAGGTGCTGCGTGCTGCTGTTCGGGTGTGGTTGCGGGAAGAGGAGGAATATCAACAACGGATCGCGGCGATCCGCCACAGGGTCGAGGCATCCTTGGATGATCCGAGATCGAATTTGAGTGGACACGAAGTCAAGCAGCGTCTTGATGCCTTTTTTGACAAACGCCGCTAACCTATGGAGCGATTTACGGTCGAATACCGTCCGGAAGCTGTTGAAAACCTTCTCGACATCGCCGCTTACGTGTTGGAGCAAAGCCAGAATATCAAGACGAGCGAAGGATACCTCAATCGCATCTACAGGCGCTGCGAAAAGATTGGCGATGCTCCCTTCGGCGGGGTCGCGCGAGACGATCTGGGACCTGGCATTCGCATGGCCGTTTTTGAACGAAGCGTCGTGATTCTCTATATCGCCGAGGGCGATCGAGTGCGTATCACGAACATAATTGCCGGTGGGCAGGACTACGAAACTCTGTTGCGATCACAACAGTAGATTCGCGATTTTGCAGTCTCGCCACGCTGCTTCTTTTCTCCGTCACCTCAAGCGCTCGCTGCCGTTCGCGGCAGGCAGGCTTCGCAGATTGCCGCAACGTGGCGATGGTCGGTACCGCAGCAGCCGCCGAGCACACGCAACTGCGGCATGCGGCGGGTAAGCTGCCGATAGCGACGGCCGAGATCGGCAGGGTCGCCGTCATCCAGCGTCTCGCTCTCGTCGAGTTCGGCATGGCTCATCATCGAGGCGTTGGCGCGTAGCCCCCAGATGCGTTTGACCCAAGCGCTATCCTCGTCAAGCGTGTTTTCAAAATGGCTCGGATGGGCGCAATTGATCATGTAGTAGGCGGGTGCGCAGCCGGTTGCAGCATCGGTACTTTCGATCGCTTCCTGTATCGTTCTTCCGGTCGCAAGCCTGCCGTCAGTCTCGACCGTGAACGAGATAGCGCATGGCATGCCTTGCGCCTCGGCGGCGCGAGCAATACCGATCGCCTCATTGATGGTATTGATCGTGAGTGCGGTCACCATGTCGGCCTCGGTGCCGGCGAAGCTCGCGATCTGCGGCGTGTGATAATCCTCGGCTTCCGCCGCATTCATCCTGCCCGCCTTGTAGCCGTCGCCGCGAGGGCCGATGTTTCCGCTAATAGTGATTGGGGCCGCAGGACGCTCATACTCCGCACGCAGCTCGCAAAGCAGCGTCACCGCATCCTCATTCACCGCTTTCAACGCTTGGGCATCATAGCCGAGCTTCTCGCCCCAATCGGCGTTGGCCCGCCATGTGGCGGTTTCAAGCACGAAGCCGGTGCCGCGACGACTGGCGATGTCGAGATAGCGTCGATAGTAATCCTTGATTTTCTCCCGTCCCTCCGGTGTTGCCAGAAGGACAAAGGAAGCGAATTGCGGCAGCTCGACGCCCTCATGAAAGATCAACACCGTTTCCATGCCACCATCTGTCAGGAATATACCGCCTTTCTGTTGCGGCAGATCGTTTCGATATTTGGCCATTGTGATCTCCACCCGTTGATATCCCCAGCCGTTCGTTGGCATCGCAGTGGTGGCGATTTTCTCTTATCGCCGTCTGCTAAAATAGGCGATTTGCGGTATACTATCGACGCGAGCAAGCATTTCATTTTCTATTCAATGGCTTACGGCCTCGGCCCCGCATTGATCCGGAGGCGCGGCGCGGCGTTTGTGCAACAATACTGTACCGTCGGTACAGGAGGGGATCATGCGAAAGGGTGAGGAAACGCGCAGCCGGCTGCTGGAGGTTGCCGAAGCCGCGGTGCTGGCGAAGGGTTTCGGCGGCACCTCCATCGATGAATTGATCGCCGAAACCGGCATTACCAAGAGCGGCTTCTTCTATCACTTCCGCGACAAGAACGAACTCGCTAAGGCCCTTATCCAGCGCTACATCGAAAACGACAACCGGATTTACGACGAGATTTTCGGGCGTGCCCGTGAGCTGATGGACGATCCACTGCAATCTTTCCTGCTTGGCCTGAAATTGCTGTCGGAATTGTTGTCCGATCTGCCGAATGGTCATCCAGGATGCCTGGTGGCAGGCTTCTGCTACTACGAACGGCTATTTGATCGCGAGGTTCAGGAGATCAACCGCGAGGCGGCCCTGACATGGCGGCGGCGATTTCGCCGCATGTTCGAGGAGATCATGGTGGTCTACGAGCCCCGCGAGCCGCTGGATGTCGATCAACTCGCCGATATGGTGTCGACCGTGCTCGAAGGCGGCATCGTGCTATCCAAGGCGTTGAAAGAACCGAACAGCCTGGCGGATCAGATCCTGGTCTTCCGCAGCTTCATCAAGATGCTGTTCCGGCCGCGTTTCAGCTAGCCCTCCATCTCCCGCGCCATCTCCGCCAGTTTCCTCACCGTATTGAGGTTCCGCGACGTGCCCGCCTTCAGCGCCGGCAACTTCAGTTTCGAGCGACCGGAGCCATCGGGATAGTGGACATAGATTTCCCTGCCGGCGATATGCACTTCTTCGCCGTCGGGTGCCACCAGCTTGTCCAGGGCATCGTCAGGTGCGGGTTCCGGAAGGAAGTTGACGAGCAGGTAGTTCGGTTTGGCGTGCGGAAAGGGTGAGCCTTCCGCTGCCGCCTCCAATTCCCGGCGGCTGCGCAGCAGCACGCCCGGCGATTTGCCCATTTTGAGCGCCAGTGCCTTTTCCAGATCCTTCTGTACGGTCGCCTCGGCCTTGTCAGAACGGAAAAGCACATTGCCGCTCTGGATATAGGTCTTCACGTCGGTAAAGCCGGTCTCTTCGCAGAGCGCTTTCAAATCCGCCATCGGCAGAGCGCCGGTGCCGCCGACATTGACGGCACGCAACAGGGCGACATAGACCGGCATGGGCTCCTCCCGAGATTTGCTAGATCTTCCCGGCGACCTTGATGGCGAAGCCGTATTCGAAGGCGATCTCTTCCAGGCGCTGGAAACGGCCCGAAGCGCCGCCATGGCCGGCATCCATGTTTGTCTTCAAGAGGATCGGCGCGTCTCCGGTGGTCTTTTCACGCAGCTTGGCCACCCATTTCGCCGGTTCCCAATAGGTGACGCGCGGATCGGTCAGGCCGCCGAGCGCCAGAATTGGCGGGTAAGGCTTCTCACCGACATTGTCATAGGGGCTGTAGGCTGCGATCTGCTCGTATTCTTCCTTGCTGTCGATCGGATTGCCCCATTCCGGCCATTCCGGCGGCGTCAGCGGCAGCGTGTCGTCCAGCATGGTGTTGAGCACGTCGACGAAGGGTACGGCAGCGATGATGCCGGCGAATTTCTCCGGCGCCATGTTGGCGATGGCGCCCATCAGCATGCCGCCGGCCGAGCCGCCCTCGGCGATGATCTTCGCGTAGGAGGTGAACTTCTGCTCATTCAAATAGTCGGCCGCAGCAATGAAGTCCTCGAAGGTATTGGTCTTCTTGTCCATCTTGCCGTCTTCGTACCAGGCGAAGCCCTTGTCCTTGCCGCCACGGATATGGGCGATGGCATAGACGAAGCCACGGTCGGCAAGCGACAGGCAATTGGTGTTGAAGCCGGCGGGGATGGTGATGCCGTAGGCGCCATAGCCGTAAAGGAGGCAGGGCGCGGATCCGTCGAGCGGCGTATCCTTACGATAGAGCAGGGTCACCGGCACCCGTTCGCCGTCCCAGGCAGGGGCGAAGACGCGACGCGTGACGTAGTCGTCCGGATTGTGGCCTGAGGGAACCTCCTGTGTCTTCAGCAAAGTGCGCTCGCGCGTCACCATGTTGTAGTCATAAAGCTGGCTCGGCGTCGTCATCGAGGAGTAGGAGAAACGGATGACGTCGGTGTCGTATTCGGCGGCGCCCTGCAGGCCGAGCGAATAGGCCTCCTCGTCGAAGGCAATGGCATGTTCTTCGCCGCTGCGCCGGTCACGGACGATGATCCGCGGCAGGCCGTCCTTGCGCTCCAGCCAGATGAGATGGCGGGCATAGGCCATGTGATTGAGGATCAGCGTGCCCGGCTTATGAGCCACGACATCGCGCCAGTTTTCCTTGGCCGGTTTGTCGACCGGCGTTTCCATGATCTTGAAATCCTTGGCATCGCCGTCATTGGTGAGGATGTAGAAGACATCGCCGCCTTCCGCCATTTCATACTCGATGCCGGTGTCGCGCGCGGCCACCAGTCTCGGTTCGGCCGTCAGATCGGAGGTCGGGATGATGCGGTATTCGCTGGTCTCGTGATCGTGGATGTCGATGAAGACGTAGTCATCCAGCAATGAGCCGCCGACGCCCATGAAGAAGCCGGAATCCTCCTCTTCATAAACCAGCCGGTCGTCCGATTGCGGTGTGCCGACAATGTGGTGGAAGATCTTTGAGGGACGATGGTTCTCGTCCTGCAGCGTATAGAAGAAGCTCTTGCCGTCAGGCGCCCAGACACCGCCGCCGCCGGTGTTTTCGATCACGTCGGCAAGGTCTTCGCCGGTTTCCAGATTGCGGACCTTCAGCGTGAAATATTCCGAGCCCTTGTCGTCATAGCCCCAGATGCCATGGCTGTGATCCGTGGAATGATCGATGCCGGAGAGGCGGAAATAGGACTTTCCTTCGTTTTCCTTGTCACCGTTGAGGAGCAGCTTGCGCTCGCCGCCATTGCGCGCCTCGCGGAAATAGTGCGGCTGTTCGCCGCCGGTGACGTAGAGCGTGCCATAGGCATAAGGCCCGTCCTTGACCGGCACGGAGCTGTCATCCTCCTTGATACGGCCCTTCATTTCGGCAAACAACGCCTTCTGCAGCTCTTTCGTATCCGCCATGGCGGCGTTCATATAGGCGTTCTCAGCCTCCAGATGCGCGCGGATTTCCGGATCGAGGATAGACGTGTCCTTGAACATCGCCTGCCAATTGTCGGCGCGCAGCCAGGCGTAATCGTCGCTGCGGCTGATGCCGTGGCGCGTGTCCGTGACCGGTTTTTTCGCAGCGGCGGGCGGGGTGGGGAGGCTCTTGAATGAAGACACGGGCAGGCTTTCTCCGGGATCAATGTCGGATATGAGGTGAGGAAGAGATAGAGGGCGCTTGCGTGAGGTTCAAGCGGCATTTGCCTGCTTAAGCCTCACGTAAGGGGATGATAACAGGCTTTAAATCTAGCTGACGGCGGCAAAAGAACTCGTTCAGAGCTGCCTTGATGTGACCACATTCTTTAACGAAGTCCGCTTATGTTGCGTCGATAATAAGGCGGCTTGAACCGCCTGGTCGAAGAGACGCTTCCCAGCCCGCAGTCAAGCAAGGGATCGGTCTTCATGCTGAAATTCATCGCCATTCTCATGCCGTTGGCCGCCATTGCGACGTCCGCTTTTGCCGTGGACGCGACCATGAAGAAGGAACTGGAGAAGCTCGATCCCTCCGAGCGGATGGAGCAGACCTGCGATGCTGAGGCCATGAAACGGATCGGCACCGAGCAGACCGGCTTCAAGCCCGACAAGGTCATCGCCTACACCTTCAGCGACCCTGCTATGGCCCCGGACTCGATGAATGCTCCCGGCGCGGTCTTTCGCAGCAAGGGGGATTGGTATCATCTCTCCTATCAGTGCACGACCGGCCCGCAGCATATTCATGTTCGGGATATGAACTACGCAATCGGCGAGAAGGTGCCGCGCGATAGCTGGCAAAAATATTATCTCTACGATTGATGCCTTCAGCGCCGTCTTTGGCGCTCTAGCCGGTAGAGTTCGGAGAGAACATGCTCCTGCACATCGGCATCCTGATGACAGACGGCGTCCGTCAGATCGCGTAGCGTTCCTCTCAGCGCATGAAGCTGATCTACCAGATCCATGACCAGATCGACTCCAGGCTCGTTGACGCCCATCGCGTTGATGAGGTCGAGGATCAACTGCCCGCGCGCCAGGTCGGCTTCGCGGAAATGCCGGCCTTCCCCGGTCGTTTCGGGAATGAGCCAGCCCTGTTCGATCCAAACGTCCAGCACCGCATTGTCGATCTCGAGGCGCAAACGAAACTCGCTCTCGTTCATGGCTCAGCCTCCCATGGTCTTTCTGGGATCATGCGTCTTGCCGGCCTGCCATTCGGAAACAAAGGCCGCAAGGTCCGCATCCGGCGCATCCGGCAGGACGATCTTCAACGAAACATAGGCGTCGCCGTTTTCCTTGCCAGGCACCGGCGCACCTTTGCCTTTCAGCCGCAGAACCTTGCCCGTGTTGGAGTTCGGCTGAAGGGTCACCGTGACCGGCCCGGAAGGCGTGGGCACACGGATTTTGCCGCCAAGCACCGCCTCCGCAAGCGAAATCGGCAATTCAAGTCTGATATCGTTGCCGTCGCGAACGAAGAAACGATGCGGGCGTACATGCACCTCGATCAGCGCATCCCCGGAGGCGCCGCCGCCAAAACCGGGATCGCCCTTGCCGCGCAGGCGCAGTGTCTGCCCGTCGCGGGTTCCCGGCGGTATCTGCACGTCGAGCGCCGGTCCGTCCGGCAGGCTGATCTGCTTTTTCGCGCCGTTGATGGCGTCGAGAAAGTCGACCTCCATGGAGTAGTGGCGATCCTGACCTTGCATTCCCGATTGGCCTCGGCTGCGACGTGAGAAGAAACTGGAAAGTATATCGTCGGCATCGCCGAAATCGGCGAAACCACCCGTGTTGCGATAGGGGCCGCGCTGGCCCTCGCTCGTCGCGTAATCGCGATAATAGCTACGTGGCGGCTGCTCCGCGCCGGTATTGTCGATCTCGCCGCGGTCAAAGCGCGCGCGCTTGTCCTCGTCGCCGAGGATGCCGTAAGCCGCGGAGACTTCCTTGAATTTATCCTCGGCTTGCTTATCGCCGGGGTTCAGATCGGGATGTAGCTTTTTCGCAAGCTTGCGATAGGCGCTTTGAATGTCTTTTTGCGGGGCGTCCCGTTTTACGCCCAGAATATCATAGGGATCACGGCTCATGGATGTTTCCCTTTGGGAGCATAGGAAAAGACGCAGATAGTGATCGGCAGGCGTGGTATCAATCGTATCATAAATGATAGCGCCTCTAGCCGCGACCCGGCAGAATGAACCATTGGCGCATTTGTGATGGGGAACAGGCGGCTTTGCGGGCAAGCCGCCATATTTCCGTCGCCTTGCCGGACGATGGCGGGCGCAGCGGCAAAGGAGTCTATGGCAATTATGCGCCTTTTCCGACAGACTTCATTTCATTCGATCCAACCGGTGGCTGCCTGATGAACCGTTTTGTGCTGACGTCCGCATTCGTGCTCGCCGCTTCGGCCGCCTTTGCCGCCGAGCCTTCGGAAAAGCCCGTTGTCTGGCCGCAGCTCCCGCCGAAGGCGGCGGTGTCGAACGTCAAGTTGGTCGAGCCCCATCTACACGTCAACCGCGCAGGCAAGGGCGCGCCGCGCATCGCCCTGACCTTCGATGCCTGCATGGGCAAGACCGATCCGCGCATCCTCAGCACACTAGTCGATCAGCATATCCCGGCGACGATCTTCGTCACCGCTCGATGGCTGCGCAGCAATCCCGAAGCGCTTGCCGTCTTCCTCGCTCATCCCGATATTTTCGAGCTTGAGGATCACGGTCAGAACCATATTCCCGCGGTCGATATCCCAACGACGGTCTATGGCATTCCCGCTGCCGGCTCGCCGCAGGCGGTCGCGCAGGAGGTCAAAGGCGGCGCTGATGCCATGATGGCCGCTGGCATTCCTCAGCCGCATTGGTTCCGGGGCGCGACGGCGAAATATAGCCTCTCGGCTATCGCTCAGATTCGCGGCATGGGCTATCGCATCGCAGGCTATTCCGTCAACGGCGACAGCGGCTCGCTGCTGCCGGCCAAGATGGTGGAAAAACAATATGCCTCCGCCAAGGATGGCGACGTCATCATCTCGCACATCAACCAGCCGACCCATACCGCCGGCGAAGGCGTCGCCGCGAGCATCTTGGCGCTGAAGGCCAAGGGCGTGCAGTTCGTCCGCCTGCAGGATATCCCCGAGCAGGGTGATGACGACACGACGAACTGAGGCGTTTTCGGTGTCGGCGCCGATAGCTGATGCCTTCACTGCGGTAGTTGCGGCTGCACCTTTTCCTCGAAGAACAGCTCGTTGACTACGGTCATGACGATCAGCGACAGCGGCAGGGCGAGCATTGCGCCGACGGCGCCCCACATCCACGTCCAGAAGATGATGGCAAGGAAGACGATGAAGGGATTGAGTTCCCATTGTCGGCCCATCACTGCCGGAAAAACCAGATTTTCCACGGTGAGATGGACGGAGAAGAACGCGGCGGCGGGGAGGAGACCGAAGATGATATCGTCATGGGTGATGATGCCGGCGATCGCCAGCGCGGTCGTTATCGTCGTGATGCCGACGAACGGGACGAAGCTGGAAAGAAAGGCGAATATTCCCCAGAGGATCGGCGTGCCCATGCCGCCGATATAGGCGATGACCGTCATCACCACGCCGAGGCCCACATAGATCAGCGACGCCGTCGCAAAGTAGAAGCCGAGCACCTGCTCCACCGCATTGATGATGCGGATCGCCGTCAGCCGTGATGCCCGGGTGGAGAAGGTCATGATGATCGTCTTGCGCAGGCTGATGCGGCCGGCAAGGAACAACAGCAGCGCCGCAAAAAAGAGCAGGCCCTGGACGATGGCGGGCGTGAGGCTGGCGGCGAGAAGATGCAGCACATTGCCGGTGTTTTCGAGCAGCACATTGATGGACATCGGTCCGCTTTCAAAGGTTTGCGGTGTGATGTGCAACCATTTGATCTGTTCGAGATAGGGCATCAGCCGATCGACGGTACGCTGGAAAACGTTAGGCCCTTCCTGGGCGAGCGTCGCCATCGGCCCGGCGAGTGAATTGATGATCAGGAAGATGACCAGCGCCACCGCCGATGACAACAGAACGGCGTTGAGGACGCGCGGTACGCCGAGCTTGCTGAGCTTTTCCGCAGCCAGCCCGAGGATCATGCCGACGACGACGGCCAGGGTTACAGGGATGAGGATGATCGACATCATGTAGACGCCTGCCAGCGCCAGCACAAGGAATATGCCGATGAGAGCCCAGGCGGAGGCAATATCCAGCGCGTCCTTCTCGACGGGTGCTGACGAGCCGTTGTCCAACTGCTCGGTGTCCGCTCGCAACGCATCCACCCAGGCGCTGGAACGCCTTTCGCTCGTCGCTCCCAATCTGCGCGCCTGTTTGCGTATGCCGTTGGCGATATCCATTCCGGACATGTCCCCGAAACCCCATTGCTTCGGTATGCAAACGCGAAAGGCCCGCCCTGGTTCCGGGGCGGGCCTTTGACATCATGGGTCAGCGGATTCGCGATCAGGCGATTAGATTGAGCCCGATGCCCCAGGGATCGCGCAGCGAAATCCCGCCGTCGCGTTTTTCCGTCTTGATCTCATGCGCATCGAGTGCGGCGACCGCCTTGTCGAGCGCGTCCTTGTCGTTGAAACGCAGGGTGTAATCGGAAAGGCCGGTCATATCCTTGGACCGGACGCCGGCGCCGCGGCTGTTCCAGGTATTGGCGCCGAGATGGTGGTGATAGCCGCCGGTTGCGAGGAAGGTCGCGCCGGGATAGCGCGCCGCCATGACGTTCATGCCCAGCACATCGCGGTAAAAGGCATTCGCCTCCGCAACGTCGCCGACCTGCAAATGGATATGGCCGATCGCCGAACCCTCGGCCATGCCATCCCAGCGATCCTGCGGCGCGCTTTCGTAAAGCTTCTGCAAATCGAGCCTGAGCGTCGCCATCTCGACCGTGCCATCGCTGTGGAATTTCCACTGTTCGTGCGGCCGGTCCGCATAGATCTCGATGCCGTTGCCCTCGGGGTCGGAAAGATAGATCGCCTCGCTGACGATGTGGTCGGACGCGCCTTCGAGACCTACGCCATTATGTGCGGCGTGCCGTAGCCAGCGAGCAAGCTCGATGCGATCGGGCATCAGAAAGGCGGTGTGGAACAAGCCCGCGGCGGTTTGCGGCGCTCGTTTGGCCGCACGATCCGTTGTCAGAACCAAAAGCGGCTGGCCGGCAACGCCCAACACCTCGCCGCTGGCCGTCTTTTCAATGACCCTGAGGCCAAGCATCTGCTGGTAGAAGCGCGACACCACCGCCAGATCGGTGACGATCAGGTGCGACTGGCCGACATAGGCGGGACGCGTAAGCGCATAGGAAAGGGCAGTTTCGGTCATGCGAGTGTTCCAACCTCAATATTCTGCAAGAGAGCAACCGGCGCGGCGGAGAAGACGTCGCCAATAGCAGGGCTTGAGAGCTTTCGCCGGTTGATGTGCCTCTTCAGAATTCAAGCCCGCTGTACTTGACCTAGATATGGCCGATTCCGATTGTTCACAGAAGGCCCGAAATTGCAGATTGAGCGTTCGCTGGTTGTTGACAGCCGCGCGATCAGCTCACCCGCCATTTACCAAGATTTACTTATATGTCCGTTTCACCCGCTTGTCTCCAACCCCTTGAGGTGCAACGATCAAAGGCGACGTCGAGCAATTGGAACACGCATGCATGCCCGAAATCAAAGGCATTCGTTGGGCCTATGACCGATATGAAGTGATCGTTGACAGCATCGTCAACGGGATTGGCGTCGTCTTTGCTTTGATCGGCGCGACCGTGTTGATCTTCTATGCGACGGTGTGGAGCTCCTATCGCGAGATCGCCGCCGCTTGGATCTATGGCGTCGGCCTCGTTCTGACGTTGGCCATGTCCTTTACCTACAATCTGTGGCCGGTGTCGCAGACGAAGTGGGTCCTGCGGCGTTTCGATCACTCGGCCATCTTCGTCTTGATCGCCGCCACCTATACGCCGTTCCTGGAGCGCGGCGCCGAGGATCCGCTGTTGTTTGCCATGCTGATTGCCATCTGGATTTTTGCCGGCTTCGGCATCGCGCTGAAATGCGTTTTCCCGGGGCGGTATGACCGGCTGGCGATCCTGCTTTATCTCGCCATGGGCTGGAGCGGTGTGCTGGTGGCAAGGTCCGTTTCCATGCATATACCCTACGCGTCGATGCTACTGATCGTCATCGGCGGCGTCATCTATTCGCTAGGCGTAATTTTCCATGTCTGGGAGAAGTTGCGCTTTCAGAACGCCATCTGGCATGGCTTCGTGCTCGCCGCCACCGCAGTGCATTATTCGGCGGTCCTGACCTGTTTCAGCCTGTCACCGGAAAACTCTTGAGATCTGCGTCGTCGGCGTGCATTTCCTCGTCGGCTGCAGGCTGCGCACCAGGCGCATGACGATGGCGTCGAAGCGCTGCATGTCCGTCTTGGGATAATCCATCTGGAAGAAGGCGGCGCCGCCATTGCAGAGTGCTACGCCGCGCACATAGACGATGCGGCCCTGCCTCGTACCCGAGAAGCTGATGCCGCGCGAGGTCGATTTCGAATAGGAAATCTGCCAGCCTTCGTCCTTGGCGATTGCGACGCGGACATTCGCTTCCGCCGAAAAGTCGCCATCGAGGATATTGGTGCCGAAAACAAGCAGCCGTGCCGACTGATCGGACGGCGTCAAGGTCAGTCCGTCGCCATTGTCCGAACGGGTCGAAAGGCGGAATTCCGAGGGTAGTTCGATTTCATAGCCAAACCGCGCATTGTCATAGGACCACCAGTCGGCAGCCAGTGCCGGCACAGCAGAAAAGAAAAGGAGGGCGGTCAGGCGCGCGAGCATTGCGGTTTCCGGGAGGCGGGATCTGCAAACCAGCTATGAATAGCGCATTTTTCAGCAGAAATTCCATAGTGATTCTAAGAATGATCAGAAAATAGCTTCAATTCGTTACGGTTTCATTGCGAGCCATGCAGGAATGGCGGATTTACTTCGTCAATATCGCGGAGTATGCCGCCATCGATGCCTTAAACGATTGGACAATTCGACTATGGACCAAGCCGTGCTGCTTCGCGACGCCACCGAGGCTGATCTGCCCGCGATTTGCGAGATCTACAACCACGCGGTCCTGCACACGACCGCGATCTGGAACGACACGTTGGTCGACGTCGATAACCGTATTGAATGGCTCAAAGCGCGCAAGGCGAGGGGCTTTCCGGTCATTGTCGCCGAGAAGGACGGGAACGTCGCCGGCTATGCCTCCTACGGCGATTGGCGTGCCTTCGACGGTTACCGGCATACGGTCGAAAATTCCGTTTATGTCGACAAGGATCATCGCGGCCTCGGTATCGGCGAGGGTTTGCTGCGCGAACTCGTCGCCCGTGCCGCCGAAGGCAATATCCACGTCATGATCGCCGCCATCGAAACCGGCAATACCACCTCCATCCGCCTGCATGAAAAACTCGGCTTCCGCATCGTCGGTCAGTTTTCAGAAGTCGGCACCAAGTTCGGCCGCTGGCTGGATCTGACCTGCATGGAGCTGCGCATAACGGTCTAGGGCGTGAACTCATTAACGGCTGGCAGACCGGGAAGTGAGACAGCGCGAGCGGAGGGCCGACTTTTCGGATAAAGTTCTCTTTCCGATCATCTGAGGGCGCTAAGATGTTGGCCTCTGACTTAACGAATTTTATCGAGCAGGATCATCTGGCTTTAGATGCTTTCGTGAAGGGCGATCCTGAGCCTCTGAAATATCTCTACTCGCGACGGGATGACGTCATTATCGCTAATCCGTTCGGGCCGCCGGCGAAGGGGTGGGAAAAAGCCGCCGCGACCATGGAACGGGCTGCAACCAATTATCGGGACGGCGAGGCCACCGGCTTTGAGCGCATCTCCGAGTACGCGACTGCGGACTTGGGGTACATCATTGAGGTCGAGCGGTTCCGATCCAAAGTCGGTGGTGGCGACAAACTGGTACCGATCGCGCTTCGGGTCACCACCATATTCCGGCGGGAAGAAGGCGCGTGGAGGATCGTCCTTCGTCACGCCGATCCGATAACCTCAGCCCGCCCGCCGGCATCCCTAGTCAGAGAGTAAAAGGGTTGCCGGACCCGGCTGGGACGGCCACGCCTAGCTCGCAGTCATTCCCGCGTCATAGCTTGACGCTATCCAAGCAACGGCAGATCTGAATCGTGATTTTCATCGCGGGTATCCTTCGTTGCATCCTCCGAAAATGCAGATAGCCGTCGTCGGCGCAGGGATTGTTGGGGCATCCATAGCCTATCACCTGGCACGCCGCGGGGCGCGAGTGCATTTGTTTGACGAGGGCCCGGCACCAGCCGCGGGCGTCACCGGCAAGGCCTTCGGCTGGGTCAACCTCATCAATGGCGACCCGACGGCAAATTACGCGAATTATCGCATCTGGCGCGAGGCGATCACTGAATATCAACGTTTGAAGGCCGCCCTTCCGAAGGCCCTGCAGCATGCGCGGACGGGTTCTCTGATTTGGCATCGGACGGCGGCGGAGACGGAGGCGTTGGTACGGGAGCATAAGGCTGCGGGTGCAACGGTTGAACTGGTGGATGCCAAGACGATCGCCTGGTGGGAGCCGGAGCTTCGCGAGGTGCCGGAATGCGCCGCCTTTTCTCCCGACGATCTCGCGCTGGATCCGGCACAGCTCGCGCGGACATTTGTAGACGCCGCGATCGCTTTCGGCGCTAAGGCGGATTTCGATCAGAGGATCGTCGCGCTCGAAACATCTGACAGCCGGATCACCGGTGTTCGGACGGCAGGGCAGGTCGTTTCGGCGGATGTCGTCGTGCTGGCTGCCGGCACATCGGTCGATGCGCTGATTTCGCCCTTGGGACTGGCGATCGGCGTCGAAAGCTCGCCCGCCGTGCTGATGCAATTTTCCGCTGACCGGCGCTTCCTCAATCGTATTTCTTCGCGGGCCGGGTTTGGAAATTCGTCAGCGGCCTGACCATTCGCTGGTCTCCGCCGCAAGCTGCAGGAGCGGCGCCGAAGAGGAGGCGCCGCTGGCGATCGGACATCGGGTGCTCGACGTGATGAGACGAAAGCTCGCTCTGCCCGATGGTGTCGAACTGCGGCAGGCAGCCGTTGGCTACCGCCCGGTCTTCGCCGATGGGTTTCCGAGGCTCGGCTTCTTGCCGGGCGTCGATGGCGCCTATGTCGCTGTCGCCCATCCCGGCGTCATCCTGGCGCCCTTGCTCGGCCGGTTGACGATGGAAGAGATCGTTGAGGGACAGCGATCGACGCTTGTACCGGGATTTAGCGCGGGCGTTTTTCACGGCAGCTAACGTGCCGCCTATTTCCCTGCCTCGAACACCATGGCGTGACCGTTGATGCAATAGCGCAGTCCGGTGGGTGGCGGGCCGTCGGGGAAGACATGCCCGAGATGGGCTTCGCAGGCGCCGCAGCGGATTTCCGTGCGCACCATGCCATAGGACTCGTCGCGATATTCCTTCACCGCCTCCGGCGAAACCGTTTCGAAATAGCTCGGCCAGCCGCAGCCGGCATCGAATTTCGTGTCCGAGCGGAAAAGTGGTGCGTTGCAGCAGACGCAGCGGTAGAGGCCGGTTTCGAATGAGTCCCAGTAGGGTCCCGTAAAGGCGCGCTCGGTGCCATGCTGCCGGGTGATGCGATATTGCTCCGGCGTCAGTTGTTCCCGCCATTCGGCATCGGTCTTCTCGATTTTAGGCCCTGTCATCGTAGCAGACATGAGTGTCATCCCTTTCCCATCACCCAATCTATTAGGCGAGCCCCGTTGTCGCAATGTGGTGCAGCCCGTCCCGTCTTCAACTATTCAGCCATGATGCCGAAGCCGATTCCAGTGGTTTACCCCTCGGTTTTTCTCGCGCGGGGCTTGAGGCAATCCAGCCTTTAGCCTATCCCAATGAAGACTTTCGGCTTTGCCGGACTCCGCGATCGTTCAGCAGGGAGAAGACATGGCCAGTGTCACCGGCCTGACATTCCTGGCTTTGTGTCTGCCCTTTCTCGGTGCGATCATTGCGCCTGCTGCCGTCCGCTATCTCGGCCACAACGCGGCCTGGCCGCTGGCGCTTTTCCCCGCACTCGCCTTTCTGCATTTCGCGGGTTTTCTTCCCGCTATCGCCGCCGGCCAGAATATCCAGGACGGCTTCGAGTGGGTGCCGAGCCTCGGCTTGCGCTTTTCCTGGCTGCTCGACGGCCTTTCGCTGACATTCGCGCTGCTTATCACCGGCATCGGCACACTGATCGTGCTTTATTCCGGCGGCTACCTGAAAGGACACGAAGATCAAGGCCGCTTCTTCTCCTTTATCTTCCTGTTCATGGGTTCGATGCTTGGCCTCGTCGTGTCGGACAGTTTCCTGACGCTGTTCGTTTTCTGGGAGCTGACCTCGATCACCTCCTTCCTGCTGATCGGCTTCGATCATCAGCGCGAGGCTGCGCGGCGGGCTGCCTTGCAGGCGCTGGTGGTCACCGGCGGGGGAGGGCTTCTGCTGCTCGCGGGCCTGTTGTTGATCTGGCAGATCACCGGTGCAGCGGACATGTCCGGCCTGTTGAAGACCGGTGGGATGCTGCGCGAAAGCCCGCTTTATCTTGCGGCGCTGATCTTAGTACTCGGCGGCGCCTTTACGAAATCCGCGCAATTCCCCTTCCATTTCTGGCTGCCGAACGCCATGGAGGCGCCGACGCCGGTGTCTGCCTATCTGCATTCTGCAACGATGGTGAAGGCCGGTGTCTACCTCGTGATGCGACTCAACCCCGTAATGGGTGACACAACAGCCTGGGAGACGATCCTGCCGGTTTTCGGTGGCATGACCCTGCTGGTGGGAACGCTGCTCGCCATCCGCCAGACCGATTTGAAGCTGAAGCTCGCCTATACGACGGTCTCTTCTCTCGGCTTGCTGGTATTGCTCACCGGTTTCGGTTCCGATTATGCCGTCGAGGCGGCCGCGCTCTATCTGGTGGCGCATTCGCTGTTTAAAGGCGCGCTCTTCATGGTCGCCGGCATCGTCGATCACGAGACGGGCACGCGCGACATTACCCATCTCGGCGGTTTGCGCAACGCCATGCCGTTGACCTTTGCGGTGGCGCTGGCGGCTGCATTTTCCATGGGCGGCCTGCCGCCCGCCTTCGGCTTTCTGGCTAAGGAGGAGATCTATGCCGCGTTGGCCCAAGTTTTCCCCTGGCCGATCCTTCTGGCAGTCGTTGCGATTGTCGGTAACGCGCTAATGTTCTCTATCGCCTTCGCCGTGGCGCTGAAGCCGTTTATCGGCGCGCGGGTCGAAACGCCGAAACATCCGCACGAGGCGCCGCCGCTGCTCCTGCTTGGCCCGTTTGTCCTTGCCGTTCTCGGACTAGCCGCAGCCATGGTCTCCGGCTTTTGGCACGTCTACATCTCCTCGCCGATGGCAAGTGCCGTCGGTGGCAAGGCAATGGAGATATCGGTCTCGCTCGCTCCGCATTTTGGTGCACCCTTGGCCCTGTCCGCTCTGACCGTGCTGATCGGTGCCTTCATCTATTGGAAGCTCGATCGCGCCCGCTTCCTGATGGCGGTGGTGCTGCGCAAACTCGGGCCGGGACCCGATCGCGGCTTCGATGCCCTCATCTCGGGGCTGGTGCGCCTGTCGCATGCCGTCTCCCGCTTTCTGCAGCCGGGCCGGCTGGAGATCTACGTCACCGTCACCTTCCTTTGCCTTGCCGCAATGCTGCTGGTGCCGCCGGTGCTCCATGGCGAGTTGCCGGTCGTCCCCTCATGGCCCGACATGCAGTGGCATGAGGCGGCGATTTTCCTCATCGCCGTCATTGGTCTTGCGGCCGTCGTCTCGGCGCGCGACCGGCTGACGGCGATCGTTTCGCTCGGCATTCAGGGTTTTGCCGTCGCCGTCATCTTCCTGCTCTTCGGCGCGCCGGATCTGTCTTTCACGCAGTTCATGGTCGAGACGCTCTCCGTCGTCATCCTGGCGCTGGTAATGACGCGACTGCGCCTGTCGCCCGCCGATCGCCGTCCGCCGTTGCAGAGGCTCTTGCATGCGGCGCTTGCCATCGCCTGTGGCCTCGGTTTCGGATTGCTGCTCTTGAAGGCCACGCAAACGCCTTTCGACCTGACGCTGACGGCGTTTTTCAATCATTATTCAAAGCTGATCGCCCATGGTGCCAATGTCGTCAACGTGATCATCGTCGATTTCCGCGGCACGGATACGCTCGGCGAAATCGCCGTCGTCACCATCACTGGCCTCGCCATCCTGGCGCTGATCCGCATCCGCGCCGGCGGTGAGCGCAAGCTTGCGGCCAACGACCCCGACGTGGAAGAGGTAATGGAGGCCGAGCGTCCATGAACACCGTCATCTTCCGTACCGCCGCGCCTTTCCTGACCGCTTTGATGCTGCTCTTCTCCGTCTTCGTGCTGCTGCGCGGCCACAATGAGCCCGGCGGAGGCTTCATCGGCGGATTGATCGCGGCCTCCGCGCTGGCGATTTATGGCATTGCCTGCGGTGTGACGGCGGTGCGCCGGGCCATTATCTTCCATCCGTTGACGATTGCCAGTTTCGGCCTGCTGGCCTCGACGGTTGCCGGGTTGCTGTCGGTCTTCTCTCGCGTGCCTTTCATGACCGGGCTCTGGATCTATCCGCATCTCTTTGGCGTCGAGGTGCCGCTCTCGAGCGTCATGCTGTTCGATGCCGGCGTCTATCTGGTCGTCGTCGGCGCCATCACCTCGATCGCGCTGGCGCTCGAAGAGCGGGAGGCGGAGTGATGGAGGTGGTCTTCGCAATGCTCGTCGGCCTGTTCTTCGCCGCTGCGATCTATCTGATGCTGTCGAAGTTTTCGATCCGCATCATGCTCGGCATCGCCATCCTCGGAAACGCCGTCAACCTGCTGCTTTTCACCGCCGGCCGGGTAACGCGCGAAGTGCCGCCGATCATCCCGTCGGGCGCTGACACGCTCAATGCGGATGCCGCCAACCCGCTGCCGCAGGCCCTGATCCTGACGGCAATCGTCATATCGTTCTCTTTCCTCGCCTTCCTGCTGGTGCTGACCTATCGGGCCTATCAGGACCTGAAGACCGACAATACCGGCGAGATGCGTGTGGCAGAACCGAAAAAGCGGCCGCTGCCGCCCCTGGGGTATTAGCAGCATGGCGGCCCCGACCAGCATCGCTGTCGATTTTTCCGCTGCGCTGGTGTCGGTGCCAGTGCAGGCCGGTCATTGGCTGGTGATCCTGCCGGTGGCCCTGTGTATTGGCCTCGGCGCGATTTTGATGATGTTTCGCGACCGCACTGCCATGCACGGCTGGATCGCCATTCCCGGCCTGGTACTGCTGGTGCTGATCGACGCGGCTCTGCTTTATAGGGTCGCTAACGAAGGGCCAGTGACCATGGTCATGGGCCGCTGGCTGCCGCCTTTCGGCATTGCCTTCAGCGTCGATCTTCTCGGCGCGGTGATGGCGCTGGCGGCGGCGGTCGTGGTGCTTGCAGCGAGCCTTTATGCGCTCGGCGAGATTACGGTCAGCGGCCGCCGCTACGGCTTCTTTCCGTTCCTCATGCTGCTGCTTGCGGGCGTGAGCGGGGCATTTCTGACCGGCGACGTCTTCAATCTCTACGTCTGGTTCGAAGTACTGCTGATTTCCTCTTTCGGCCTGCTGATCCTCGGCTCGGAGCGTGAGCAGATCGATGGCGCTTTGAAATATGCGGTGCTGAACCTCATCGCCACCACGCTGTTTCTCGTGTCCGTCGGCTATGTCTACGCCATCTTCGGCACGCTCAACATGGCCGATATCGCGATGAAGGCGAGGGCGCCCGGCAACGAGGCGCCGCTGATGACGCTCGCCGGCCTCTTTCTCCTCGCTTTCGGCATGAAGGCCGCGGCCTTCCCGGTCAATTTCTGGCTGCCCGCGTCCTATCATACGCCACGCATCACCGTCTCGGCGCTTTTCGCCGGCCTGCTCACCAAGGTCGGCATCTATGCGCTGATCAGGGTGCTGGTCATGCTGCTGCCGGTCGAACGCGCTGGGCTCGGCCCGGTCACCACGGTCATTGCCATTGCGACGATGCTGACCGGCGTACTCGGCGCGCTCGGCGAAAGCGATATCCGCCGCCTGTTCGGCTATGTCGTCATTTCCGGCATCGGCACGATGCTGGCCGGCGTCGCGATTGGCAGCGCCAGCGGCCTCAGCGGGGCGATCTTCTATGCACTGCATTCGATGGTGCTGATGACGGCGCTCTATCTGCTGGCAGGCCAAGCGGCCCGGCTCGGCGGCAGCTTTTCGCTTGCTACCCTCGGCGGGCTTTACCGGCAAAGCGGCTGGTTCGCAGGTCTGTCACTGGTGCTGTTTTTCGCCGCTTGCGGCCTGCCGCCATTTTCGGGCTTCTGGC
The DNA here is from genome assembly GCF_002944315.1 of Rhizobium sp. NXC24. NCBI lineage: Bacteria > Pseudomonadati > Pseudomonadota > Alphaproteobacteria > Hyphomicrobiales > Rhizobiaceae > Rhizobium > Rhizobium sp. NXC24. The sequence goes on from NZ_CP024311.1 coordinate 1,145,552, forward strand.
CCAAGGTCGTCTTGGTGAAGGCGGCGCTCGATGCGGGCGCCTGGTGGATCGCGGCAGCGATCCTGTTGACGGGCTTTCTCACCACCATCGTCTTCGGCCGCGTCTTTCTCCTCGCCTATTGGCGTCCAAGATCGGCGCAGGATGCTGCTGTGCCGCAGCCGATCGCCTGGCAGGCCGGCTTGCCGCTGGTCGCCCTCGCAGCCTTGGTCATAGGGTTTGGTCTGTTTCCCGAGCGGTTGCTGCATCTGACGCAGCTTGCCGCCGGCGGTCTCGAAGATCCTTCCGCCTATCTGCACTCCGTCTTTGCGGGGGCTGGAGGCGCACAATGATCCTGCTCGTCTTCAACCTGCTGCTCGCCATTGTCTGGGTCGCCATCACCGGCAGCGCCTCCTTCCTCAATCTTGTCCTTGGTTTTGTCCTCTCGGCACTCGCCCTGGCAATGATTCGGGAATCCCATGGCGGCGTCCTCTATCTCGAGCGCCTCAGGCGGATTCTGGCGCTGTTGCTGCTGTTCCTGCGTGAACTCGCCAAATCCGCATGGGCCGTTGCGGTAACCGTCATGAGCCCCAAAATGGATGTGAAGCCCGGCATCTTCGCTTTTCCGCTGACTGTCGACCGCGATTTCGAGATCACCCTGCTCGCTAATCTCATCACGTTGACGCCCGGTACGCTCTCCGTCGACGTTTCCGACGACCGCAAGACTCTCTATGTGCATGCGCTCGACTGCTCCGACCCCGAAATGTTGAAGCGCGGCATAGCCGATGGCTTCGAGCGCCGAATCATGGAGGCTTTCCGATGATCGCAGCTTCCATCGTGTCCGCCGCCGCCATGGTGTCGCTTGTTATTCTCAGCCTGGCCTTCCTGTTCACCGTCTTTCGCGTGGTAATCGGTCCGACTTTGCCCGATCGGGTGCTGGCGCTCGATATGCTGGTGGCCGTCGCCATCGGCTTCATTGCCGTCATCGCCATCAAGACGGGCTTCACACTCTATATCGACATCGCCATCTCTCTCGGACTTGTCGGCTTCCTCGCTACCGTCGCCTTTGCCCGGTTCATCCTGACCCACAGTGCATCGACGCAAGCCGAACGGCAACCATTGGCGCCGATTGCGGCCGCGAGGAAGCCGGTTCGCAAGAATGGCCGTCGCAAGAAGGGAAAGCGGTAATGGAATTGGTCGCCGCCATCGTTGTCGCCTTCCTGCTCCTGGCGGGCGCATTGTTTTCGCTGGTCGCGTCGATCGGTATCGTCCGCCTGCCGGATCTCTATAGCCGTATGCACGCCGCTTCGAAGGCTGGCACGGTTGGTTCCGGCCTGTTGCTACTTGCAGTCGGTTTTCACTCGCAGGATCTGCCGATATTGGCGCGGGCACTGGCCGGTTTCGTGTTCTTCATCTTGACTGCGCCGATTTCTGCCCATCTTCTCGCCCGTGCCGCTCACAAGGCGGGCCACCGGCTGATGCCACCGTCGGTGCGCGATGATCTTTCGAAAGGCCGAGTAGAGGGGCGTTCTTACAAAATGAAAAGCTAACAAACGCTTGGATTGCCAGAAAAGTGAATACAAATTCTCGTCGTTAGTTACCTATTTTTAATAGATGAGAAATTTGCAAAGAAATGATAGAATTAAAAACTGGACATTTGGAGAAAGAGTGGTAATCCAGATTCAAGTAGAGTTCTGATGTTGAGTTAGTCTCAACCGGCTTTAAGTGCCCGATGCTTTGATCTTTCTTTCAAACAACGGCGGGCAAAACTTTCTTCCGGTTAAGGATTGACGGACCTACCTCCGTCATCACTGATTCTATCGTCAGGCGGTATAAAAACGGGTTTCGTTGCACGAAGTCTAGGGGTGGATTTCGTATTGCGGGCAATTTGGCATGAAATGCCCCGTTTTTTTGCTGATTGCTGCTACGAATACGGGCAATGCCGTTCGCGGTATGTCCAGCTCATACATTTCGAAAATCGAAATGATTATGCGCAACGTCTAAAGTAATGCTGTGTTTTACGTGTTCCGTTGGAGGCGTAGCGCAGTAGGCAAGCCGATGAACAGGAGAACAAAATGACAGATACGGCCCTTGGCAATGGCCAGGATTTGCTGGTTGAGCTAACCGCCGACATCGTGGCGGCGTATGTCAGCAATCATGTAGTCCCGGTCAGCGACCTTCCGAATCTGATTTCCGACGTACATTCCGCCTTGAGCAACACCTCGGCTCCGGCCCCCGCCGTTACCGTGGTTGAAAAGCAGAAGCCGGCCGTATCCGTTCGTAAATCGGTACAGGACGATCAGATCACCTGCCTGGAATGCGGCGGCAGCTTCAAGTCGTTGAAGCGCCACCTGATGACCCATCACAGTCTTTCGCCTGAAGAATATCGTGAGAAGTGGGATTTGGCGGCCGACTACCCGATGGTTGCGCCCGCCTATGCCGAAGCTCGTTCGCGTCTCGCGAAGGAGATGGGCCTTGGCCAGCGCCGCAAGCGCGGTAGCCGCTAAATTCCCAAATCGACGACACCATCAAAAAACCCGGCTTTCGAGCCGGGTTTTGTCGTTTCACCAGCGTGGCAGATTCTATGCGGCGGCGCGTACTATCGCCTCTTCGCGGATACGCTTGATCATCGAGCGCAATCCGTTGGCGCGCTGCGAGGAAAGGTGTTCGACCAGGCCGATCTTGCCGAAGACGTCGAGAGCATCGAGCGCGGCGATCTCGGAGGCCGGTTTACCGGAATAAGTGGCGAGCACGATCGCCACCAGCCCGCGCACGATATGCGCATCCGAATCACCTTCGAAGGTCAGGACCGGATTTTCCAGATCGCCCGCTGTGTGCGTTACCAGCCAGACCTGGCTGGCGCAGCCCTGCACCTTGTTTTCCAGCGTCCGCTTCTCTTCCGGCAAATCCGGCAGCGCTTTGCCGAGCTCGATCACATAGCGATAACGGTCCTCCCAGTCGTCCAGGAAGGTGAAATCCTCTATGATCTGTTCAAGCGTCGCCATCAAGCCGGTCCAATTATCCACTTGCTTGGATATAGGTGAAAAGGTCGATGATTTGAACCCATGACAAAAAAGAACGCCGCGAGCGATGGCAAGCTCACGGCGCATAAGGGGGAGGCATCGATGGAAACGGAGATCAGGTTCGCGGCTTCGGCAGCGGCACCGGAATATAAGAGGGCAGCTTGACAGTGCCGGTAACGACCGCGTCGGCCGTCTCGACGTTGATCGGGCGCTTGGCGGGCATCGGCTGTGCCTCGGCGGCGACCAGCTCACGGTTGACGACGGGGGCAGTCACAGCCTGGTTGGCGGCCGCCTGCTCGCCGGACTTATCGTCCTTGAAGTGCTGACCCAGAAGATCGTAAGCGACGCGGGCACCGTCACGGGCCTGATAGCCGAGCGCGGTCAGCGTCTCGCCGCCTTTCTGGCAGACATCGGGTTTTTCCGCGCACATGGCGCCGACATATTGCATGACGCCACTCGCGGCCGACAGCGCATCGGAAACCTGTACCTTCGGTTCGTCGGCCGACCGCGGAGCGCCGTCAGGCTTGGCGAAGATCGGCAGGAACATGAGAACCAGTGAAAACCAGAACCCCGCTCTAATGAGAAACCACATTGCCTTGCCCATCCTTTATTTCGTTCGGTCTTATCGCCGATCGAAGTCGTTTATCTGATGTTGCTCAGACCCTATCCGACAGAGGACAACACCCCTTTTCAAAACTTGGATGCATTTTCGGCAAATTTGATTCAAATTGTAGCAATTGGCATTTCAAGCTCATTTGTGTCGAATTGTAGCGATTGCTGTTAAGTATGTCTCGGCCGATCTGCCTGATATCCCGGGGCTTGCGGGCGTCGACGTCGGCGCAAAGGTTAACGTGTGACGGAAATCTAAATAAAATCCGCTGCTTACCCGCTGTTAACCACAAAAACCAAAGGTCTCGCCATGTGCGCCAAAACGAGATTTTCGAGCTTTTTCGACCGATCCACGCGCCCGTTCTTTATTCTTTCCTTAAGTCGCGAAGGCCTATTGTGCGGTTGAATAACTGACCGTTTGTGCGGGTTTTGGTGTGCGCGTATTGAGTAACATTGCTGGCAGGGCTGGAGCCCTCGTGGACCGGGCAGGCGGAAGCTGGCTCTCCCGGACAAGCGGGAATGGTGAAGTCCGTGAACAGGAACTGGCGATCCTGCGCCGGCTCGCGCTCGCCTCCTCTGCAGCTCTTTTCGTCGTTCCCACAGTGCTCTCCTTCATCACCAGTCCCGCCGTGGCGCTCCCGGTCGGCGTTGCCACCGTCTGCGCCGGTTTTCTGTTTTCCGCCGTCGGCAGTATTGCTCTGTCGCGCCAGCGTCCCGCCTCCGGGCCGGTCGAAGCCGTCGTCGTCGAGCATCGCGATCTGATGCTGGAAGCGGCTAGCGGTCTTGTTCTCCTGTTCGATCCGCAGGGCAGCGTTACCGCTGTCGGCGGCCGCGATCGCGCCGAATTCCTGAACTGGATGCGCGACCCCTCCGGTCGCGGCTTTGTCGAACAGGTGCATGTCTCCGACCGCATCCTCTTTCTGCAGGCGGTCGACAGGCTTCGCCAGGGCCGTGAAGCCCTCGGCGTCGATTTGCGCCTGGAACGTTCGGCCGTTGTCGAGGGCAACGACCAGTTCGTCTATATCCGCATGGAAATGACTGCGCGACGCGACGGCGAGGGCCGGTTGACCGGGATCGTCAGCCAGTCGCGTGATATTTCCTACGATCAGCAGCTTCGCGACCAGGCCGCACGCAAGGCGGCGGAGGCGGAATCCGCCAATGACGCCAAGTCGCGCTTCCTCGCCGCGGTCAGCCACGAGCTGCGCACGCCGCTCAACGCCATCCTCGGCTTTTCCGATATCCTCAGCGGCGAATATTTCGGCAAGCTCGAGAACAACCGCCAGCGCGAATATGTCGGCCTGATCCGCCAGTCCGGCGCGCATCTGCTCTCCGTCGTCAACACCATGCTCGACATGAGCAAGATCGAGGCGGGCCGCTACGAACTTCTGCTCGAGCCTTTCCCCATCGAAGCCTCCATCGGTGCTTGCGAGGCCATGCTGGCTCTGCAGGCCAAGGAGAAGGGGCTGACATTGACGAGCCGGGTGCAGCGGGGCCTCGGCGATATCGTCGCCGACCAGCGCGCCATCCAGCAGATACTCATCAATCTCGTCGGCAATGCCATCAAGTTCACCGATGCGGGCGGCGCCGTCACCATCGATGCGGCCATGACCGACGGAATGCTGAAGTTGTCGGTAAGCGACACCGGCATCGGCATCGCCAGCGAGCGTCTCGCTTCGCTGGGCCAGCCTTTCGTGCAGATCCAGAATGATTATACCCGCCGCTATGCCGGCACCGGGCTGGGCCTGTCGCTGGTCAAGGGCCTGGTGGCGCTGCATGGTGGCAGCTTCGCCATTGCCAGTGCGCCAGGTGAGGGCACGGTCATCACGATCCTTATCCCGTTTGACGGTTCCGGCGCTGTAGCGGTGCAGCCGGCTGTGGATGTCGGTCGCACGGTCGATTTTCCGCCACGTCTGAAACATAGTCTGGAGATGAACGAGAAGCGAAAAGAGGAAGAGGTGAATGGCCCCGCAAAAGCGAAAATCGCCTAAGGGAAAGGGCAGGGCCAGGCGAAAGCAGCCCGGCTTTGCTTCCCGGGGGGCGGTTGCCGTCGGCAGCCTCGGCCTGCGCGGTGCCGGCGCGCTGGGCGGCCTCGGTGTGCGTGGCGTCGGTGCCTTGGCCGCTTTATGCGGCGGCGTTGTCGGCCGGCATCCGGCCGCCGCCGCCGGAGTCGCAATCTTCTTCGCGGTCTTTGGTTTCGTGACGGCCAATGCGCTCTGGTATCAGTCGGGCGCACACCCGTCGCCACTGCTGCGCACGCGGGATCCCAACTCTCCCTATCAGATCCCCGGCCGCAAGCCCTTCCTGCATGCGCAGCAGACCGATACCGGCAACGTCACCACGTTCCGCATCGAGCGGCAGGACACAATGGCGAATGCCGCAGCACCTTCCCCACAGGTTCGGACCGCCAGCCTGCCGGCGACGCAAACGCCGGCAGCGGCGACCACGACACCATCGAAGCTGGTTGCCGACGTGCAGAGCGAACTGATCCACCGCGGCCTCTATGACGGCACCGCAGACGGTGTCATCGGCTCGCGCACGACAGCCGCTATCCTGTTCTTCCAGGAAGCGTCCGGCCTGGCGCAGACTGGGGTCGCAACTCCGGAACTGCTGGCCGCGCTGAAGGCCAATGATCCCGGCACCCACGCCAGCTCCAAGACGAGCGTTGCGGCCGTCCCGTCGGAGCGGCCCATCAATGTCTCGGCCAACGCTTCCACCATCGATCCCATCGCCGCCGCCATTCAGAGCGCGGAGAAGGATATCAAGACGAGCGCCGCCCCCCGGAGCGGGCCAAGCGACGTCGTCAACACCGTCAACATGGTGATGCAGATCCAGAAGGGCCTGAGCAACATCGCCTATACCAATGTCAGCGTCGACGGCGTAGCCGGCGAACAGACCAAGGCCGCCATCCGCCGGTTTCAGAAGCACTACCGGCTGCCGGAAACCGGCGAGCCCGACATGGCGGTCTTGAAGAAACTGCAGGACATCGGCGCGCTTTAATCTTCCCCCTTGATTGCTTCGCGCCCAACCGGCCGGTATAGCTCAGCCATGAGATTGCGCAGCGACATCTTCGTATCCGCCCTGACCCGCCGTCTTTTTGCCCGCGGCGATTTTGCCGCTGTGGAACATAAGGGGGCGGAGGAGGCGGGAGCGATCTTCATCCGCCAGCGTTTTCGCGATGGACTGGAAACGCTTTATGCTCCAGCTCCGCAAAGCTTCTTCGATGAAGAGGAAAGCGGGACGCGCCTGTTCGAAATCCGTTTGGATCGCAGGGAACCCGAAGATGTCAGGCAGACGCTTGATCGTGAGCTGAAATTCGACCCCGATCTCTGGATCATCGAGCTGGAGACCGACGATATTGCCGATATCGTGCCGTTGGTCGAGCAACGCAGCAATCCTCTGTGACAGAGAAATAGCTCTATCGGCATCAGGGCAGGCAGTCTTCTGAGTCTACTTCCGGTGGCCACCGGCTGGTGTCATGGTCGGGGTGCTGCCGGTTCGACGCGATGATGCGGGGCAGGTATCCGTTCGGATCAACCGCATAGGTCGGATGATTTCCCGGGAGCTCATGCAGGCTGCCATACCAGGAAACCCTGCTTTCATTGCCGTATTGAACAACCGGCGGCACCTGATCGGGCTGGTCGAAGGTTCCCGCAAGAATGCCTATGTCTTCGAACTTCGGATATTCAAAAATCATCGGCGTGCCGCAATCCTTGCAAAAACCGCGTCGCGCCAGGGCAGAACTCTGAAACCAGGAAAACGCGCCCCGCGTCACTCGAAACGCGCTCTTCATGACAGGGCAGATGACCGCAAACGGCCCGCCGACCGCTTTCTGGCACATTCGGCAATGGCACACATGCACGTTTTGAGGAGGCAGGTCGCAGGCAAAGCGAATGGCGCCGCATTGGCAGCCACCGGTCAACGGATGGGCAGTCGCATCATGGTTCATGTCGCTGTCCGCGTGTGGAGGTCGGCAGGCCCGCGATCCTACCATGCAATAGCTGGAGGCGACACGCGAAGAACTTACGGGCTAAATCAACGCGAGCGGCTGACGACACGCAATTCGCGGATCGGACTCGCCTTAGGGCCGAAAAGCGGCGTGCCCGGGCGGACCGCAGGCTTCTGTTCGGGCGGCAGATAAGTGTACCGGTCGGCGCGGCGCCAAGCTTCTACACGGGCCTGACTTTCCTCTGCATCGATGCTGTCGAGCACCAGCCAGGCGCGGCTGACGCTGCCATGCTGTTCGGCCAGATGCGGATAGAAGCGCTCCAGCGCATAGACGGCGTCGGCAAAGCCCATGCCGAGGCTCGTCAGCGTCACTGCCAGTTGCTGGCCGGACGTGTCGATCATGATGCGCTCGGCAAGCCAACGGCTCGAGGAAAGTGCGTCGGCAAGCGTGGCGGCAAATTGCTGCGCCTCGCGCTCGCGGGCGAAACGCACCAGCAATGCTTCCTGCACATCGGAAAGGCTGCGCAGGCCCAGACGATCCCTATCGTCACGGCCGAGATGGCGGGCGACCTGCTTGATCTTCTGCCGCAGGGCTTCCTCACGGGCAAGGCGCTCGGCCTCAATGCCCGCAGCGCTCGGTTCCGGCACTAAGGCCGGAGCAGGAGCGGCCGGCGGGGTCGCCGATATTGTCATGCCGCGTTCCGGCTCGGCCTGATGCAGGCTGACAAGGGCGTCGATGACTTTCGGCGATAGTGAGGGTCGGCGGACGATCGCTTTCGCATGCGCGGCGCCCTGCGTGCGGGCGATGGTGATCAGCGTATCGTCGTCGATCGCTTGCGAACTCGCCAGAAAAGGGGCGGCGATGGCGATCGGCTGACAGCCGATGAAAAGGGAGACGGCCGGCGGCACGGTTGGGCATTGGGAGAGTGCGGCGACGGCCTGGCGTTTCGCTTCGTCGGATGAGGCCTGGAAGAGGGGAGTAAAGAGCTCGGCAAACTGGCGAAGCTCCGATTTCGATGGATGATTCAAACCTTCGAAACTGGTCACCGTCGCCATCAGGACCACATCTTTCTTGCGGACTGTCGCAGGCTCTTCGAGGTCTCGAAACCGGTCACGCACGCCAACACCCATACTGATACGCAAAACAAAAAAGACGGGAGCCGGATCGGCAAACCTGCGCGCCGCTGTGTTTTTCTCTGGCCGAGCCGGATCGCGCTTTGGTTTTTGCGGGCGCTATCGGCGATGGCTATCGAAACGGGCGTGGACACGGTCGTCCTGATCTGGCTTTTTCGGAAGAGTAAGGGGCGCAGGGTTAATGGTTCGTGAAAACTTTATTAAAATCCAAATAAAAATTGCGCGTTAAGCTTGCGTGGGGATGGAAGTCGAATTTTGGCCTGATCGGCTGCGTCAGCGGGCGCTCAACCTTTACGAAAGCTATCTCGCCGTGACGCACTGACTAGCGTGTTCAACTTATAAGGGTTTCGGGGATTAACCTGCCCGCTTGGGAAAGTTGCCCGGGAGAAGCTCGCAGCATCAAGGGCTCAGAGCGTCTTATGCTCCCGCAAGGCGGCCAGTAGTCTTTCGGAGGTATTATAGCCGGATTGAAACAGGCCGAGCGCCGCCGTTGCCGCGAACTGGGCCTCGGCGCTTTTGATATCTATCCGCTTCTCCAGGCACCATTTATCCAACGCGCCGCGCAGCACGATAATGTCCTCCGGGGAGAAGAACGAATTGGTCGTCGCTGACATTGCCCGCCCTCAGGTTGCCCCCTTTACAATACGTCAAATTTTCGTTGCCGCAAATAATATTTGCATGACACTTTTCTGCAACGCTCGCATCTGACCGGCTACCGCGAATAAAAGATATTTTTTACCTAAGAGCATGATTTCACAATATTTTACTGCTCAAATGATTCTAGAGATTTTTACATCGCATATGAAACCAAATCCGCCCTCCCAGCGTTAGAAGATCACGGCGCCGCGAAAGCCGAGGGAGTGCCAAAGCAAGCCGCGGCAATGATTAGCATTCTGTTAACTACAGTATGTCTCAATTCGGGTGATAACGGCGATTTGCAGAGTTTAGTCGCATGATTATTCGCATGGCCGCCACAGTTGGGCGTCCATGTCACGGTGTCTGGGGAATGCCGTGAGAATGGCGTGAATGCCCTGTTGTCAGAGCCGCAGGAGGCGGCGAAGATTTTGGGGAGCGCCAGCCCGCTTGGGAATAGCGGGCAGGATGAAATTAATCGCAAGTTCATCCGTCTCGGGCCGTAAATGGAGACGAGAATGGCAGAGATCATATCCCTTTTGGATCGAAGATCGCGGTTGCCGCTGCGGGCTCAGAAGGAGCCGGTGGAGGCGAAGATTCTTCTGTTCACCGGCGTCCGCTACGAGCGCCTCGACGTCAGCTCCCATCGTCCCGGAACGGGACCAAAGCGGGCGAAGGGCAAGTAGTTCGGCACTATGCCGGCGAGATGCGCCGGCACGACCCCTTCGGGGCGACTTCGATATCGTGGCCCGTGAGCCACGATACGGATGCAATCCACTCGCCGGTTCTTAACTGAAACGGCATCCAGCTTCGCGATTAGATCTTACCGTCCATCAAACACGTCGCAGCCGGCTTCCGAGAGGAAGTTCCGTGCGGCGGCGTCAAAGCTTGCTTGTGGCGCCATTGTGCGCAGCACGACATAGCCCTGCGCGCGCGGCGCTTCGACCAGGATCGATTGTGCGAGCGACGGCGGCAATGCCTTGCGGATCCCCGTGAGCTGGATCGGCGAGGCAAGCAGCAAATCCAGCACGCCGCCGACCGAAGTGCGGTCGCTCATGCTGAAGACCTCGTTCGATGCGGCGTCATAAACGGACAGCGACCAGAACGGCACCTTTCCCTTGGCCGTCAGCCGGATTGGCTGAGTTCCGATGTCGAAGGCACAAACGGCCGTACGAATGTAGGGGTCGCTATTGGAAAGCCCTGAATCGTCATCCTTGTCGTCCAGCGTATAGAAGTGGTTTTCATCGCCCTCACCCTCGACACGGGTATAGGCGTCGCGATCGGAAAAATGCGGCAGGGAGAGGATGATGATGACATGCAGGAGCGTGGCGCCAAGCAGGCCAGTCAGAATGGCGAAGACGACCCTAAACATGACCGCACCTGATTTTCTCGAGCTTCGGCATGGACAGATCGATAAGGCCGGAATTGCCTGCCGCAGGCGAATCCAGCAGCGTCCACACCAGGCGGAAGTTGCCGGAAGCGGGCAGCGCCAGCCAATTGCCCGCCTGTGCGTCCGGCGAAACGGTAATGGTGAAGCTCGAATCCGGATTGCGCAGTATAATCCAGGAATTGAGCGCAGACGGCCGGCCAGGAGATCCGCCAAGCGGCTCGCCGTCATTGCCCGCGATGAACAGCGTCCATAGCCGCGCCGGCGGCGTCTGGCCGCTGATGCGATAGCTGCAGCCCGCCGTCAGCCGCGCGCCGGTATCGTCATCGGAGGCGGTGAACGTCAGCCCCTCCGCCGTGCCATAGAGCAATCGTCCCGCACGGGCGCGATGCGATTTCGCGTAAGGATCGGCGTCGACCGTGTGCATTTCCGGAAATGCCTGCCAGGTGCCGAGCTTGATTGCGCCGAAACCGGAGGTCGCATCCAGCGCAAAAAGCGTGAATAGAATCCCCCCGCCAAAGGCGATTATCAGCGAAAGCGCAACAAGAAGGGGAACCCGGAACACTCTAAGATCGTCCTCGTGACCAACTAGAGGCCTGATTTATCCCTGATTCGAAGGGGTGGGGGAAGTGCGGGCAGCTGCTTGCCGATCTTGCCTCACCAAAAGAAGCGGCGGCAACAGGTCGGTTCGGGGTTGGCAAGCATGAAGCCGCGGGCAGCCTGATTTTACTCCGCCGCTGCCATTTTCTGTGCGGCGAGTGGCGCTGCCGCCTTCAGCTTCTCGCCGATATCGCGCAGGATTTTCGTGGAATCCACCGACAGCGAGCGCGGCCGAACGAGCGGGGGCAGGGCGTTGTCATCGGGCGCCTGGGCTTTCTTGGCAGCCACGGTCTGCGGCTTTTGCACCGGGAAGGGATTGTCGATGCCGGGGATTGGCTTCAGCACGATGCCCTGGTGGGCATAGTCCATGATCTTCTTGAAGGTCATGGCCGGCAGCGTGCCGCCCGTCATGTTGTTGGTCGAGGTGTAGTCGTCGTTGCCGAACCAGACGGCGCAGGTGTAGTTGCCGGTGAAGCCGATGAACCAGGCATCGCGATAGGCCTGCGTCGTACCCGTCTTGCCGCCGACGAGGATGCCGTGGTCGAGCGCTGCCTTGCGCCCGGTGCCGATGATCGGGATCTGGGTCAGCATCTGGTTCATGTAGGAATTGGCTTTTTCGGAAAGCACGCGTTTGGCCGGCGGCTCGTCACGCGCGAAATCGTAGAGCACCTTGCCGTCATAGCCCATGATTTGCGCAATGCCGTGCCGGCGTGACTGCATGCCGTCCGCCGGGAAAACCGAATAGGCCGTCGCCTGGTCGAGTACGGTCACTTCCGACGTGCCGATCGGAATGGTCTTGTCGTTGCGGATCGGCGTCTCCACACCCAAGGCCTTGGCCATGTCGCGGATCGGCTGGATGCCGAATTTCTCCTTGGCGAGACGAACTGGAATGGTGTTGATGGACTGCGCGATCGCCTGCGTCAGTGTCACCTTGCCTTCATAGCGGTTTTCATAATTGTGCGGGCTCCAATTGCCCCAACTGATCGGCGCGTCGACGATGGTCGACGTCGGCGTCATGCCGTTCTCCATGGCAACGGAATAAGTGTAGATCTTAAAGGACGAGCCTGGCTGACGCAGGGCTTTGGTGGCGCGGTTGAACTGGCTTTCGCCGTAATCCCGGCCGCCCACCATGGCGCGTACCGCCCCGCCGTTTTCGATCATGACGCTCGCACCCTGCGAGGCGTGATAGCGTTCGCCATATTCCATCAGGCTGGACTCGATGGAATCCTCCGCTGCCTTCTGCAGGCCCATGTCGATCGTCGTGCGGACGATCAGCGAACGCTCGGGGAAGTGGACAGCCAGTCGCTGCACCTCGTCGAAGGCCCAATCGAGGAAGAAATCCGGTGATTCGATCTGGGCGCGATCGACGACCGAGGCGGGATTGCGCCTGGCGGCAATGACTTGCCCTTCGGTCATTAGACCGCTTTGCACGAGGTTGGTGAGGACATCGTTGGCGCGGGCGCGCGCTGCCGGCAAGTTCACATGCGGCGCATATTTCGCCGGCGCCTTGAATAGACCCGCAAGCATCGCCGCCTCGGCCAGGTTGACGTCGCTGATGCTCTTGCCGAAATAGAACTGCGCCGCCGCGGCAGCACCGAAGGTTCCGCCGCCCATATAGGTGCGATCGAGATAGAGGCTCAAGATCTCCTTCTTGGAAAGATTGGCCTCCAGCCAGATCGCCAGGAAGGCTTCCTTGATCTTGCGGTCTATCGAGCGCTCGTTACTGAGGAAGATATTCTTGGCAAGCTGTTGCGTCAGCGTCGAGCCACCTTGGACGACGCCGCCAGCCTGCGCATTGACGGTCAGCGCCCGGAACAGGCCGAAGACATCAATGCCGAAATGGTCGAAGAAGCGACGATCCTCCGTCGCCAATACCGCCTTGATGAAATAGTCCGGCAACTGGTCCACCGGCACGGAATTCTCATGAATGATGCCGCGATGACCGATGACGCTGCCGTAACGATCGAGGAAGGTGACGGCGAAGTTGCCGCGGTTGCGCCAGTCTCCTTGCGTGGCTTCGAAGGCCGGCATGGCGAGCATCAGCATGACGATGGAACCGGCGGTGCCGAGCGTCAGCCCTTCGCCAAGCAGTTCGAACAGGATGCGTTTCCAGCCGCGGGCGCGAAAACGGCGGAAGAAAATGGTAACATCTTCCCAGAGTTCGGCGAGGCGGAATCCGGCATTCCACAGGGTAGAGTCGATCCATGAATCGATACGCAGGAAAAAATGCCGCTTCCGGCGTGGCCGCTGCTCCGCTTGGCCCTCCGGCTGTGCATCGGGCTTGGTCTCAGGCCCGTTTTCTGGGTTGGATGGGTCTTCCACGCTCTACTTCCCGACCACAATGCCTCAGTGCGTATTCCCTTGGGGCACGCAAAGCCTACCTCTCATAGACCGGTGAATTGAATAATTGGTTGATTTAGGGAAAAGAACAAGAGACATGCATGCCGCAGCCCGCATTTCCCTCGCGAGCGGCGAGGAAGACGACGATGGACGACATACCTTTTTGGAAGAGCAAGACGCTGACGGAGATGAGCACACCCGAATGGGAAAGCCTGTGTGACGGCTGCGGCCTCTGTTGTCTCAACAAGATCGAGGAGTGGGATACGGGCGACGTCTATTTCACCTCGATCCGCTGCAAGTTGATGGACGGCGAAAGCTGTCGCTGCACCAGCTACCCGAACCGCTGGGATTTCGTGCCTGATTGCGTGCAACTGACGCCGGAGAAAGTTCCGGAGCTGGAATGGTTGCCGCCTACCTGTGCCTATCGCCTCGTCAACGAGGGGCGCGACCTCTACTGGTGGCATCCGCTGATATCGGGCGATCCGGAAACGGTTCACATAGCCGGCGTCTCCGCCCGCGGTCGCACGGTCAGCGAAAGCGATGTCGATCTCGACGATTTCGAAGACTACATCGTCGATTGGCCGTTGACGGTGGAAGACGACATGGAGGCTAGTCCTCCGGCAAGGCCATAGATTTCGGCGCCACATTGCGCCATGCCTGCCGCACGAGCGCGTGTATCGTGTCGTCATCCAGGACATGATGGAAAAGCCGCGTCCAGCCCTTGAGCCCCCAGGCGCCCGGCACGGCGAGGACGTGTTCCGAGACGGTTGCCAGCACCATCTGCTGCTGATCGGGCGTCAGCTTGACAACACAGAATTCAGGGTGCGGAAGCGTCAGATAAATTTTCCCGCGAACGCGAAAATCCCGATTCCCAAAATGCGAGCTCTCCACCGTTTCCGGTAGGCCATGCGCAAAGGAAATGAGGTCGTCGTCGGTCATGAGCGGAAGATTAGCATGGAAGCCGAGTGCACCGCAGCCGTCCGCTTTTCTCTGCCTCGTGCGACGAAAGGGCCGCCCCACCGAGGCCGCTCCTCGTTGAAATAACCGAATACGCATGATATCGCGCGGTGCCTTCGCAAATGCATAGGGAGCCTCCGCGTGATCCGTCATATCGTCTTCTTCACCGTTCCCGATCGCGCCAATCTTGAAGCCGTACGGTCCGGCCTGTCGATCCTGACGGCTATTCCGCATGCGCGCCTGCTGGAGATCGGAACGAACGTGAAGACCGACCAGCTCGGCACCGATGTCGATCTTGTGGTCTATGGCGAATTCGACGACGAAGCGGCTTTGGCAGCCTACAAGGCGCATCCGAACTATCAGCTTTCCATCGAACGCGTCCGCCCGTTGCGCGAAATGCGGATCGCGGCGGACTATGAGAGCACGACGGCGGTGCGGAAGCCGGTCTAGTATGGTCCTTCGCTGAAGGGACAGCTATTCGCCAATCTTTTCAAAAGCCTGGATAGCCTCGCGGAATCAAGTTCGCCGCATTCGCATGCATCGCGCGAAGCTTTTGACTCAACTTCTCACGCCTTGGAAGCAATGCTCGAAAACATGGCGCGAAGCGATTCAAAAGACTCAAGGAAACCCAAGTGTTTTACGTGGGTAAAACACTTGAAGGCCGGTCGTATCGGCCGATTAGGCACCCCCGATCACGGGCGTGCTTATGCGTTGATGATAATCAAGATAGATTAAAAATGACTGACTTTTGCGGTTTACGGCGGAAACCGGTGCCGTGAGCAATTGCGATGCCGATATGCTGCACGCGCAATTTGCCGTGTGCGTCATCGATAGGGGGTCGGCGGCTGAGATTTGGAACGTTTGGCGGGCCGCCGCCTTCCCATCGTTGATATCGCCACTGTCGGGTCGAATTAGCGCAAGATCTTAGATGGGATGGGACGTCCGACCGCACGTTCTGCGCGTGGAAAATTACGCCCCATTCATTTGCCATTCAGACGCGTTTGGGTAAATATTTGCTCAAGTTAATGTCCCCGTGGGAAGTCTGGAGCATGGCATCATTTCTGAGCATAGCAGCAGCGGCCGCCATCATGGCCGGCTCGGCTGTTCTGCCGACGCCGACGCCGACCCTGGTGGCGCGTGCGAACAGCGACTGCAGCGAGGCGGCCGCCGAGGTGGTTGCAAAGACGGGGGGACAGCTCCTTTCCGCACAGCCGTCAGGCGATAGCTGTGTCATCACCGTTCTCGTCCAGGGTAATGGCCAGCGGCCGCGCAAGGTAACCATGAAGGTGCCGATGTAGGTGGAAACACTTTCACGCCGCCGCGCAAAGGACTCTCTAACGCTTTGAATCTCACGCAAAATCTTTAATGGCCGAGTGATTCCACGCGAGCCTCATTTGCAGTACTATTTCTCAAACCAGGGAAATTGGGTCGGAAGATGCGCATTCTTATAGTCGAAGATGATATCAACTTGAATCGGCAGCTTGCCGAAGCCTTGAAAGAGGCGGGCTATGTGGTCGATACCGCCTTCGACGGCGAGGAGGGGCATTTCCTGGGTGAGACCGAGCCCTACGACGCCATCATCCTCGATATCGGCCTGCCGGAAATGGACGGGATCACGGTACTGGAGAAGTGGCGCGGTGCGGGGCGGGGGACGCCCGTATTGATCCTGACGGCTCGCGATCGCTGGAGCGACAAGGTCGCCGGCATCGATGCGGGCGCCGACGATTATGTCGCCAAGCCTTTTCACGTAGAAGAGGTACTGGCCCGAATCCGGGCGCTGATCCGTCGCGCCGCTGGCCATTCGTCATCGGAAATCATCTGCGGCCCGGTGCGCCTCGACACCAAGAGCTCGAAGGCCACGGTCGACGGCAAGCCGCTGAAGCTCACCTCGCACGAGTACAGGCTGCTTGCCTATCTCATGCATCACAAGGGCGAAGTTGTCTCGCGCACGGAGCTGGTCGAGCATATGTACGACCAGGATTTCGACCGCGATTCCAATACGATCGAAGTTTTCGTCGGCCGTCTGCGCAAGAAGATGGGTGTCGACCTGATCGAAACAGTGCGGGGTCTCGGCTATCGTATCCAAGCGCCGACCAATGCGAATTAAGTCACTCACCGCCCGCGTTCTGCTGTTGACCACACTCTGGTCCGCCGTGGCGCTGGTGGTGATCGGCCTCGTCATTTCCAATATCTATCGCAAGAGCGCCGAACGCGGTTTTCAGGACCTGCTGAGAGCGCAGCTCTATAACGTCATCAACTCCGTGACGATCGGTGACCAAGGGGCGTTGTCGGGCAGCCCGCAGCTCGGCGACCTGCGTTTCGCTCAGCCGAAGACAGGCTGGTACTGGATGGTCGAACCGCTCGGCACCTATACGGCGACGCCATTGGTTTCGCCCTCCCTCGGCGCGTCGAGCTTGCCCGTTCTCTCGGTTCTGGAAGCGCCTTTCGATAAGAATTATGAGCGCTACTACATCGTCACCGACGCCTTTGGAAACCAGGTACAGGTTGCCGAGACCGAAGTCGTGCTCGATACCGACGGACGCGCCGCGCGCTTTCGCGTCACCGGCAATGTCGCGGTGGTGGAGGACGATGTCCGCAATTTTTCCCATAGCCTCTATTTCGCACTCGTCGGCTTCGGCGTCGGCAGTCTCGTCGTCAACGCTCTCGCCATTCTCTATGGCCTGATGCCGCTCGATAAGGCGCGCGGGGCGCTGGAGCGCATCCGCGCCGGCGAGAGCGAGCGATTGCATGGGGATTTCCCGCGTGAGATCCTGCCGCTCGCCAACGAGGTCAATGCCCTCATCGACAGCAACCGCCGCATTGTGGAGCGAGCGCGCATGCAGGTCGGCAACCTCGCCCATTCGCTGAAGACGCCGATCGCGGTTTTGTTGAACGAGTCCCGCGTGCTGGAACGCTCGCACGGCGATCTCGTCAAGAACCAGGCCGAGGTCATGCAGGGGCAGGTGCAATCCTACCTCAACCGTGCCCGCATCGCCGCCCAGCGCGAATCCGTGCTGGCCCGCACCGACGCGGAGCCGGCGCTGGAGCGGCTGGTGCGCGTCATGCGGCGGCTCAATGCCGATAAGGAATTCGAGCTTTCCGTTTCGCCGCACCTGTCGCTTGCCATGGAGCAGCAGGATCTGGAGGAGACGGTCGGCAATCTCCTGGAAAATGCCGCGCGTTTTGCCGAACGCAAGGTGCGCGTCGCCGCCAACGAAGCGCCAGCCGAGGTAAAGGGCATCGATCCGGCGCGACGGCACTGGGTAGAGCTGGTGGTCGAGGACGATGGGCCGGGCCTGGAGCCGGATCAGATCCGCGAGGCGATGAAGCGTGGCCGCCGGCTGGATGAAAGCAAGCCCGGCACCGGTCTCGGCCTGTCGATCGTCAGCGAGATCACCAACGAATATCAGGGGCGGTTCGAGCTGTCCCGTGGTTCCTGGGGCGGACTTCGCGCCAGCCTAATTCTACCGGGGGTAACAAAGGATGTTGCGTGACGCGCGGCATGATGCCAGAAAGACGCGGTGCGCCATAGTGATGCCGCATCGCAGTACCTCTAGTTTTGCTCGTTGATACTGGTTCGGTTGTATGAAGCTTCGCACTTTTTTTCTGATTGCCCCGTCCCTTCTTGCCCTTATCGCCCTTTCCGGCTGCTCGACCACGAGCGGCAAAGGCGGCGTGACGGGCTTTCTATCTTCCTCCGCTAAACCAGCCTCCTCGGCGCGCTATATCTCGGCCTTGGAGGGCGGCATCGTCGGCCGCACGGGCATCAAGCTCAGCGACAATGACAAGCAACGGGCGCTGGAAGCGGAATATCGGGCGCTGGAAACCGCGCCGCTCGGTCAGCCTGTCGCCTGGACGGGCAAGAACGTCCGTGGCGAGGTCGTGGCCGCCGCTCCCTATCAGGTCGGCTCGCAAAATTGCCGCCAATACACCCATACGATCACGGTCGACGACAAGCCGACCCAGGCGAGAGGAGCTGCCTGCCGCAACGACGACGGTACGTGGACGCCGCTGAATTAGATCCCCCGCCTGAAAATCGCGGCTAAACGCCTCAAATCTTCGTCAATGCGGCTTTGACGGTTGGAATAAGCGGCCTGTTAAAGTATTGGGCGTCTATGCTGTTCTGGATTCTCGTGGCCGTTCTGACGGCTGTTGTCGGTGCCATCCTGCTCTCCCCCCTTTTGCGTGGAGCAAAGGTGGCTGATGACGGTCGTGCCGGCGAGGCTGCCGTCTATCGCGATCAACTTCGCGAGCTGGACCGCGATCTTGCGGGCGGCCTGATTTCGCAGGAAGAGGCCGGCTATGCCCGCGCTGAAATCGGCCGCCGTCTACTTGCCGTTTCAGGCGCCGGACCGAGTGCCGCGAAGGTGCCAGCCCGCGGCCATTACCTTTCCCAGGCCTTCATCATCGTCCTGCTGCCGGTCGTCTGTCTCTGTCTCTATCTTGTGAAGGGCAATCCCGGCCTGCCGTCGCAGCCGCTGCAAGCGCGCCTCGAACATCCCGGCAACGATCTCGCCATCTCGATCGTCAAGGTCGAGCAGCATCTGGCGCAGCAACCGGATGACGGCAAGGGTTGGGAAGTGCTCGCGCCGATCTACCTCAAGACCGGCCGCATCGGCGACGCGGAACTCGCCTATCGCAATGTCATCCGTCTGCTCGGTCCCAATGCCGAGCGGCTTGGCAATCTGGGCGAAGTTCTGATCATGAAGGCCGATGGCATCGTGACGGCGGAGGCGCGCAGCTCGTTGCAGCAATCCCTTGCGCTTGATGCCGACAATCCCCGAGCGCTCTTCTATCTCGCTTTGGCGCTGGAGCAGGATGGCAAGGCGGAGCAAGCAAAGACGGCCTTCGAGGCGCTGGCGAAGCAATCGCCCCCCGATGCGCCCTGGATGGCTGCCGTCAACGATCATATCGTCAAGAACGGCGGCGCGGCCGATACCGCCACGGCAGATTCGGCAAATGCCAATGCGCCCGGAAATCCGACCAGCGAGCAGGTTGCCGCCGCAGATGCGATGAACAGCGGCGACCGTCAGCAGATGATCCGCGGCATGGTCGAGAGCCTCGACGCCAAGCTCAAGGATGATCCCAGGAATTTCGAAGGCTGGATGCGGCTGATCCGCTCCTATGCCGTGCTGAAGGACACGGACCGCGCGGTGGATGCGCTGAAGCGGAGCCTGAAGACTTTCCCGGCCGACGGCGGCGAAGGCAAGCAGCTTCTGGCATTGGCGAAGGAGCTCGGACTGCCGACGGAGGTGACGCAGCAATGACCCGCAAGCAGAAACGTCTGGCTGTCATTGCCGGCGGCATGGGCTTCATCGCCGCCGCAGTGCTGCTCGTTCTCTTCGCCTTCAGCCAGTCGGTCGCCTATTTCTATATGCCGGCCGACCTCGCCAAGAATCCGGTCAACGCCGGTACGCTGATCCGCCTCGGCGGTCTCGTCGGCCAGGGCAGCGTGGTGCGCGGCGACGGAACGCAGGTGCAGTTTTCCGTCACTGACGGTACGGATGCGATCAAGGTCAAATATAATGGTATCCTGCCGGATCTCTTCCGCGAAGGGCAGGGTGTGGTCACGGAAGGCAGGTTCGAGCCGGGCAGCGACATCTTCGTTGCCGACAGCGTGCTTGCCAAGCATGATGAGCGCTATATGCCGAAAGAAGTCGCCGACAAGCTGAAGGCGGACGGCGTCTGGAAGGGCGAGGAAGCCAGCCAATGATCATTGAGCTCGGACACTATGCGCTGGTGTTGGCGCTTGCGACCGCGATCATCCTCTCGATCATCCCGGTCATCGGCGCACGGCGAGGCGACTTGTCGATGATGGACATTGCGCCGGTCGGCGCCGTCGTCTTGTTCGCACTGGTCGCCTTTTCCTTCGGCGTTTTGACTTATGCCTATGTCGCCTCCGATTTTTCGGTGCTGAACGTCTGGGAAAATTCCCATTCGCTGATGCCGCTGATCTTCAAGATCTCCGGCGTCTGGGGCAATCACGAAGGATCGATGATGCTCTGGTTGCTGATCCTGGCACTGTTCAGCGCCCTGGTGGCGCTGTTCGGGCGCAACCTGCCGGACACGCTGCGCGCCAATGTGCTTGCCGTGCAGTCCTGGATCTCGGCCGCCTTTTTGATCTTCATCCTTTTGACCTCCAACCCGTTTCTCCGTATCAATCCGGCCCCGGCTGAGGGCAAGGACCTCAATCCGGTGCTGCAGGATATCGGCCTGGCCGTTCATCCGCCGCTGCTTTATCTTGGCTATGTCGGCTTCTCCGTCTGTTTCTCCTTCGCCGTCGCCGCTCTGCTCGAAGGCCGCATCGACGCCGCATGGGCGCGCTGGGTTCGCCCCTGGACGCTGGCTGCCTGGACCTTTCTGACGCTCGGCATCGCCATGGGCTCCTATTGGGCCTATTACGAGCTTGGCTGGGGCGGCTGGTGGTTCTGGGACCCGGTGGAGAACGCCTCCTTCATGCCCTGGCTCGCCGGCACCGCGCTCCTGCATTCCGCGCTCGTCATGGAGAAGCGCGATGCGCTGAAGATCTGGACGATACTCCTGGCGATCCTGACATTCTCGCTGTCGCTGCTCGGCACCTTCCTGGTGCGCTCCGGCGTGCTGACCTCGGTGCATTCCTTCGCCAGCGATCCGACGCGCGGCATCTTCATTCTGTGCATCCTTTTGATCTTCATCGGCGGGGCGTTGTCGCTTTTCGCCCTGCGCGCCCCGAAGCTTGCCGCCGGCGGCCTGTTCGCGCCGATCTCGCGCGAGGGGTCGCTGGTGTTGAACAACCTCATTCTGACGGTTGCCTGCGGCACGGTGCTGACGGGTACGCTTTATCCGCTGGCGCTGGAAACGCTCACAGGCGACAAGATTTCAGTCGGCCCGCCCTTCTTCAACATGACCTTCGGCCTGCTGATGACGCCGATCCTGATCGCGGTTCCTTTCGGGCCGCTGCTTGCCTGGAAACGCGGTGATCTGCTCGGCGTGCTGCAGCGGCTCTATGTCGCCGCAGGCCTTGCCCTGATCGCGGGTCTCGCCCTGTTCTACGTCCGCCATGGCGGACCGGTGCTTGCCGTTTTCGGCCTGGCCGCCGGTTTTTTTCTGGTTTTCGGCGCAGTGGCTGATCTCTGGTACCGCGCCGGTATCGGCAAGATGGCGGGGAATATCGCGTGGCGGCGTTTGGTCGGTTTGCCGCGTTCGGCTTTCGGAACGGCGCTCGCTCATGCCGGGCTCGGCATCACCGTGCTTGGCATCGTCGCGGTGACGACATTCCAGTCCGAAAACATCACCGAGATGAAGCCGGGCGGCGCGGCCGAGCTTGGCGGCTATACGCTGCACTTCGAAGGCATCCAGCCCGGCGTCGGCCCGAACTACACCGAGGATCGCGCCCGGTTTACGGTCAGCCGCGGCGGCGTCGCCGTCGCCAACATCTCGTCCTCCAAACGACTTTTCACCGCCGGCCGCACCGCCACGACCGAGGCCGGCATTCTGACGCTTGGCCTCAGCCAGCTTTATGTCTCGCTCGGTGATCCGACCAATGATGGTGGCATGGTCGTGCGCATCTGGTGGAAGCCCTTCATCATCTGCATCTGGGGCGGCGCCATCGTCATGGCGCTCGGCGGCTTCGTTTCCCTAAGCGACCGCCGCCTGCGCGTCGGCGCGCCGAGCCGCAAGGCAAAGCCGGTCCGTCCGGCGATGGAGCCGGCGGAATGAGGCGCGTGCGGCTAATTCCGCTTCTCCCCGTGGGGGAGAAGGTAAAAGCGCTTATGCGTCTGCTCCTTATTGTTCTACTTCTTGCTCCCACCGCCGCCTTCGCAGTCAATCCCGACGAAGTTCTTCCCGATCCGGCCCTTGAGGCCCGGGCGCGGACGATTTCGGCCGAATTGCGCTGCATGGTCTGCCAGAACCAGTCGATCGACGATTCCAATGCCGATCTTGCCCGTGACCTGCGCCTCCTGGTGCGCAAGCGCCTCGTCGCCGGCGATAGCGACAAGCAGGTGCTGGACTATGTCGTTTCCCGCTATGGTGAGTTCGTGCTGCTGAAGCCGCGCCTCAGCGAAAAGACGTTGTTGCTCTGGGGTGCGCCGGCCGCTCTGTTCGTTCTCGGTGGCCTCGCTCTTGTCATCTATGCCTGGCGCCGCGTAGGTAAGCCGACGGGCACCCAGCTAACGGCAGAAGAAGAAGCGCGTCTGAACGACATTCTCGGCAAGTGACATTGCACGACAAGTTGTCTTTACCGCATCGAAAACATTTCGCTACATTACGAATTTTTCATTGGTCGGACAGTTCGCTGTAAGGTCGGAAGGCCTATATCTTGCCCATGACCCATCACCGCCGGTTCCATCGGCAAAGAGAAATCGGACGAGAGAAGAAAAGGTAACTCGCATATGTTCAGGAATATCAAGGACGCTTTGTCCCGTAGCACGGCTATGAAAGCTTCCGTCGTCGCCGGCCTCGCTGTCGCTGCTCTCGCCACTGGCGTTCCCGCTGAAATCAGCCGCTCCTATGCCGATGCCGTCAATGTCCAGGCCCCGCAGGTCCCGAGCTTCGCCAATGTCGTCGACGCCGTATCTCCGGCAGTCGTGTCCGTTCGCGTCGAATCCCGCGTCAATCCGGTCGCTGATGAAGACGATTCCTTCGGCCTCGGCCGTGGCTTCGACGAACTGCCGGATGATCATCCGCTGAAGAAGTTCTTCAAGCAGTTCGAACAGCAGCAGGGGCATAACCAGCAACAGGGCCAGCAGAAAGGCCAGCCGGACAATAAGGGCCGCCTGCGCCCGGTTGCCCAGGGCTCCGGCTTCTTCATTTCCGAAGACGGATATCTCGTCACCAACAACCACGTTGTTTCCGATGGCGCGGCTTTCGTCGTCGTCCTCAATGACGGCACCGAACTCGACGCCAAGCTGATCGGCAAGGACCCGCGCACCGACCTCGCGGTGCTGAAGGTCGATGGCAAGGGCAAGAAGTTTACCTATGTCAACTGGGCCGATGACAACAAGGTTCGCGTCGGCGATTGGGTCGTTGCCGTCGGCAACCCCTTCGGTCTTGGCGGCACGGTCACAGCCGGCATCGTCTCGGCCCGCGGCCGCGATATCGGCTCCGGTCCCTATGATGACTTCATCCAGGTCGACGCAGCCGTAAACCGCGGCAACTCGGGCGGCCCGACCTTCAACCTCAACGGCCAGGTCGTCGGTATCAACACCGCCATCTTCTCGCCGTCGGGCGGCAGTGTCGGCATCGCCTTCGCAATCCCCGCCGATACCGCAAAGAACGTTGTCACCGATTTGATCAAGAGCGGTACCGTATCGCGTGGCTGGCTTGGCGTGCAGATCCAGCCGGTAACCAAGGATATCGCCGAATCCCTCGGCCTGTCCGAGCCGAACGGCGCGCTCGTCGTATCCCCGCAGGATGGCTCTCCGGGCCAGAAGGCAGGCATCAAGAACGGCGACGTCGTGACGGCCGTTAACGGCGACCCGGTCAAGGACCCGCGCGATCTCGCCCGCCGTATCGGCGCGATGCAGCCGGGCTCCAAGGTCGATGTTTCGCTATGGCGTAACGGCAAGGCTCAGTCGGTCACCGTCGAACTCGGCACGCTGCCGGCCGACCAGAACCAGGCTTCGAACGACGACAATTCGCAGCAGCCCCAGCCGCAGCAGCCGTCCTCGGAAAAGGCGCTTGCCGATCTCGGCCTCACCGTCGGTCCGTCCGATGACGGTAAGGGTGTCGCGATCACCGGCGTCGATCCGGACTCCGACGCCGCCGACAAGGGCGTGAAGGAAGGCGAGAAGATCACCTCGGTCAACAACCAGCAGGTCTCCAATGCCGGAGACATTGCCAAGGTCATCGATCAGGCGAAGAAGGACGGCCGCACCCGCGCGCTGTTCCAGATCCAGTCCAACGACGGCAGCCGCTTCGTCGCTCTGCCGATCACTGCGGGCTGATTTTCGGCCAATTGAATGCATTGGGAGCCGCGCAGGCCACGGCTTGCGCGGCTCCTTTGTTTCCAGGGCATGGTTTCCAACATGCGCGATCGTGCAGGACCATGGCTTATCGACGAACGGCTTTCAGGGCAGGTAGAAGATGACAACCGCTGGCCAACATACTGTGAACTTTTCCGATTCCGGTTGTGCTGAGGCATCGCCGGCGGGTAATGTTGCCCACATGAAGATTTTGATTATCGAAGACGATCTCGAGGCTGCCGCCTATCTCACCAAGGCGTTTCGCGAGGCCGGCATTGTCGCCGACCATGCGAGCGACGGTGAGAGCGGCCTGTTCATGGGCACGGAGAACGCTTACGATGTCGCCATCATCGATCGCATGCTGCCCCGCCGCGACGGTCTTTCCGTCATCAGCGAGCTGCGTCGCAAAGGCGTGCATACACCTGTTCTCATTCTCTCCGCTCTCGGCCAGGTCGACGACCGCGTAACCGGCCTTCGTGCCGGCGGCGACGACTACCTGCCGAAGCCATACGCCTTCAGCGAATTGCTCGCCCGCGTCGAAGTACTCGGCCGCCGCAAGGGCACGCCGGAACAGGATGTTCTTTACCGTGTCGGCGATCTGGAGCTCGACCGGCTGTCGCATGAAGTTCGCCGCGGCGGCAAGGAGATCCTTCTCCAGCCGCGCGAATTCCGCCTGCTTGAATATCTGATGAAAAATGCCGGCCAGGTGGTGACGCGCACCATGCTTCTCGAAAACGTCTGGGATTACCATTTCGATCCCCAGACGAACGTGATCGACGTACACGTCTCGCGCCTGCGTTCGAAGATCGAAAAGGACTTCAGCCAGCCGCTGCTGAAGACGATCCGCGGCGCCGGCTACATGATCAAGGACGAGGGATGAGCCGCTTTCGCGTTCTCTTCAAGTCTACCGCAGTCCGCCTGTCCGCCCTTTACATCCTTCTTTTTGCGCTCTGCGCCGCCACGCTCGTCTTCTACGTAACGGCCATGTCGGAGCGGTTGCTGACCGGGCAAATCCGCGATGCCGTGCAGCAGGAGGTCAATCAGGTCAAGCGCGCCTACGATGTCGGCGGGCTGAACCTGTTGCTGCGCACGATGGAGCGTCGCGCGCGCCAGCCGGGCGCCAATCTCTATGTCATCGCCAGCCCCTCCGGCGATATCCTGGCCGGCAATGTCGCCTCGGTGCAGCCAGGCGTCCTCGGCGAAGCCGGCTGGACGGAATTGCCCTTCATCTATGAGCGCTATACCGACACCGGCACCGACCCTGAACGACGGCACCTGGCGATCGCCAATATCTTCCTTCTCGACAACGGCCTGCGCATTCTGATCGGTCGCGACCTTGGTGAACCGGAGCGGTTCCGGGTGCTGGTGCGGCAAGCCTTGATGCTGGCGCTGGCGATCATGGGCCTCGGCGCGCTGGTCATCTGGTTCGGTATCGGCCGCAACGCGCTGAAGCGCATCGACCGCATGACCGATGCCAGCCGCAAGATCATGGCCGGCGATCTCTCACAGCGGCTGCCGGTCGGCGGCTCCGGCGATGAATTCGACCGCATGTCGGCATCGCTGAACGCCATGCTGGAGCGCATCGAGAAACTGAACGAAGGCTTGCGGCAGGTCTCCGACAACATCGCCCATGATTTGAAGACGCCGCTGACACGGCTGCGCAACAAGGCCGCGGGCGCGCTCGACAATGCCGACAGCGAAGGGCGCCGTGTCGCGCTTGAGGGCATTATCGGCGAGTCCGACCAATTGATCCGCACCTTCAATGCGCTGCTGATGATCTCTCGCGTCGAGGCCGGTTCCGTGGCCGCCGAGATGACCGGCATCGACCTTTCCTCCATCGTTGCGGACACGGCCGAGCTTTATGAGCCGGTAGCCGAAGAAGCGGGTCTGGCGCTGACGACCGAGATCGAGCCCGATGTCGAGGTGCAGGGCAATCGCGAGCTGATCGGCCAGGCGATTTTCAATCTGATCGACAACGCCGTCAAATATGCCTCGGGCTGTCCGGGCAAACAGACGGTCGTGTTGAAACTCTCGCGTACGCCGGGTGCCGTAAACCTCGCCGTCGCGGATCATGGTCCGGGCATTCCTGCCCATCAGCGGGCGGATGTGGTCAAACGCTTCTTCCGTCTGGACGAGAGCCGCTCCAAGCCTGGCACCGGCCTTGGTCTTGCTCTGGTGGAAGCGGTGATGGAGCTGCATGGTGGACGGCTCGAACTTTCCGATACCGACCCGGCCAGTGCAAACGCGCGCGGTCTGACGGTAACCATGATCTTCCCCACGCAGGAACAATAGATTAATCCTGCCCTACCGGATTGCTTCATACAGGGTCTCCATATCGGCTTCCGATCCTGGAGATCACGCAGGATTCAAGATGTTACTGCGTGCCTAGCACGTCCGCTCGGACGCGCGGCGCAGTAGGAGGAGAGCTGCATGACGATGACGGAAAGCGATTTTCTGCAGGATGTTCCGCCCGGGCGGCTTCGCCCGCTCAACCAGACGGAGCTGAAAGCGACGCTCGCCGACCTCAAAGATATCGCCACATCGGAACCTGCCATCGCCGCTCTTCTCGGGAGTGACAGCCCGTTGCGCGACTTCATCTTCGCCGCGTTGACGCTCTCGCCCCATCTCCGCGAAATGGCCAATCTCGACCCGGCGCTCCTCGTCGCAGCCATCAGCAAGCCGTTGTCGCCGCAGATCGAGGTCCTGGTAGCCGAGGCTCGCCGCGCCTGGCTGCCGGCGCAAGATGGCGCACCGTCGCCTTCGGAATCCGAGGTCATGAGCCGCCTGCGCATCGCCAAACGCCGCGCCTCATTCCTGATCGCGCTCGCCGATCTCGCCCGCATTTTCGACGGAAGAACGACGACGCGCTGGCTGAGCGCCCTTGCCGAGGCCTCGATTTCGGCAGCGATCGATCATTTGCTCTTATCGTCGCACGAGGTCGGCAAGATCGCGGTTCGCGATCCTTCCACGCCGAGCCGTGGCTCCGGCCTCATCGTGCTCGGCATGGGCAAGCTCGGCGCCGAAGAGCTGAATTATTCCTCCGATATAGACCTCGTTATTTTCTTCGACGAAATGGCGGGTGTCGTTGCCAATCCCGACGATGCGATCGACATTTTCCCGCGGCTGATGCGCCGCCTGGTGCGTATCCTGCAGGAGCGCACTGCCGACGGCTACGTCTTTCGCACCGATCTCCGCCTGCGTCCCGATCCGGGGTCTACGCCGCTTGCCATTCCCGTCGATGCGGCGATGATCTACTACGAGGGCAGGGGACAGAACTGGGAGCGCGCCGCCTTCATCAAGGCGCGTGCCGTCGGCGGCGACATTGCCGCCGGCCAGGCCTTCATCCACGACCTCGTGCCCTTCGTCTTCCGCAAATATCTCGATTACGCGGCGATATCGGACATCCACTCCATCAAGCGGCAGATCCATGCGCACAAGGGTCATGGGGCGATTGCCGTCAAGGGTCACAATGTCAAGCTTGGCCGCGGCGGCATCCGCGAGATCGAGTTCTTCGTGCAGACGCAGCAGTTGATCGCCGGCGGCCGCATGCCGGCACTGCGCTGCCGCGCCACCGAGGAAACATTGGGGGAACTGACCAGGGCGAAATGGATAGATGCGGAAACGCGCGACGAACTGACGGAAGCCTATTGGTTTCTGCGCGATGTCGAGCATCGCATCCAGATGGTGCGCGACGAGCAGACGCATCTGCTTCCCGAAACGGATGTCGAGTTGAAGCGTATCGCCTTCATGATGGGCTTTTCCGATCTGTCCGGCTTTTCCGAGGCGCTGGTTGCCACGCTAAAGACGGTGGAGCGGCGCTATGCCCGTCTATTCGAGCAGGAGACCAAGCTTTCGACCGAAACCGGCAACCTCGTGTTCACCGGTCAGGGCGACGATCCCGATACGCTGAAGACGTTGCGCCGCCTCGGCTTCGAGCGCTCCTCCGATATCTCCCATGTCATCCGGACATGGCACTATGGCCGCTATCGCGCCACGCAATCGGTCGAGGCGCGCGAGCGATTGACTGAATTGACGCCGGAATTGCTGCGCGTGTTCGGTGAGAGCAAGCGGGCAGATGAGGCGCTGCTGCGTTTCGACAGTTTCATCTCCGGCCTGCCGGCAGGCATCCAGCTTTTCTCGCTGCTCAGCACAAATCCGGCGCTGCTTTCGCTCATCGTCAATATCATGTCGTCGGCGCCGCGGCTTGCCGAAATCATCGCCGCCAAGCCGCATGTCTTCGATGGCATGTTGGACCCCGGCCTGATGGCGGAGCTGCCGACGCGCGACTATCTGGCCGAGCGGATCAAAAGCTTTCTGGCGCCTGCGGTACACTACGAGGAGGTGCTGGACCGGCTGCGCATCTTCGCCTCGGAGCAGCGCTTCCTGATTGGCATCCGTCTCCTGACAGGCGCGATCGCTGGCACCATGGCCGCCCGTGCCTTCACCTATCTTGCCGATCTGATCGTGGAAGCGGCATTGAACGCGGTGATGAAGGAAATCCAGGCGGCCCATGGCGATTATCCAGGCGGTCGCGTTGCCATCGTCGGCATGGGCAAGCTCGGCAGTTTCGAGCTCACCGCGGGTTCAGACATCGATATCATCCTGCTTTACGACTATGACGATGAAGCCGGCGAATCCACCGGGCCGAAGCCGCTCGATGCGACGCGCTATTTCACCCGCATCACCCAACGGCTGATGGCTGCGCTCTCCGCGCCGACGGCGGAGGGCGTGCTCTATGAAGTCGACATGCGCCTGCGTCCGTCCGGCAACAAGGGCCCGGTCGCGACGCGCATCAATTCCTTCGAGAAATATCAGCGCGGAGAGGCCTGGACCTGGGAGCATATGGCGCTCTCCCGTGCGCGCCTGATCTGCGGCGACGCGGATCTCGTGCTGAATGCGGAGCGGATCATCGGCGAGGTGCTTTCGGCAAGGCGCGATGTTCCCAAGATCGCCAAGGATGTCGCCGAGATGCGGGGGCTGATCGAACAGGAAAAGCCGCCCGTGAGCATCTGGCACCTGAAGCTCATACCCGGCGGCCTGATCGATATCGAATTCATCGCGCAATATCTGCGGCTGATCGCACCCGCCCGGGGCGTCGGGATCGACGCCAATGGCCTCAGCACCGGCGAGGCGCTAAAGCTGCTGGGCGGCAGCCTGATGGACCGCAACGATCTCGACCTCTGCCTGGAGGCGTTGCATCTTTATACTGAATTGTCGCAGTTGATCCGGCTTTGTGTCGATGGACCGTTCGATCCGGACAAGGCGCCTTCCGGCCTGATCGAGCTGGTTTGCCGCGCTGGCGATTGCCCCGACATCAAGACGCTGGAAGCGGAACTGAAGCGACTTTCGAAAGCGGTGCGGAAAGTCTTCCAGTCGGTAGTGAGAGCCTAAAGCATGTCGCGCAAAAGCGCGCAGCGGTTTTGCGCTAACGACATGCGCAAAATCAACGCTTAAAGCGCAAGGAGTGAATCCCAGAGATCGCGATGCGCTTTAGCTCAGCCGTGATCGGGAATGCGAATGGCAATCAAGGTGCCGATGCCTTCGCGTGAGCGGATGCGCATGCGGCCGTGATGCAGTGTCGTCAGCGACCGGGAAATGGCGAGGCCAAGGCCCGAGCCTCCCTTGCTCTTGGCATATTGGTTCTGCACTTGCTCGAACGGCTGACCGATCTTGCTCAGCGCCGACTTCGGGATGCCGATGCCGGTGTCGGCGATCGTTAACATCACCGCGTCCCCGACCTTGCGCGTGCGCACCGCGATGCGGCCGCCGTCATTGGTGAACTTGACGGCATTGGAAAGAAGATTGAGCAGGATTTGCTTCATGGCGCGGCGATCTGCCGTCAGCTTGATGCCGGAGGAGATACGCTGTTCGACAAGGATGTTTTTGTAGGCAGCCGGAATGGAGGTGAAGCGCAGGCACTCCTCGATCAACGGCGCAAGATCGATCCGCTCGCAGGAGAGCTTGAGGTGCCCCGCCTCGATCTTCGACATGTCGAGAATGTCGTTGATGACGTTCAGCAGATGCTTGCCGCTGTCGTGGATATCCTTGGCATATTCATTGTATTTCGCCGAGCCCAGCGGACCGAACATCTGATCCTGCAGGATTTCGGAGAAGCCGAGAATGGCGTTGAGCGGCGTGCGCAGTTCGTGCGACATGTTCGCGAGGAATTCCGATTTGGCCTTATTGGCGGCTTCGGCGCGTTCCTTTTCTGCGAGGTAATTGGTGTTGGCGGTCGAAAGCTCCGCCTTTTGCCGCTCGAGGATCTGTCGCGAGGCGGAAAGATCGTTGATCGTCGCCATCAACCGGCGTTCGGAATCGCGCAGGCGCTCCTGGTTGCGCTTCAACTGGGTGATGTCGGTGCCGACGGAAACGAGGCCGCCGTCGCGGGTGCGGCGTTCGTTGATCTGCAGCCAGCGCTCGTCGGCAAGCTGCACTTCCGTCGTTTGCGAGTGGCTGGAGCGGCCGGGATCGACAATGCGCCGCTCGATGACCGGGCGGGCCGCGGCTGCGTTGACCACGGCGCGTTCGGTGCCCGGCACCAGCACATTGTCCGGAAGACCGTAAGCTTGCTGGAAATGGGCGTTGCACATGACTAGGCGGTCGTTCTTGTCCCAAAGCACGAAAGCTTCCGAAGTGCATTCGATCGCATCGGCCAGACGTTGGTCGGCCTCGGCATAGCGCTGCGCCAGCCGATGTTGTTCGGTGACGTCCATGGCGATGCCGATCATGTGGACATGACCGGAATTGGTGCGGATGACCTGGGCGCGGGCACGCATCCAGACATAATGTCCTTTGGCATGACGAATGCGCAGGATCTGATCCACCTGGCCGGCAGTGCCGCGGGTGACCGATCGGGCCAGCACATGCAGGCTGTTATCATCGGGGTGCATCATCCGGGCCGCGTCGGTGAAGGAGAGCGGCCGGTCGGCGGCCGGCAGGCCGAGCATGTCGTACATCGATCGCGACCAGAAGAATTCGCGGCTGGCGAAATCAAAATCCCAGAGACCGCAGCGCCCGCGTGACAGCGCGGTCTCGACGCGCAGATTGGACTCGAGGAAGATCTCGTCGGCATCGCGTGCCCGTTTCACCTGGGTGTAATAGGCATAGAGGATGACGAGCAGGATCGAGGAAATGCCGGCAAAAAGCGTGACATTCAGCGTCAGCTCATCGCGCCAGAGCTTGTCGATCTGCTCCATCGAGGCGGCCGACAGGACGAAATCGCCCTTGTCTCCGATCAAGGAAATCGCCGCGTAGAAGGGCGCTCCGTCGATCATCGTCTCGATCACGCCGGCATGGTCGCCGAAACTTCGGATGGCTGACACTTCGGGGAAGAAATCGGAGATGGTCAAGCCGATATAGGCGGAGCCGGCGGCAGACGACCCGAAGACACGGCCGCTCGCCTGCACGAGAAGGACGAATGCGCCGGTGTCGAGCCGGTCCTGCGGAAGGTAAGTCGCAAGTTTCTTTTCCGCGCCGCTTCGGTCGCCGATCTGGAACAGGCTGGCATCGTTGGAAAAGGCCGCCGAAGCGGCGGCGATGGAAAGCGATGTCGCCCGGCGCGCAGCCGCGGTCATCCGCCCATGCTCCATCATCATGCCGAAGAAATGCGACGCGGCGACCACCATCAGAAAGGAGACGATGAGGACGGGAATTACCCGTTTCAGGATATGTTCGGCCTTCGGAAAACGGCGCGAAACCGTTTCCGCCCGTACGCCCGCTCGATCGGTAACACCGCTATGCCAGGATTTCAGACCGTCGAAATTAACACGCAGCCGCCCATCGGCCGCGGTTGCCCGCCGCACGTCCACCATCGCTCTAGCCTTGTCCCTCGTGTGATTCGCTGCGCCGCTCGCCCGAATCTGCCTTAATGAATCACTCGTGATTCGCCTTGTCCAGAGGGGAGGGTAAAACTTTCTTAACCATATGCGATTTCGAGGCTTTTTGCACTCGCAATGGTAAGGCGACGGCGCGCGGGACTCGTTCCGGCTGAAAAAAGCGGGCTCAAATCACCCGCTTTGATCTCGGACAAGCAAGTGAAATTCACTCCTTGAGGATGCGATCCACAATATCGCGAACATCCGTCGAAAGGTTGGCGGCGCGTTCGATTTGCATCAGAGCGGAGCGGGCGTGATCGGCACGAACGGGTTCCAGCAAGCGCCAGGAACGCATGGAGGTCAGAATGCGTGCCGCCAACTGAGGGTTGCGCTGGTCGATATCGAGGATTTGCTCTGCGAGGAAGCGATAGCCGGCTCCATCCGCACGACCGAAGCCGGTCGGATTGGCAAAGGCGAAGGTGCCGACGAGAGCGCGCATGCGGTTGGGATTGGTGCGCTTGAAAAGCGGCGTTTCCATCAGGCCCTGGATGCGCTCCAAGGTCGCCGCGCCCGGAATAGCCGCCTGGATGGCGAACCATTTGTCGATGACCAGCGCGTTTCCGGTGAAGCGATCATGGAAGGTCTCGAGCGCCGCCTTGGCCTCCGCCGTCTCCGGAAACCGGTGGGCGAGGATCGTCAGGGCGGCACTGAGATCGGTCATGTTGTTCGCCGCATCAAAGGCCGCTTTGGCGCGAGCCGGCGCATTGTCCGACTGCGACAGATAGGTGAGCGCGGCATTCCGCAATGCTCTGCGTCCGGCGCTTGCGGCATCCGGGCTGAAGGGTCCCGGTGTCTGCATGTTGTCATAGAGTGAAGCGAAGATTTCTTTTCCGGCTTCGGCGACCAGCGCGAGGATCGCCTGACGGCCGGTATGGATTGCGTCCGGATCGTTATTGCCGCCAAGTTCGCGGGCAATGTCGGCTTCGCTCGGCAAAGCCAGCGCCTGAGCGCGGAAGGCTGGCTCCAGGCTCTCGTCGCTTGCCGCCGCCAGAAGCGCATCGATGAATGCGGCGTCGCAAGTGACAGGGATGCCTTGGCGTGTATCGCGGGCGGCCTGCAGCAGGTTCGGCAGGCCAAGGTCGATCAGCGCCTGCCAGCGTGCGAAATGGTCGGTTTCATAATGAGCGATCAGCGCCAAGTCCTTGGCGCTCTGGCTGAATTGCAGATTGATCGGTGTCGAGAAGCTGCGGTTCAACGACAGCACCGGCCGCGAGGGAATGCCGTGGAAGACTGCCGTCTGCGCCCGCGTAGTCAGGTGCAGGACGTCGTCGGTCAGTTCCGCTCCGGTCACCGATGTCGGCGTCAACAACGTCCCATCCGCGGCGAAAAGCGCCGTGCGCAGCGGGATATGCATGGGTTCCTTGTTCGGCTGGCCGGGAGTGGCCGGCACCATCTGTTCAAGCGACAGTGCGAAGGTCTTGGCGCCGGCGTCGTAGGTGCCGGAGGCGGTTACCAGCGGCGTGCCGGCCTGATGGTACCAGAGCGAGAACTGCGTCAGGTCGCGGCCGCTCGCATCTTCGAAACATTTGATGAAATCCTCGATCGTCACCGCCTGGCCGTCGTGACGGTCGAAATAGAGGTCCATTCCCTTCTTGAACAGATCGCGGCCGAGGAGGGTGGCGATCATGCGGGTGACTTCGCTGCCCTTCTCGTAGACTGTCGTCGTGTAGAAGTTGTTGATCTCACGATATTTGGTCGGGCGAACCGGATGGGCAAGCGGGCCGCTGTCCTCCGGAAACTGCTCCGATTTCAGATGACGGACTTCGGCGATGCGCTTGACCGGCCGCGAGCGCTGATCGGCGGAATATTCGTGATCGCGATAGACCGTCAGGCCTTCCTTGAGGCAGAGCTGGAACCAGTCGCGGCAGGTGATGCGATTGCCGGTCCAATTGTGGAAATATTCATGCGCGATGATCGCCTCGATATTGGCATAGTCGGCATCGGTGGCGATTTCCGGATCGGCCAGCACGTATTTGTCGTTGAAGACGTTGAGGCCCTTGTTCTCCATCGCCCCCATGTTGAAATCGGAGACGGCGACGATCATGAAAATGTCGAGATCGTATTCGCGACCGAACCGCTCCTCATCCCATTTCATCGAGCGCTTCAGCGCATCCATGGCATAGGCCGCGCGTGGCTCTTTGCCATGCTCGACATAGATCTTCAGCGCCACTTCACGGCCGGACATCGTGACGAACGTATCCTCGACCACGCCGAGATCGCCGGCGACAAGTGCGAAGAGATAGCTGGGCTTCGGATGCGGATCAAACCAGGCGGCGAAATGCTTGCCTTCGCCATAACCGGCCCCGCCGAGAAAATTGCCGTTCGACAACAGCAGCGGATTGGCCGCTTTATCCGCGATGATGTTGACCGTATAGGGAGCAAGTACGTCGGGGCGATCCGGGAAATAGGTGATGCGGCGGAAGCCCTCGGCCTCGCATTGGGTGCAATAGATGCCGCCTGTGCGGTAAAGTCCCATCAACTGCGTGTTGGCTTCGGGGTTGATGACCGTCGTGATCGTCAGCTCGAAAGGCACGCTTTCCGGCAGGTCGCGGACAGTCAGGCTTTCCGCCGTCGCCTCGAATTGCCCGGCCGGAACTTCGATCTGGTCGAGCAGCAGTCCCGAAAGGGTGAGCTCGTCGCCGTCGAGCACTAGCGGCGCCTTGGTGTCGGTGCCCTCGCGGCGATGAAAGATCAGCCGCGCTTCGACCTTGGTTTCGGTCGGGTGTAGATCGAAGGTGAGGTCCACGCGTTCCAGAACGAAGTCGGTGGGACGGTAATCTGCCAGATGGACGATCTGGCCGGTGTCTGTTCGCATGGTCTATCCTGATCAGGCTCATACTGCGGCGGGCGGCGTTGATCCGAAGCAGCGCTTCGGAGGCAAATCCGCGCGCATCATTACATCGAAATCTGAACCAAAGTTAAAGTCATATCACCGCGCCACTACGATTTGTGATGGCGAGGGAAGTATTTGATCAGGAAGGCCACATCTCATTTCAGATTGAAGGCCGCCTTGATCGCATCGTCGGCTTCCGTTTGCTGCACGACGACACCATACCATCCAAGTCCATCATAGTCTTCATAGCCGAGGGTCTTTGCGTAAGCGACGATGGCGCCATTATTGTCGTAATAGCTGCCCCGCGTCATGCCCTCGGGATTGGCGAGCGCGAAATGCGAGAACATCAATTTCGGATCGCTGCAGGCGATGACGCGTTTCTTGCCGTCGAGCAGCATCACCACGGTCTTTTCGGCGACCTGTGGCGGTAGGTTGGCCTCCTTGTCGACAATCGCCTGTCCCTGGTTCTGCCAGTCGAAATAGACGCCCAGCGTGCCGATCTGTCGGCCATCTGTTCGTCCGCCTTCCCGAATGCCGGTAGCGTAGACGAGCACATTGCGCCGGTCGTGCAACTCGCTGGGTTTGACTTCGTCGACGATATAGTCGTCACCCGATTGGCAGGCGACGGCTGCCCTGAACCAGGGATCCGCGGCGAGATTGGCGCCCGCGAGCTTGCGCTGGTAGGCGGGATTGGCCGAGGCGATGACCTGTCCCTTCATGTCGGTCACGACCAGATCGAGATAGACCGTATAGAAGCGGTTGATGACGCCCAGACGTTCGGCGGCGAAGGCCAGGCGTTGCGGCTGCGGGTCCTGAAGCGCCTCCCACAGCGCAGTGTCGGTCGCCCACCAGCGGACGTCGGCGGTGCGCTCGAAGAGATTGCGGACGATGAGCTGCACCAGCGTCTGGGCAAGATCGGTCAACCGAACGCCTTCCATCTCCCCGACCAGCGCTTCGGCCATGCCGCGGGTGACACCGATACGGCCGAGAACGTTATCTTCAAATTTACTCGCGATGTCGGTTGCGATCTGCGCCAGGCGCTGAACCTCGTTGGCGACCACCGCGAAGCCCTTGCCGGTTTCGCCGGCGCGGGCCGCCTCGATAAGCGCGTTGATCGCAAGAAGCTTGATCTGCTTGACGACATTGGTGTTGTCGGTGCTGAAGCGCTCCAGATCCTTGCCGATGCCTTCGGTGACGACCCGCATCGAGCGCGGTGTTACCGCACGCTGCTCAGGGCGCCGCTCCATCGATTGGGCTGCTGTCATCGAATGAAAACCTCGGAAATAGTAAAGGCTGAAGTAGGCGTTTGAAAATACATGCCGCGCCGCAGGCATTATTGACTGCGGTGAAATTAAATTGAAGTGCTTATGGTTTTTAAAAGGTTAATGCGGCCGTCAGTTCGGAAACTATACCGTTTTTAGCCCAAAAAAGGTCCCGACGGGCGGCTTCAACGCGGTCAGTCGGCTGTAGACTGCATCCGGCGCCCCGTCGGTTCGCCGCCCCGGACGGGCAGGGGTATAGACTGGAAGTCCGTCTTTTCGATGCGTCCTTCGTTCGGCTTGCGCATGGCGATGCGCCACCCCGCATAGCCGGCATAGAGCGCAAAGGCGAGGGCCAGGAACCAGAGAAGGCCGGATGGGCCGGCGAGTTGCATCATCGCGCCGCCGACCAGCGGTCCGGAGACCGTGCCCAGTCCGTAGAGCAGCATGATACCGCTGGAAATGGTGACATATTCATCCGGCGCCGCACGGTCGTTGGCATGAGCGACATTGAGTGCGTAGATCGGATAGAGCACGGTGCCGATGAAGAAGCCGGCGACATAGAGCGTCAATTGCCCATGCGCGTTGAACAACGTCATGGTGACGCAGGCAAGGATGCCGATAACACCGCAGACGATCATTACGTAGCGGCGGTCCATCTGGTCTGATATGCGGCCGATCGGCATTTGCGACACGGCACCGCCGGCGAGCACGCAGGCGAGCAACGTCGCACCCTCGGCCGTGTTCATGCCGACATTCTGGGTATAGACGCCGCCAAGGCTGCTCCAGGTGCCGGAGAGGGCGCCCGACAGCAGCGAGCCGACGAAGGCGATCGGCGACAGCCGGTAAAGTTTCGGCAGGTCGAACTTGGCCTGATGGATCGGCGTCGGCGATTTCGCGGTCGATAACGCCGTCGGCAGCATCGCCAGCGCGAAAATAACGCCGCACAGGATGAAGAGGGAGGTATTGCTGGGATCGCCGAGCGGTACCAGATATTGTCCACCGATCGAGCCGACCAGGCAGGTGATCATATAGACCGAGAAGATGGTCGCGCGGTTATCGTTGGTGACCCGCTCGTTCAACCAGCTTTCGATGATGAGATAGGCGCCGGCGATGCCGAAGCCGCTGATGCAGCGGAAGGCCAGCCAGGCGCGCCAATCGACCATCAATGCGCACAGCAGAATGCCGATACTGAGCAGCGAGATCAAGGCGCCGAATACGCGCACATGTCCGACCCGCTGCACGAAACGCGGTGTGATGATGCAGGATATGGTGAAGCCGAAAGTGTAGCCGGTGGCGATCACCGAAATGGTGAAGGTCGACCAGCCTTCCGCCACGGAGCGGATCGGCACGACGAAGTTCATCAAGCCATAGCCGAACATCATCAACAGCGTTGACAACATCAGACTGGCGATCGAGACGAGGCTGGCCAGCATTGGAGCGGGATTCCGGTCGATTGGTTGAAGCAGATGCGCATCGCAAAAACGCATCTTGCTCTATCCCAGCAATGATGCGCGATCAATCGCGACGGCACATGACGCGGGTGGTTGATCTGTGGCCCCTCGTCTTGAATGGTCATTGAAAAAGATGATGGCGAAAGAATGGTTTTAAACTTAAATTATTTGTTTAACTTCTTGCGATATCAGTGTTTTCAGATAACTATAGCATGCTATCGGATATCTGGGGCTTCGATCTGTGACGGCAGGTTTAATCAAAAAATATGAGAACTATTCCTTCCGTTTTGTATTTTAGAAGGGCGCCATAAGGAGGCCCGATTGAGCTTTTCCGTCGAGCAACTTGCTTGCCATCCCGAATTCGTCCCCTCCCTGCGTTTCCTGGCCCAGGCTTTGCGGGATCGCTACGACAGCGGCCCGCGGATCGCACGCCTGTTGGCCTCGCATCAGCGCTGGCTTTTGACCCAGACGGCCTATGCTCTTCATCTCGAATATGATCCGGCCATACCCGGCTCTGGTCTGACCGTCGTCAAGCTTCGCGATGTCATCACGCAATACCGCGTCGCAAGCCGCAACACCGTGCTGAGCTATATCGAGGAACTGCTGACCTATCGCTTCCTCATGCCCGCCCCTGGCGTTGTCCGGCGTCCCCGCCGCTATGCGCCGGCCGAGGTCAGCCACACCGCAATGATCAGCTGGTATCTCGCCAATCTCGCCGCGCTTGACCTACTCGACAATGGGAACCGCGCCGCGACGCTTGCCGCCCATCCGGTACTGGTCGACGTGGCGCAGCCGCGCATGGCGCGCCGCTGTCTGGAGACGACCGCCTGGCGCGAGCCGCCGGAGCGTGTCGGCTTGTTTCTCTGGACGGAAGCAGGGGGGCTGGTGATGGACCATCTCGTCTCTCGGGTGGACCTGGGTACGGAAGTAGACGGACGCGTCAATCTCGGCCGCATCGATACGCGGGCAATCGCTGCGCAGTTCATGATGTCGCGCACCCATTTGCAGCGCCTTTTGCGCAAGGCTGCCGATGGCGGCAGTCTGGGCTGGTATGACGAACCGAAAAAGACGCGCCTTTGGATGTCTCGCGACTTCCT
This sequence comes from Rhizobium sp. NXC24, assembly GCF_002944315.1. NCBI lineage: Bacteria > Pseudomonadati > Pseudomonadota > Alphaproteobacteria > Hyphomicrobiales > Rhizobiaceae > Rhizobium > Rhizobium sp. NXC24. Next base: position 1,184,617 of record NZ_CP024311.1, read on the forward strand.
GGACGAATATTGCCGCTGGCAGGCAGTGAAACTGGCTGCCGTGGATGAAGCTTTTGCGTGGGCGCAATGGATGGCGGCGCAGGCGGTTTCGGAACAATGAACCGCAAAAAAACGCCGGGCTAGGCCCGGCGCTGCTCTTCATGAAAATCTATTATGAAAATCCGAAAAAAGAGCGGGATCATCGACCTCGCTCTTTCCAAACCTATAGGGGGATGCTTGCAGCCACTGTACGTGCGGGGCTCAGCTCGCGCTGATCGGCCTTGCGCAGGCTGCGGGAGCGCTCGAATTCCTCTGCTGCGCGCACCGCGGAGCCGATATGTCCCACGGAATCGAGAAGAGTGAAAAAAGAACGCAAACCTAAAGACACGATGTCACCCCTGAAACAAAATCATACACGATGCTGTCGCGAATTTCGCGGAACTTCATACTCGCTTTGGAATATCAAGCATCTGCAAATGACAAGGCGAAGCCTTGATTTGCCTCAGCTTTTCATTGGTTAGCACTCGCGGAAATCGGCGAATATAGCGGTCGGACGAGCAACCCGAGCGGAGATACCGGTGCCGCGAGCAGTCATCTGCTCATTGGCGGCAATGCCGAGGCTGCGATGGCCACTGGTGGCGCGCACGGGTACGATGACGCGGCGCAGGGTATCAAATCCGCTATGGATAGGACGGAAACGAGCAGTCATGGCCTTGGTTCCTTTCAAATTTCCTCCCAAGACACACCGGATATATTGCAATGCAGCATTGATTCCGCAATGCACACGACTGGAAGACTGCCATGCAAAGAATGCATAACAAGTTTCATCTTCCGTTAATATTGGTGAAAAATTAGTCCGAATCTCCGGCGTCGATCCGACTTTTGAAGGTCAAAAGATCGTTCCAAGCCAAGCGCTTATTGATCGGCGCAGTCAACAGTTCCTGGGGGTGGAGGCTGGCGATTGCCGGTATCGTCCGGCCGGCTATCGTCACTTCCCGCCATTGTCCGCGCAGGCCGTGAATAGTTTCGTTGCTTTCGAAGAAGTGACGAGCGGTGAAATTGCCGAGCAGCAGCAGGGCTTTCGGCTCCGCGAGCGCGATCTGCCGCTCGATGAAGGGGCGGCATATCTCGACTTCCGGCGCCGACGGCGCACGGTTGCCTGGCGGCCGCCACGGAATGACATTGGTGAGCAGGATGCCGTCGCGCTGCAGACCGATGGCGCCCAGCATCTTGTCAAGCAATTGTCCGGTTCGTCCGGCAAAGGGCAGGCCTTCGCGGTCGTCGTCGGCGCTGGGCATCGGGCCGATCACCATGACCCGGCCTTCGGCACTGCCGCTGGCGAAGATGGTCGAGCGTGCGCTGTTTTTCAGATTGCAGCTATTGAACGCTTCCAGCGCGGTCTTGAGTTCGTTCAATGACCGGGCGCTTTCGGCGGCGAACCGGGCCTGTTCGACGGCCTGCTCGTCGGGGATGGCGGGTGCGCTTCGCGGCGACATCGGTGCAGCGACAGGCTGCGCGGCCTGGCGACGTTCCGGCTGCGCCGCGGGTCGTGTCGCAGGCGGTGGTGTCTCGGCACGCGGCTGGGCTGCTGGCCGGGTGCCTTGGCGAGCGGCCTTCATCGCCGCGAATTCGGCAAAGCGATCAACGGCCTCCTCTTCGAGCAGCCATTCGACGCCGGCATCCGCATGAAAATGCAGAAGGGCGGCAAGTTCAGCCGGAGTGAGGTCGTTGGCGGAGATCATGGACGAACTCTAACCAAAGCGGCGGAAGAACGAAAGGGGAGGGTGTTCTCTACCCTCACGCCGTCCACTGGCTGATGTCATCGCGCTCGCCGATCAAGGCAAGGCCGTGGGCGATCGACAGCAGCTCGCCGCCGGTTTCGATCCGTTCCTGACCGAAGCGTTCGGTAAAGATGCGGCGCACCGCCGGCACGAAAGAGGTGCCGCCGGTGAGGAACACCTTGTCGATGCTCCCCGGCAATGTGTTGGTGGTCGCCAGCACGTCATCCAGCGCGCCTTCGATGCGGGAGAGATCGTCGGCGATCCAGCTTTCGAAATCGCTGCGGCGCACGGTCCTGCGGCCGGCCTTGCCGAGCGGCGGGAAGTTGAATTCCGCTTCCTCTTCCGCCGAAAGCGCCATCTTCGTCGCCGACACGGCCTGATAGAGCGGATAGCCCTCATCGTGTTCGACGAGCTCGATAAAGGTCTCGAGCTTTTCCGGCTCCAGGCTGCTGCGCACCAGCGTCTTCAGATCGGCATATTCGCGCGAGGTCTTGAAGATCGATAGCTGGTTCCAGCGGCCGAAATTGGCGTAATAGGAAGTGGGCACTTCCAGCAGCTTGTCGAAGCTTTTGAAGAGGCTGCCTTTGCCGATCGCCGGCGAAACGATGTTGTCGATCATCCGGAAGTCGAAGTGATCGCCGGCAATGCCGACGCCGGAATGGCCGATCGGGGTCGCCGTCAGCTTTCCGCCATGGGTCTCGAAGCGGATCAGCGAATAGTCGGTGGTGCCGCCGCCGAAATCGGCCACCAGCACGGTCGCATCCGTTTTCAGATGCTGGGCGAAATAGAAAGCCGCGGCCACAGGTTCGTAGACGTAATGGATTTCAGGAAAGCCGAAGCGCGCCAGTGCCGCGTTATATCGGGCAGTGGCGAGGGATGCATCCGGGTTGGCGCCAGCAAAATGCACCGGCCGTCCTGTGACGATGCGGCCGACATCCGTCGGCCAAGCATCGCCGGCATAGGCGCGCAGCCGGCGCACGAAGATCTCCATCAGATCCTCGAAGGTGTGGCGCTTGGCAAAGACCAGCGTGCCCTGGAAAAGCGCACTGGCCGCAAAGGTTTTGATGGATTGCAGAAAGCGGCAATCGCCGGGATTGTCGATGAACTGCCGGATGGCAGCATGCCCAGCCTCGACCTTCAGCGCCGCAGCACCCAGTCCCGGATCCTTCATGAAGGACAGGGCCGTGCGCATGCTGTCGGCGGTGCCGGCGACACTGGTGAAGGCGACCGATTGTGTCGCCGGGCCATCGGCGAGCGCCAAAACCGTGTTCGTTGTGCCGAAGTCGAAACCAAGCGCTCGAGCCATGCCCGCACTCCCTTCTGCTGAAATTTTTCGGAATGGGGCAACGCCCCTTATGGAACGCGAGACGCGCCCTTGTCGTAAAGAGGGCGCGTCATGGCATGGCTGAATTGTAAGCGCAAGACGTGAGAGAGCATTTGTTTCGCAATGACCTTATCCGAAAATCGCTTCGCAGTTTTCGCTGCGCGGTCTCGGGTTTTGGATCACGCCAAAGTAAAACGGGCGCCGCGAGGCGCCCGTCTGGTATCATTCGGCCGCGATTGCGGTCGGCGTTTCTTCTTCGTGCTGATGCTTTTCCTTGCGCTTGCCAAGACGACCGACGAAGTCGTTCAGACGGTTCATTTCGAGGAAGATGACCGGCGTGATGAACAGCGTCAGGATCTGCGAGACGACAAGGCCGCCGACGACGGCAATACCGAGCGGTTGGCGCAGTTCCGAGCTGGCGCCGCCACCGACGGCGATCGGCAGCGCGCCGAGCAGGGCGCAGAAGGTCGTCATCATGATCGGACGGAAACGGCGCACGCAGGCTTCATGGATCGCTTCCGCCGGCGATATGCCGGGGGTCGATCGAAGCGTTTCCAGCGCCACGTCGATCATCATGATCGCGTTTTTCTTGACGATACCGATCAGCATCAGCAAGCCGATGAGCGCGATGATCGACAGGTCGAAGCCGAAAACTTTCAGGGCAAGCAGGGCGCCGAGAGCGGCGGCCGGCAGGCCGGAAAGAATGGTCAGCGGATGGATGAAGCTCTCGTAGAGAACGCCGAGAACCACATAGATCGTCAGCACGGCGGCAAGGATCAGGTAAGGCGTGCTGCCCTGCGACTGCTGGAAGATCTGGGCGGTACCGCCGTAGGACGTGAAGACGTCCGCCGGCATGTTGAGATCCTTCTTGATCTGCTCGATCTGCGCCGTTGCGTCGCCGAGTGCTTCGCCGGCTGGCAGGTTGAAGGAAACAGTGGTCGAAACGAGCTGGCCGGTCTGGTTGATGGTGACGGGGCCGGTCGTGCGCTGGACATGGGCGAAGTTCGATAGGGGCACCAGGGCTCCGCTTGCGGAAGCAATCTGGATTTCCTGTAGCTTCTGGTCGTCCCAGGGCTTGCTGGTATCGAACTCGACAATCACGTCATAGCTGTCGCCGGTCGACTGGATCTGTGCCGCGGTATAACCGCCGAAGCCTTCTTCCAGCGACGTGCGCAACTGATTGTTGTTGATCCCGTATTGCGCTGCCTTTTCGGTATCGACGACGATATTGGCCTGCAATGCATTGTTCTGCTCGTCCGAGGCGACGTCCGTGAAGCGCGGGTCGCGGCGCATCGCATCCTCGATCTTATTGGCCCAGAGATTGGTCTGGTCGGCGCTGAGCGCCTGGACGACGAGCTGATACTGGCTGGCGGTCTGACGGCCACCGAAGCGGAGGCTTTGCTGGGGCGTGATATAGGCCTTCAGGCCGGCAATCTTGCTGATGCTGGCGCGCAGCTCCCGTAGGGTATTGTCCAGCGGCTCCCGCTGATCCTTTGCCTTCAGCTCGACATACATCGTGCCGTTATTAAGCGGCTGACGCGCATTGCCGCCGACGATCGACATGACGTGAGCGACGGCCGGATTCTGTTTTACGAGTGCTGCAGCCTGGTTCTGCAGGTCCTGCATCGCCGGATAGGAAATATCCTGGCGGGCCTGCGTCGAGATCGTCAGGCGGCCGATATCTTCCGTCGGGAAGAAGCTCGCCGGCAGGACCATGAAGAGGTATGCCGAGAGGGCAACCGAGCCGAGGAAGCTCAGGAGCACCGTGCCGCGGTGGCGAAGACACCAGGCGACGCCTTTGTCGTAGCCGCGCTGGGTCCAGTCGAAGCCGGCGTTGAAGAGACGCACCGGATAGGGGGGCTCTCCATGGCCCGCCGACAGGCGCGAGCTGAGCATGGGGGTGACGGTGAGCGATACGATCGCGGAAGACACGATGGCGATGGCGACGACCATGCCGAACTCGTTGAAGATACGGCCGACGACGCCGCCCATCAGCAGGATCGGAATGAACACGGCGATTAGCGAAATCGACATCGATATGATCGTGTAGCTGACTTCCGCCGAGCCCTTGAGCGCCGCCTGCAGCACCGGCATGCCCTCTTCGACATGTCGCAATATGTTCTCGAGCATGACGATGGCGTCGTCCACCACGAGACCGACCGCGAGTGTCAATCCGAGCAGCGAGATATTATCGATGCTGTATCCGAGAATATACATCATGCCGAAGGTCGCGATCAGCGACAGCGGCACGGCGAGGCCGGGTATGATCGTTGCCGTAACGTGACCGGTGAAGAGATAGATGACCAGCACGACGAGGCCGATCGTCAGCATCAGCGTGAATTTGACGTCTGAAATCGCGTCGCGGATCGGCTGAGCCGAATCGTTCATAACGGTCGTCTTCACCGAGGCCGGGATTTCCGCGTGTAGTTGCGGCAGTTTGGCGTTGATGGCGTCGACCACATCGACCGTATTGGCATCCGGCTGGCGCTGGATGGCAAGAATGATCGCCCGCTTGCCGTCATACCAGGAGCCGGCATTGGTATTTTCCACGCTGTCCTGAACGTCCGCGACATCGCTGAGATGGATCGGCGCGCCGTTCGGGTTGGCGATGACAAGCGAACGGAACTCCGCAGCATTGGTGCGCTGCGTATCGGAGTTGATGGTCATGCTCTGCGAATTGTTCTGCAGAGTGCCCACCGGAACCTGGCTGTTGGCGTTGACCAGCGCATTGTTGACAGTATCGATGCCGATGCTGCGGTCCTGCAGCTTGGCGGGATCGACTTCGACGCGCACGGCATAGGTTTGGGCGCCGAACACCGTCACTTCCGCCACGCCGGGAAGAGTGGACAGCGACGGCGAGATGATGTCTTCGGCGATTTCATCAAGCTTGCTGCGCGGCATCGTATCGCTCTGCACCGCCAGCAGCATGACCGGCGCATCGGCCGGGTTGGTCTTGCGATAGCTCGGCGGCACGGTCAGGTTATCGGGCAATTGCCGAGTCGCGTGCGAGATTGCCGCCTGAACGTCAGCCGCAGCCGCGTCGATATCGCGGTTCAGGTCGAATTGCAGCACGATGCTGGTGTTGCCGAGCGAGTTCGTCGAGGAGATTTCGCTGATGCCCGGGATGGTCTCGAACTGCTTGATCAGCGGCGTCGAAACCGAAGTCGCCATGGTCTGCGGCGAAGCACCTGTTAGCTGCGCAGTGACGTTGATGGTCGGAAAGTCGACCTGCGGCAAGGCGGCAACGGGCACGAGGCGATAGCCCGCCCAGCCTGCCATGACCACCCCCAAGGCCAGAAGCGTCGTCGCGACCGGCCGGCTGATGCAGAAGCTGGGGATCATTGCTGCGCTCCGACAGAAATCGTTTCGGTTTTCTGACCCGACTGATCGTCAGCCGAGGCGACTTTCTGCGGCGTGGCATCGCTGAATTGCTCGTTCACGCTCTGGCCATCGTTCAACTGCACCTGTCCCTCGGTCACGACATGGTCGCCCTCCGAAAGGCCCTTGGCGATCGCAGTGTACCCGCCGTTCTGGCGCGCGACGGTGACCGGCGTCATGTGCACCTTGTTGTCCTTGACGACAAAGGCAAAGAAGCCATCGGGGCCGGGGCTGATCGCAACCGTCGGCGTGACGAGAACAGGCTGGTTGTCGTTGAAGTGTACGACGATGTTGACCGACTGGCCGGGCCAGATGGCGCCGTTGGCATTGTTGAACTTCGCCTTGGCGAGGATCGTGCCGGATGCGGCATCGACCTGGTTGTCATAGAAGCTCATGGCGCCTTGGCGCGACTTGCCCTCAGCCGACCGGGGCACGGTGCTGACGGGAACGGTCCCGGCCTTCATCGCTTCCTCCAGTTCGCGCAAATGGCTCTCCTGCAGGTGGAACTTGACGTAGATCGGATCGTATTGGGCGATCGATACGATGGCCGTGCCGGGGCTCACATAAGCACCGACGCTGAGGGTGACATCGCCGAGACGGCCATCATAGGGCGCGCGGATTTCGGTGTGTTCGAGCAGCACCTGATCGGATGCGAGCTGTGCCTTGTCGCCATTGACCGTTGCGGCGGCCGTGTCGCGCGCCGCGACGGCCTGGTCTACCGTCTGCTGCGTGCCGGCTCCGTTGAGAAGGGTCTTGGCCCGCGTCAGGGCCGCTTCGGTTTCCGTGAGCGTCGCCTGGTCCTTGATAAGGTTTGCCTGGTCCTTATCGACGGAGGCCTGGGCCGTGCGCGGATCGAGCTTTGCGATCAGGTCGCCGGCCTTGATCATGGCGCCATCCTGAGCTTCAATCGAGGTGATGATACCGGATTCCTGCGCGGCAATCGTCGTCGTGTCCTGCGCATCAGCCCAGCCGGTGGCGGTTACGTCGTTGGGGAGCGTCGTTTTCGTGACTGCCACGGTCTTGACCACCTGGGGCGCGATCTGACGCTTGCCGTGGCCGCCGGCATCCGCTGCCTTGCTGCTATCCTCGGTCTTGGCGGATGCTTTGTCGACCAAAGCGGACATAAAGGGGATACGGTCACGGTAGCTCCAGACTGCAAGAGCTGCGACAACGAGAAGGCCGAGAGAGAGCCAAAATTTCTTCATATTTAAAAACCGGTCGAGGCGAGTTGCAGGAAAATGCGGTGACCTCGAGGCGGGTTTGTTGCAACGCACAAAAGACGCGTTCTGCCATCACCCATCACATCGCCGTTACCGCTAACGTTCGGTATTCTGTCCCTATAACGTGTATTGATGAACGCTAGTTCGCAGTAACCTACCACCTGTTCGACAGGGTGAAAAATTAACAGTTGGAAAGCTTTGCCGGTATGCTTTCGTTTGCAGTGCAATAAATGGCCGAAATGACTATTTTTTGATTGCCGTTCTGTAATAAAAGCGCGGCAATGCTGATCTTTTGCCCTTACCCACCCGGAAACGGGAGGGTTGAAGCCCAATATTAGCCTATCTGTTTCTCACGTAATTGTGTTCGGGCGGACCGCGCCTCCAAAGGCGAAGTCCCTCGTTCGCCGCTTTTGTCCTCAGAGCGAGCGCGCCGCGCCGCCGTCGCAGCGGATCATCGAACCCGTGACATAGCTTGCAGGTTCGCTGCAAAGAAAGGCGGCCGTCGCCGCGAATTCTTCGATCGAGCCGTAGCGGCCGGCGGGAATGCGTTGTTGCCGCTCGGCTTGGATGTCCTCCAGGTTTTTGCCGGTACGTTTGGCCGCTGCGCTGTCAAGGTCGGCCAGCCGGTCGGTGGCGATGCTGCCCGGCAACAGCATATTCACGGTAATGCCATGCGCCGCTACCTCTGCCCGCCAATGTCTTGCTCCAACCGGCAAGCGCGGGACGCAGCGTATTGGAAAGTGCCAGATTAGGGATCGGTTCGATGATGCCGGAGGAGGCAACGGTCAGGATGCGTCCCCAACCTTGTGCCTTCATGCCGGGAAGCAGCGCATTGGTCAGTGTGATGACCCGCGCCACCATCGATAGGAAATAGGTTTCCAGCCGGTCGGCGGTCATATCTTCCGACGTTCCCGGGGTTGGCCCGCCGGTATTGTTGACGAGGATGTCGAGGCCGCCGAGCTTGTCGGTCACGGCCTTGCTGACGGTCTCGACGAACATCTCGTCGTTGAGATCGGCCCAGATCCAATCGGCCCGACCTTTCCCTTCGGCGTTGATGGCCTTGCAATTGCTCTCCAGCCTCTCGCCGCTACGGCCGCAAAGCAGGACATTCGCCCCCTCGCGTGCCAGCGCCATGGCAATGCCGTGGCCAAGCCCCTTGGACGAAGCCAGAACCAGTGCCCGCTTTCCTTTGATGCCGAGATCCATCTTGTTCATCCTTTACGCTGACCGAATATTTCCATGGGTTTTATAGAATGCCGGGAACGCTTTTTGAAAGCCGATAAACGGCAAGCGAAAGCAGCTAGATATTGACGTTGACGTAAGGGGAATATAATTTCCGGGCCGGTTGTGCGAATTGGAGGATCGGCTGTCGCTTCCCGGCTCGACAATCCTCTCCCGTTTTGACAAGAGATAGCCGAAACGGGAAGACGTCCAAAAAGGGACAAGGCCGCGCGCCACCAATCGGAGCCTGGCCAATGGGAGACAGAGTGAATGACCGACGCTAGCGAGCTGCCAGAACGGGAAAGCATGGAATTCGACGTGGTGATCGTCGGAGCGGGGCCGGCTGGTCTTGCGGCGGCGATCCGTCTGAAGCAGGTCAATCCCGATCTGACCGTCGTCGTGCTCGAGAAGGGCGCGGAAGTCGGCGCCCATATCCTGTCGGGTGCCGTTGTCGATCCCATCGGCATCGACCGCCTGCTGCCCGGCTGGCGCCAAGAAGACGGCCATCCTTTCAAGACCAAGGTGACGGACGATCATTTCCTGGTGCTCGGACCGGCCGGCTCCGTCCGCCTGCCGAACGCGCTGATGCCGCCGCTGATGAACAATCACGGCAATTATATCGTCTCGCTCGGCAACGTCTGTCGCTGGCTCGCCGAAAAGGCGGAGGCCCTCGGTGTCGAGATCTATCCCGGCTTTGCCGCCACCGAAGTGCTTTACAATGACGAAGGTGCCGTCATCGGTGTTGCCACTGGCGACATGGGTATCGAAAAGAACGGCGAGCCCGGCCCGAACTATACCCGCGGCATGGCGCTGCTCGGCAAATACGTGCTGATCGGCGAAGGCGTGCGCGGTTCGCTTGCCAAGCAGCTCATTGCCAGGTTCAAGCTCGATGAGGGACGTGACGTACCGAAGTTCGGCATCGGCCTCAAGGAACTCTGGCAGGTCAAGCCCGAGCACCACAAACAGGGCCTGGTGCAGCACTCCTTCGGCTGGCCTTTGGGCATGAAGACCGGCGGCGGCTCGTTCCTCTATCACCTCGAAGACAATCTCGTCGCCGTCGGCTTCGTCGTGCACCTCAATTACAAGAACCCCTATCTCTATCCCTTCGAGGAATTCCAGCGCTTCAAGACGCACCCGGCGATCCGCTCCACCTTCGAGGGCGGCAAACGCCTCTCCTATGGGGCGCGCGCCATCACCGAAGGCGGTTACCAGTCGGTGCCGAAGCTTTCCTTCCCCGGCGGGGCGCTGATCGGCTGTTCGGCCGGTTTCGTCAACGTGCCGCGCATCAAGGGCAGCCACAATGCGGTGCTGTCGGGCATGCTGGCGGCCGACAAGATCGCCGCAGCAATTGCCGCCGGCCGCGCCAATGACGAGGTGATCGAGATCGAGAACGAATGGCGCCAGACGGATATCGGCCGCGACCTGAAGAAGGTCCGCAACGTCAAGCCGCTGTGGTCGAAGTTCGGCACGGCGATAGGCGTGGCGCTTGGCGGTCTCGACATGTGGACGAACACGCTGTTCGGCTTTTCCTTCTTCGGCACGCTGAAACACGGCAAGACCGATGCGCAGTCACTGGAGCCGGCCGCCCAGCACAAGCCGATCGCCTATCCAAAGCCGGATGGCGTTCTGACCTTCGATCGTCTCTCGTCGGTGTTCCTGTCGAACACCAATCATGAGGAAGACCAGCCGGTGCATCTCAAGGTCAAGGACATGGACCTGCAGAAGCGCTCGGAGCACGACATCTATGCCGGCCCGTCGACGCGCTACTGTCCGGCCGGCGTCTATGAATGGGTGGAAAAGGACGGCAAGGACATCTTCGTCATCAACGCCCAGAACTGCGTGCACTGCAAGACCTGCGACATCAAGGACCCCAACCAGAACATCAACTGGGTGCCGCCGCAGGGCGGCGAGGGGCCAGTCTATCCGAATATGTGATGACCATGGGAGAGATCGGGCGAGACGCATACGCAATCCGCCTCGCCCGCTCTGCTGACCTGGAGTGTATGGCGGAAATCGAGATCGATGCCTTCGCAACCCTCGGGCGTGCGCTCGGCAGGGAGGATGATGGCAGGACCGTGCCGCGCCAGAAGCTGGAGACGTCGCTCGATGCGAAGCTGCTGTTCGTGGCGGTGGACCATCTGGACCAACCCTTCGCCTTCGCCGCCGGGGCCGAGCTTTATGACACAGTCTATGTCATGGAGATCGACGTCATGCAGCGTTGGCAGCGAAAGGGCGTCGGGCGGCGCCTGATGCTGGGCATGATCGAGGCGGCGCGGATGCGGGGCGCATCAGGTGTCACACTGACGACAGATCGTTATGTGCCGTTCAACGCGCCGTTTTACACCTCGCTTGGATTTCGAGTGCTGGATGAGCCTGAGATGCCGGCGGGGCTTTTTGAGATTCTAAAATTCGAGATCGACCATGGCGGCGATCCCGAAAGGCGGGTCGCCATGGCGCTGTGGTTCTGAGCAGGGCTTTTCCGGCTACAACAACGCGGCAATCCTGAGATTTTCGGCAACGCGCTGTAGCCGCTTGTCGCGCGTCCAGAGATAGGTGCCAGGTGTCAATATTGCCGCCGCCGCCAGGTGAGCATCGACATAGCCAATGCCCATACCTTGTAATCTATTGCTCCGGATAAAATAAAGAACGTCATCATCTGGCGCCTTTGAAATCTGATACAACCGGCTCAGACTTCTCATAACAAGATCATATTGCCTCAGGTTTCCGAGGCTGATCTCACCGATCACGAAGGGATGGATGAGAACCTGTTTCTGCTCCAATAAAGACTGAAGTTTAGCGTCCAGCGAATGAAAATGATCGATCCAAATCGACGTATCGACCAAGATCATTCGACACCAAACCGACGACGAGGAGGGGCCGCAATATCTGGTTCCGTGCCGCCAAGGCGTATAAGCGTTCTGGCAGCTTCTCGCTCGATAAGCGCTTTCAACGCCTCGCGCACGATCGCTGAGGTCTCAGCCAATTCCGTGACTTCGCGCGCATCCGCGAGCAATTTGTCATCAATGGTTACTGTGGTCCGCATTAACATGCTCCTTTGTCATCAAAATTAGCATCAGATGATGCCGCTATCAACGCGGAAGGCTGCCCGAGGGCAGCCTTCAATTCATCGTCCTGATCGCCGTATTCACTTCCTCGACAAAACTCCCGTCGAAAGCGCGACGCCCATACCCGTGACAACCGCCGCTGCAATTTCAGCAGCACCGATCGGTTCGCCAAGCAGCAGCCCGCCGCCGAAGGTGGCGAGAACGGGCGTGATGGCGGTGAAGGCTGCAGCTTGTGTGCCGCCAAGAGCCTGGACGGCGAGACCGTAGGCGAGCGTGGCGGCGAGGCCGGAAAGCAGGCCCTGGCTGACGACCTGCAGGCCGATTTCCGGCAGCGGGATAGAGGCGAGCGAGCTGCCGAAGATCAGAGCCAGGCCGACATGAATAAGGAACGACCAGATGGCGATGATGGCGCTTGCCTGGATGGCGTTCAGGCCGGAGCGGCGGAACGCGTGGGTGTAGCCGGCCCAGAGCAAAGCGCCGAGCGGCAGAAGTGTGAAGCTGATCCAGGACATCTCCACGCCGGAAAGACTGCGCGCCAGGAGGATGACGACGCCGGCGACAATACCGCCGAGGCCGAGCCAGCGGGTGATGTCGGGCCGCTCGCGAAACAGCAACACGCCAATAAGCGCAGCCGCCAGCGGCATGGAGCCGCCAAGCAGAATACCGGCCGAAGCGGCGGGCGTGGAGTGGATTGCGAAGGTCGTCAACTGGAAGAAGAGCGCGCCGGCGCCGCAGACCATCAGTGCCAATAGCTTCAGCGACACGCCCTTGGGCAGCAGCCCGGTCCGCAGCCAGACGGGAGAAAGCACCAATGCCGGAATACCATAGCGGATCAGGCCGAGGTCGATCGTGCCCATCTGCGTTTCCGCGGTGTGGCGGGTGGCAAGAATCCAGTTGGCCCAGATCAAGACCGTAACGATGGCGCCTGCATAACCGATTGTGGCAGGCATCGTTTTGCGGGAGGAGAGTGTCAAAGCAGTCATCGACGTATCCTTTCGAACCGTCCGGATCATCATCCGGTTGAAGAAAAGATAGCGCCGAAAGCCGAGGCACGTCCTTGCTAGTTATGGCTCGTAGAACATGCTATGAGCAATAATCTGCCAATCTGGAATATAAAGCTTCGCAAAAATGCCAAAACTGGATAAATTTGATATTGCCATCCTCAACTGCCTGCAGGAGGATGCGCGCGCCACCAATGTCGAGATTGCCGAGCGCGTGAATCTCTCGCCATCACCCTGTTTGAGGCGCATTCGCAATCTGGAAAAATCGGGGCTGCTGCGCGGCTATCGCGCCGATATCGACCGCAAGGAGGCTGGCCTCGGGCTGACGGTTTTCGTCGAGCTCAAGGTTGGGCATCACTCCAAGGAAAATTCGGAGGCGCAGCAGGCAGCGCTGCTCGCTATTCCCGAAATCGTCTCCTGCCACTTGATTTCGGGAGCAGCGGATTTTCTGGCGGAAGTTGTCGTCGCGGATCTGGCCGCCTATGAGAAGGTGATGTCGGAAAAGCTTCTGACGCTCCCCGGCGTCTCCGACCTGCGCTCGAATTTCGCGATCCGCAGCATCAAGACCAACGGCGCCCTCAAGCTGCCGCAGCCGGATTGAAAATGAAAAGGGCCGTCGCCGGCCCTTTCGTAGTCAAGATTTTATTGTCCTCAAAGCATCGTGCCACTGAGGATCAGCAGTGCGACCGAGAAATAGATCACCAGCCCGGTGACGTCGACCAGCGTTGCGACGAATGGCGCCGATGCACTGGCCGGGTCGAGGCGCAGCTTCTGTAGCGCGAAGGGCAACATGGAGCCGGCCAGCGAACCGAACATGACGATGCCGATCAAGGCGGCGAACACGGTAACGCCGACCAACTGCCAGTGCGGGCCATAGTCGAAAAGACCGATGGTCTGCCAAAGCACGATGCGGGCGAAGCCGACGAGGCCCAGAATGGAGCCAAGCACGATGCCGGTCGGCAGTTCGCGTAAGGCGACACGCCACCAATCGGACAGCTTGAGTTCGCCGAGCGCCAATGCCCGGATGATCAGCGAGGTCGCCTGCGAGCCGGAATTGCCGCCCGAGCTCATGATCAGCGGGATGAACAGCGTCAGCACGACAGCCTTCTCCAACTCGCCTTCGAAATGCTGCATGGCGCTGGCCGTCAGCATTTCGCCGAGGAAGAGGGCGGCCAGCCAGCCGGCACGCTTGCGGATCATGCCCGCGAAGCTGATCTTCATATAGGGCTGACCGAGGGCTTCCATACCGCCGAATTTCTGTGCGGCTTCGGTCGTATCGGCGATCATCGTATCGATGACATCGTCGACCGTCACAATGCCGAGCATCAGGCCGTTTTCGTCGACGACCGGCAGAGCGAGCAGGTCGTGTCGGCGGATCAGCCGGGCGACATCCTCCTGCTTCATCAGCGCAGGCGCGGTGACCGGCGTACCCTTCTGTGCCACGGTCAGAATGCAGGCATCGGGCTGGCCGGTGATGAGACGGCGCAGCGTCACGACATGCAGCAGCACGTGGGTGTCGTCGTCGAGCACATAGATCGCATAGACCGTTTCGCGGGAGCGCTCGACCTGGCGCACGTGGTCGAGCGTCTGCGCAACCGTCCAGGTGGCGAACACGCTAACGAATTCCGTCGTCATGATGCCGCCGGCTGTGCGCGGCGGATAACCCATCAAGCCCTGGATTGCGACACGAACCGGCTCGTCAAGAGTGGCAAACAGCCGGGCGCGCGCGTCGCCGTCCAGTTCGAGAAGAATGTCGGCCACGCGGTCATTGGACATGCCGTGCAGCAGCCGTGCGGCATCCGCATTGGTCATGACCTCGAGAATGGCAGCGGCGTTGCGCAGTTCCGGCCGATCGAGAATGCGAACGGCCCGCTCCTCCGGCATCTTGACCAGAATGCGTGCGGCTTCGCTGGCCTCGAGCGCGTTCAGCGACTCAACGCGTTCTGCAATGGTAAGGGCGCGATTATTATTAATAAATGCACGAGCGGCATTGCCAGCCCGCATGGGGAAGCTGTTGATATTCATTATAGCTCGCCTTTCCGGTCGATCCGCCGTCGTGGCAGATCGTGGCGAGCCGACAGGAGTCGGTTACAGCACGAATGCCACTGACGGCAAAGGCAATCGACTACTACTGTCGCTAGGCATCGTAAGATGGCTCCGGTTAATCGGTATGGAAAACACGGGTTCCCCACACGGGAGAAGTCGCTCCGAAGAGCCGAAAAGTCAAGGGGCGCCGACGGCTAATGCCATAATGTCGCATGCAATTTTTCGTTTGGCGGCTAAAGGCTTGTGCGTTGCAGCAATCGCTATTGCAAAAATGTCAAAAAAGTAGACGGCCGGGTGGTGTGCACCCGGCCGATCGATGGGAATGAGTGGGTTCAGAAGCCGGCCAGAACGACCCTTGCTTTCCATGTCGCCTGTCTTAGGCGTTACGGCCGTTGCGCTCCAAAGCGACTGATATTCCGAAAACGATCAGACCGAAGACAGAAAGCACCGCGCCGACATAGCCTGTCGACGCTGCGGTGAAGCCCCAGGAGATCACCAGGCCGCCAAGCCAGGCGCCGAGCGCATTGGCGATGTTGAAGGCTGAATGGTTGGAGGCGGCGGCCAGCGTCTGCGCATCGGCCGCGACATCCATAAGACGTGTCTGCACCGCTGGGCAGGCGGCAAAACCGCAGCCGATGAGGAAGACGCAGAGGCAGAGCATCACCGGATTGGTAGCCGTCAGCGAAAACAGCGTCATGATGACGACGTTGAAGACCATCATGCCGCCGATCGTGCCCTTTAGCGACAGGTCGCCCAAGCGCGAGCCGACGACATTGCCGACATTCATGCCGATGCCGAAAAGCGCCAGCACGATCGGCACCATGCCCGTTCCCAAGCCGGCAACCTGCGTCGTCGTCGTCGCGACATAGCTGAAGATCGAGAACATGCCGCCGAAACCGACTGCGGCGATACCGAGCGTCAGCCACACCTGGATGCGGCGAAGGGCGCCTAGCTCGCGGGCGATGCTCGCGCCCTCCGCGACCTTGTCCTTGGGCAGGAACAGGGCAATAAGCAGCATGGTCACGAGGCCGACGCCGCCGACCATCATGAAGGCTGCCCGCCAGTTCAGAAGCTGGCCGAGGAAGGTGGCGATCGGCGTGCCGATCAGGGTGGCGATGGTGAGCCCGAGCATGACCTGACCGACGGCACGTACGCGGCGATGAACCGGTACCATCGAGGCGGCCACAAGCGCCGCAACGCCGAAATAGGCGCCATGCGGCAGGCCGGTGATGAAACGCAGAGCCGCGAAGCTTTCGAAGGTCGGCGCCAGGGCGCTGGAAATGTTGCCGGCAGCAAAGATCGCCATCATCAGCAGAAGCAGCGTGCGCCGCGCCATCTTGGCGGCAAGGACGGCGATGATCGGCGCGCCGACAACGACGCCGAGCGCATAGGCGCTGATGACGTGGCCTGCTTCCGGAGTCGTGACGCCGAATGTATCGGCGACCTCGGGCAGCAGGCCCATGATGACGAATTCGCCCGTGCCGATGCCGAAGCTTCCGACCGCAAGCGCCAGCGTCACAAGGGCGATCGCCGTGCGCGACGGGGCTTCGAGGCTGGATGGGGAATCGATGAGGTCGACGGCGATATCGCTCACGAAAACTCCTTGGCGGCGATGCAGAAAGTGCCGCGAAGCGGGCAACGGGCAGGGAAAACCGGGGTTCGGCCTCGGACACACGATGCGGAATGAAAAGACGGGAAAGACACGAACATGCCTCAATTAATACTATGAATCAGCGCGATACCGCTGTCGCGTGCATTTTTTGCAGCGCAGCATATCGCCCTGCGCATAAGTTCTGATGCGGTTATCGCGCGATCTGTAATCCGCATTGACTGCGGTAGCCGGGCCTGAAAATGCTTGAAATCGCCTTGGCCGAAACCATTTCTGGACTAACAGGTGCAGGGAGCAGATTTTTCTTGAGACAGATTCAACGAGAAAACCGGGAGCCTCGATGAAACTGATCGGCTTTTTCAATCGCGACGGCGGTACGTTCAAGACGACGGACATGGATGCCTACGAAATGAAGGCGGAGCAGGTTTTCCGGGATGCCGGCCACGATTTCGAAGGCCTGGTCGTGTCGGGCAGCGAAGTTGTTGCGGCCATGGAGCGCGCGGCGCGTCGCGACGATATCGACGGCATCGTCGCCGGCGGCGGCGACGGCACAATTTCCGCGGCCGCCGCCGTCGCTTGGAAAAACGGCGTCGCTCTCGGCGTCATTCCCGCCGGTACCATGAACCTCTTTGCGCGCTCGCTCCGACTGCCACTCGATATCTGGCAGGTATTGGACGTGCTGGCGACAGGCGAGGTCGATCAAGTGGATATCGGCAGCGCCAACAGCCGACCCTTCATTCACCAGTTTTCCGCCGGAATGCATGCGCGCATGGTGCGTTATCGCAACGCCTATACCTATCGTTCGCGTTTCGGCAAGATGACGGCCAGCATTCGCGCTGCCTTGGGTGTCGTCTTCAACCCGCCGGAATTCGATGTCGATTTCGAAGCCGAGGGCGTTCGCGAGCGCCGGCACGTGTCGGCGATTTCCGTGTCCAACAATCCTTTTGGCCCAAACACGCTGCTGTATGCCGACGACCTGCGCGGCGGCGAACTGGGCTTTTATACGGCGCGGCCATTGCGGCCGCTCGGCGTTGCACGGCTCGCCATCGATATGCTGCGGGGCAGGTTTCGCGAGAACGCCGACGTCATGGTCATGCATGCGCGCGAAGTGCACCTGCATTTCCCGAAGCTGCGCAACCGGGCGAATTGCGTCTTGGATGGCGAGCTGCGGCCGCTGGAACGCGACATCGCGCTCAAACTTCATGCCGGCGAGCTGAAGGTGATGGTCAAGCAGGGCACGGCCGCGCGGGTTGCCGACGAAGACTCGATCAGCCGTGCGGTCGTCTGAAATCCGTCAAAGGCGCGGCAGATACGTTCGGTAGTCGAAATCGGATACGGTGCGCAGGTAGCGGACCGCTTCCTTGTGCTTTGTATCGCCGTAGAGCTTCTGGTATCGCTCCCCGAAAATATCGGCGATGAAGGGGGATGCGCGAAAGCGCTCGACGGCGGTCAGAAAATCATGCGTCAGGCGCGGGGCATTGGCCGGCACATGGCTTGGCGTTGTCTCTTCGCCGGGGTCGAGTTCGTTCTGCAATCCAAGCAACATGCCCCCGAGGATTGCCGCCAGCATGAGATATGGATTGGCATCGGCGCCGGCGACGCGGTGCTCGACGCGGGCACCCGGCCCGTCCTTTTCGGGGATGCGGACCGCAGTTCCACGATGACCGTAGCCCCAGGTGAGGTCCACGGGCGCGAACGAGCCCGGCTGGAAGCGGCGATAGGAATTGGCATAGGGCGCAAAGACTAGTTGCGCATCCTGCAGGGTCTGCAGCAGACCGGCGCAGATCGATTTTAGCCGCAATGGCTCGCCGCCGGCCGCGTCGAGAATATTGCGGCCGTCTTCGTCGACGATGCTGGCGTGCACATGCAGCCCCGAGCCCGCGTGATCGGTATGGGGTTTCGCCATGCAGGTCGATTTGAGGCCATGTTTGCGCGCCGCCTGCTCAGCCAGTCGTTTCAAGGCGACGCAATCATCGGCGGCGGCGAGTGCGTCGGGGCGATGCAGCAGATTGACCTCGAACTGGCCGGGGCCGAATTCCGCCGTCGTCGCGTCTGCCGGCAGGCCCTGCGCTTTCGCATAGGCGCGCAGAGTTTCGAGATAATCGCCGAGCAGATCGACGGCATCCATATCGTAAAGCTGATAGCCGTTCGGCTCGCCACGATACAACAGTGCCGGCGGCGGCGAGGGGACGCCGCGCTCGCGCCAGTCGCCGGCGAGAAGATAGAATTCCAGTTCGGTCGCAACGACCGGCGTCAGGCCGAGTGCCTTATAGCGGTCGACAACGGCGGTAAGAATGGCGCGCGGGTCCTGAAAGCTCGGGCTGCCGTCGAGTTCATGCATCGTGGCCAGCACCTGCTTCGATCCCGGCGGCGCCCAGGGCATATCTGCAAGAGTGCGCGTATCGGCGACGCAGGTGCCATCGGGATCGCCGATCGTCAGCGACAGCCCGGTGAGGTCGTCATTGTCGTCGCCCCAGATGTCCAGGGATTGTGTCGAGGTTGGCAGGCGTACCGCACCGGACCAGACCTTCTTTTCGGCCGCCATCGGGATCTGCTTGCCGCGCAGCCGGCCGTTCATGTCCGAGATCAGCACCTCGATGCGCGCGTTACCTTCGGTTGCGTTGTCGGTCGCCATGCTCTTGTAAATCCCCAATGCTCACGGCATGGTCGTAAACGATCGAGGTCAGCCTTTCAATCCGACAGGGATTCTGCAAACGATGTCCGACACTTCCAGCCGTTCCAATCTCGCCGCCGTCGATGCCGCTCATCATCTCCATCCCTTCGCGGATATGAAGAAGTTGAATGCCGACGGCGCCCGGATCATCCAGCGCGGCGAGGGCGTCTATATCTTCGACAGCAACGGCAAGAAATATCTCGACGGCTTTGCCGGCCTCTGGTGCGTCAATATCGGCTATGGACGAACGGAAATCGCCGATGCCGCCATCCGCCAGATGAACGAGCTGCCCTATTACAACACCTTCTTCGGCACCACGACCACGCCGGCTACGCTTCTGTCCGAGAAGGTCTGCGCCCATGCCGGGCCGCATTTCAATCATGTCTTCTTCACCAATTCCGGCTCCGAAGCCAATGACACCTGGTTCCGCATGGCGCGCGTCTATTGGAGCGCGATGGGCAAGCCGACAAAGAAGACCGTTATCGCCCGCCGCAATGGCTATCACGGTTCCACCGTTGCCGGCGCCAGCATGGGCGGCATGAAATACATGCATGAACAGGGCGACCTGCCGATCCCCGGCGTCGTCCATATCGGCCAGCCCTATTGGTATGCCGAGGGCGGCGATCTCTCTCCAGAGGTGTTCGGCCTCAAGGCCGCTCGCGAGCTGGAAGAAAAGATCGATGAGCTGGGCGAGGACAATGTCGCCGCCTTCATCGCCGAGCCGGTCCAAGGGGCAGGCGGCGTCATCATTCCACCCTCGACCTATTGGCCGGAGATCGCCCGCATCTGCAAGGCGAGGAATATCCTGCTCGTCTGCGACGAGGTAATCTGCGGCTTCGGAAGGCTTGGTTCATGGTTCGGTTATCAGCATTTCGGCGTCGAGCCCGATCTCGCGCCGATCGCCAAGGGCCTGTCTTCCGGCTACCTGCCGATCGGCGGCGTGCTGGTCAGCGATCCCATCGCCGATGTCCTGATCAACCAGGTGGGCGAGTTCAACCACGGCTTCACCTATTCCGGCCATCCGGTCTGCGCCGCCGCTGCGCTGGAAAATCTAAGGATCATCGAGGACGAGGGGTTGGTCGAGCGCGTTCGCGACGACATCGGGCCCTATTTCGCCAAGGCGTGGGGCAGCCTGGCGGATCACGATATGGTCGGCGAAGCTGTCAGCATCGGGCTGATGGGCGCGCTGCAACTTGCCGCCGACAAATCCACGCGCCGTCGCTTCGAGAAGCCGGATGCGGTCGGCTCTGCCGTGCGCAATCATGCTTTGACCAACGGCCTTGTGCTGCGCGCGACAGCCGACCGAATGCTGGCCTCGCCGCCGCTGATCATCAGCCATGAGGAAGTGGATGCAATGGTGCGTATCACGCGGCTGGCGCTCGACGCGGTGTGGGCGGAAATGAAGCCGTAGAGCAATTCCAGGAAAAGTGCGCAGCGCTTTTCCGTCCGGAATGCGTAAAAACAAAGAGATAGAGCGGGAAAGCGATTCCGTGAAATGCTGAACCGCTCTAGTCAGCTCTTATCCGCTGGGGACGGCGGATCCCATTTGCCCGCCTTGTGCAAGGCTAACGTCAGCCCCGCGACGTGAATGCTCTGGATCATTTTGCCCTCCAGGGCCAGTCCGATGGCTTGCCGGATCGGAATGCGGATAAGCCGCGTGCGTTCCGTCGGATCGTCCGCGGGTTTCGTGGCGATTTCGACATTGCGGGCGAGCACGATATGGGAAAGGTTCGAGTGTGTGGCCGGATTGGGTGCAAGGGCGCCGACATACTCCCATTCGGAAGCAGAGAGGCCGGTTTCTTCCCGCAATTCGCGCGCAGCCGCCTCGATCGGGTTGGCATCGCTGGCATCCATTGCACCTCCCGGCACTTCCAATGATACGACGCCTAGAGCATGCCGATACTGTTGGAGCAGGTAGATATTATCCTCCGCATCGAGCGCCACCACCTCGACCCAATCGGGATATTCCAAGACGTAATAGGGCGCAATCTCCACGCCCTCCGCGGTGACACAGGCGTCGGCTCTGACTTTCAGCCATCGGTCGTGAAGCAGATGGGTGGAGCTTTTGACTTGCCACGGCGGAAGATCATCGGGATCGGGCAAGATGCTCGTGCGCGTATCGGTCTGGTCCATAAGCGGCTCCCGCATTGAAAATCAAAAGATGGGCGGTGATCCCCGCAGATCGGGTGATCGGCCCTTATTTCGGATAGATCCAGGAATAGGCGAAAGACGCCAGGTCGCCGGGTTTGCCGTGGATGTACTGCACGTCCGCGAGCTTGATGTCCGGCGTCGCATATTGGGCGCCAAGCGTATCGTGCAGCCAGTTTGCCAAGGGTGCCGGCACGCCGGCATCGTTCTTTCCCGGCCGCCAAACGACGAGGATCGGCTTGTCGGCGCTCCATTGATAGTCCGTCTTCAGATTTCCGAAGAACAGCGACATGGCCGGCACATCAGGCAGTTGCAAATGCAGATTGCCGGCGGGCAGCCAGTTGTCCGTCAGCACCAATCCCGGCTTTTTGCGTTCCGTCGCCACGGCCTGGCTCACAAAGGCGGGGTAGGGCGTGTTGTAGTGGTCATAGGAGCCGAACCACGTCGGGAAAATCACGCGGATCAACAGCAGCGCCGGGATGATCAGCATCATCGCCAGCGGTATATAGAAGAAGCGCTTGCCGAAATCCGACGCCTTGATGCCAGCCACTTCCATTTTCAGGCACAGATAGATCGGCAGCAGGAACAGGAAGGGCAGCAGCCAGCGGTCCCGCAGCGCCGTCATGCCGATGCCGACGATCAGGATCAGCACCAGCACGGCGATGGCAGCAAACAGGATCTCGAAAAAGAGGGTCCATTCGTTCGACCGCCCCAGATTCTTGAAGAGGCTCTTGCCGAAGACCAATGAATAGATGACGAGCGTCGGCGCGCAGATGACGACGACCAATTTCACGAATTCCAGCGGCCCCTTCACCAGCTTGGCAAAGGCGCTTTCCGGCGCATCCTGCTCCATGATCCCCAGGGTCCGTCCCGAGGCAAGGTCGAGATTGTGGATCAGCCAGAGCCCGTGCGGCAGGAAGATCAATAGGGAGATCAGCAGGGTCAGCAGAAATCGCTTATCGAAGAGGCGCGCGCGCCCCTGCGGATGCATCAGGACGGCAATGACTGCGGCGGCGGCAAGCAGGGCGAAATTATATTTCGACAGCATGCCGAGACCGAGCGCGATGCCGGTGAACACATAGGAGCCCAGGCTCGGCGCCTTCAGCGTGCGGATTGCACCATAGAGGAAGAGATTGATGGTCAGGAGCTGGGCGACCGTATGCGTCAGGTCGCGCTGCGCCTCCCAGAAGAGCTGCGGGATCGTCAGCAATGACAGCGTGGCGATCGCCGCGAAAACCTTATCGGACAACACCAGCTTCGCCAGCTTGTAGTAGCTGAAGAAGACCAGAAACAGCACGATGTTCTTGACGATGGAAATCGCCGCCAGCGACAGTCCGAAGACGGACACCACCAGCGCCTGCACCCAATTATAGAGCGGCGGCTGGGAATCGTAGCCGAGTGTCAGCCATTGTGAGAACAGCGCCTGCTGAGACTCGTCGTAGCGCATGCCATGCGGCATGGCGAGCCGCACCAGAAATTCCAGAGCGAAGTAACCGGCAAGCAGAAGGATGATGGTATCCGGTCGGCGGACCAGAAGCCTATGCATCCTGACTATCCCGATCGAATATCTTGCGAACGATGTAGTTCGGCGACAGGTCGTCGCGATAATAGATGCGCGCGATCATCTCGGCCAGGATGCCCGTGGTGATCATCTGCACCGACGACAGCAGGAGCACGACGCCGACCAGCAACAGCGGCCTGTTGCCGATATCGTCGCCGAAGATGAACTTGGCGATGAAGAGCCACAGCAGGATCAGGCCAGCGAGTGCCCCGAGGCCAAGGCCGAGAGAGCCGAAGAAATGCCCCGGCCGCGCCTTGTAGCGCATGAAGAACATCACGGACAGCAGGTCGAGGATAACGCGGAAGGTGCGCGAAATCCCGTATTTCGATGTGCCGTGCTGGCGCGCATGATGGGTAACGACCATTTCGCCGATACGCGAGCTCGGCACGACACCCGCGACCCAGGCCGGGATGAAGCGGTGCATCTCACCCATCAGCTTCACTTGCTTGATGATCGAGGCGCGGTAGATTTTCAGGCTGCAGCCATAGTCGTGCAATTTAACGCCGGTGATGCGGCCAATGAGGTAGTTGGCGCACCAGGAGGGAATCTTGCGCAGCAAAAGCCCGTCCTGGCGGTTCTTGCGCCAGCCGACGAGCAGGTCGAGCTGCCGCCGCTCCAATTCCTCGACCATCGCGGGGATATCCTTCGGATCGTTCTGCAGGTCGCCGTCCATGGTGGCGATCAGCCGGCCGGTGGCGGTGTCGATGCCGGCCTGCATTGCGGCAGTCTGGCCGAAATTGCGCTGAAGCTCGACGATGCGCAGCGTCAGTCCCTCGCGTCCGATCGAGCGGCGTGCACTGGCAAGCGTTGCATCGGTGCTGCCGTCGTCGATCAGGATCAGTTCCCAGGGCTTGGTGAAGCCCGCCATGGCGGAACAGATCCGCTCGATCAGCGGTCCGACGCTTTCTTCCTCGTTAAAGACGGGCACGACCAGCGAAAGCTCAATGGCACTTACCGTGTCGGTCAGGGGGCGGATCGACTCTGCCGTTGTCTGCAACTCTTCTTTCTCCTAAAAGACCGGCAGAACCGGCCGGACGGAACGAGCGACATGTCCGGCGTCAGCCTCCGCTCGCATTTGGTGCCTTAACTACATGAAGACTCCGATGGTTGCCAGCCGACAGAACTGGTTTATTCGCAACCGCATGACGCTGCTGACATTGGCCGTCGTCCTCGCCTATGCCGCCTTTATCGAGTGGTTCTGGGGCTGGAGTTCGATCCTGGCGCAATGGGGCAATGTGGGTGCCCTGCCCATTCTTCTGGCAATGGCGCTCCTGACCAGCACCTACTTCCTTCGCACCTGGCGCATCTACGATTATTTCCCGAAGGAGACCGGCGGTCATTTTACCGCACTCTTCCGTGTGACGCAGGTCCATAATCTCCTCAACATCATGATGCCCTTCCGCACCGGCGAAACCAGCTTTCCAGTGCTGATGCGCTCCGAATTCGGCATTCCGCTGGCGCGCGGCACCTCGGCGCTGCTCGTCATGCGGCTGCTCGACCTGCATGCGTTGCTTGCCGCAGCAGGTGTCGGCCTGGTGCTCGCTTCGCCCTATCATGCTCTCGCCTGGGTTCTATGGCTTGCTTTCCTGCTTGTACCGGTCGCCGTTTTTGTCCTGCGCCGCCCGCTGATCAAATTCGCCGGCAAGGCATTGCCGAAGAAGGCGCAGGGACTGGTGCATGAACTGGAACGCGGCCTGCCGGCTAATGGCACTGCCTTTGCCCGCGCCTGGCTGACAACGGTCGTCAATTGGCTGGTGAAGGTCGTGGTGCTCGCCTGGGCGCTCCGCCTGATGAATGTCACACCGCTGTCGGCGAGTTTCGGTGGTGCCGTAGGGGGCGAGCTTTCCTCTGTGCTGCCGGTGCATGCGCCCGGCGGTGTCGGCACCTATCCGGCCGGTATCACCGCCGGCGCGATCGCTTTCGGAGCTCCCGGACAAAAGGCCGCGCTCGACAATCTGGCCCAGGCAAGCATCAGCGCGCATCTCCTGATCGTCGTTTCGGCTCTGACCGGGACGGCACTCGCCTTGCTGATCTCAAGGAAGCGCCACGGATAGGCCTATCGTTCGGTTCTGTCGCCAAGCTCCGCCAGCCGCTTGCGCAGGAACGCCTGTTCGGGCGCCTGATGGCAAAACGAAAGCGCCATCTCGTAGGACCGTCGCGCTTCGTCTTTGCGGTTGAGTTGGCGCAGAAAATCGGCCTTCGCCGCATGGGCCAGATGATATCGGGCCAACCGGTCTTCGCTCAGCAGGCCATTGACGATATCAAGCGCGGCCGCCGGCCCATCGCACATTGAAACCGCGACTGCCCGATTGAGTTCGATCACGGGCGACGGATGCGCCACCAGCAGCAGATCGTAAAGCGCCACGATCCGCCGCCAGTCCGTCCGCTCCGTGGTTGCCGCGCGTGCATGCTCGGCGGCAATTGCAGCCTGCAGCGCATAGCTGCCGACGCTTTCGCCCGCCATCGCCTCGGCCGCAAAGGCCAGTCCCTCTCGGATTCTCCTGTGGTCCCAGAGCCTGCGATCCTGATCCGCCAGCAGGATGAGATCGCCGGAAGCGCTCGCCCGTGCGAGCCGCCGCGAATCCTGCAGGAGCATCATCGCCAGCAATCCGGCAACCTCCGGATCTGGCAGGAGCTTTAGGAGCAGGCGACCGAGACGGATGGCTTCGGCGGCAAGGTCGGCGCGGATGATTGTTGTGCCAGACGAGGCGGAATAGCCTTCGTTGAAGACGAGATAGATGACATGCAACACCTGCGCCAACCGCTCCGGCAGCTCCGTCTTTGCCGGAACTTCATAGGGAATTCGGGCTGTGCGAATGCGGTTCTTGGCGCGAACGATACGCTGGGCAATCGTCGGCGCGGAAATGAGGAAAGCATGGGCGATCTCTTCCGTCGTCAGACCGCAGACCTCGCGCAGCGCCATCGCCATCTGCGCTTCCGCCGGGATGAGCGGATGGCAACAGGTGAAAATCAGCCTGAGCATATCGTCTTCGATCTCTTCGCTTTCGGCTATCTCGAGCATTTCGCCCTCCGGATACAGGCTGTCGACGATGTCGGCCTGTGAGGCATCGAAGCGCGCTCGCCGCCGGATGTGGTCGATCGCTCGAAAGCGGCCGGTCGAAACCAGCCAGGCATAGGGATTGGCCGGCAACGTCTCTTCCGTCCATTGTTGTGCCGCTGCCGCAAAGGCATCGTGAAGGGCCTCTTCCGCCCGGTCGAAATCGCCGAGCAGACGGATCAGCGTCGCAAACACGCGGCGCGATTGGCTGCGGTAGATCTCGTCGATGGTTTCGTTCAGCGACACGGGCGGTCTCTTGCTCTCCTGTCAGGTGCCGGGAAGGGTGAGTATCCGGATCGGGCGGATTTCGATGGCGCCGTGGCGGCCGGAGGGGATGCGTCGGGCAATCTCTGTTGCGTCGGCCATATTGGCAGCCTCGACGAGATAGAAGCCGGCCAGATGCTCCTTCGTCTCGACGAAAGGGCCATCCGTTGTAGAAAGTGCCGATCCGCGTGGGCGGATGACGATGGCCTTGTCGGGCGTAGCCAGAGCATCCGAGAGGATCAGCGTGCCCTTCTTCCGCAGGCTCTCGTCATAGGCAAAGTGCTCGGCGATCAGGCTGTCGACCTCGCTGTAGGTCAAGGTGCCGTCCACGTCGGCGGACGTGTAGATCAAGCATAGAAACCGCATATCCATGTCCTCCCACCTTATGCCTATTCATTCGGAAACCTGATGTCATAGGCCGCGCGGACCTCGATCATGCCATACTTGGCGACGGGGAAGGTGGCGGCGATGCGGGTTGCCTCCTCCATATCCTTCGCCTCGATCAATACGAAGCCGCCAAGATGCTCCTTCATTTCGGTAAAGGGGCCGTCGGTGACGGTGCTCTCGCCCTTACGCACCCGCACCGTTCTCGCGGTCTCAGGCGCGCGCAATGCGTTTGCCACGACAATATGGCCGCTGTCGCGCAGCCTGTTGTCGTTGTCGATGGATTCCTGCGTCAGCCGCCGGCCTTCTTCCTCGGTGAGGGACATGATCTCGGCAGTTTCGAACCAAACCTGGCAGAGAAATTTCATCGTCGCCTCCTCAAGCCTCAGGACCGAAGGAATAGATCGGCCGCACTTCGATGCTGCCGAGCTTTGCAAGCGGAATGCCTGCGGCGACGCGGATCGCGTCGTTCAGGTCCTTGGCATCGATCAGGATGAAGCCGCCGAGATATTCCTTGGTCTCGATGAAGGGGCCATCCGTGACGGATGTCTCGCCGTTGCGGACCCGTACTGTCACCGCCGAACTTGGCGATTGCAGCGCCTCGGCGTGGATCATGTGGCCGCTCGCCATCAGATCGCGGTCATAGCCGAGCGAATCCGAATCGAGCCCGTGCTTTTCCTCCTGCGTCATGGCATCGAGCTTCGTGCCGTCGAACCAGACCTGGCAAAGATATTTCATTGCAGCGTCTCCTCTTTCCATTTGCTGACAGCCATAGACGAGTGGTCCGCAAGCAAATCGACATCCCGGCTGGCAGCATGACAAAAAATTTCTTCGCTGTCGAAAACGCCCGAGGCCACTCGACAAGTTCCGTCATCACCAAAGGAGAGACGGACATGCACACCTTGGAAACGGCGTTGGTGAATTACTGGACCAGAAAGACGTTGTCGGAGAAGGATCTGATGGAGACGCCCGATCTCGGCAAGGTTGTTCTCCGCACCATGGCCGGCTTTGCAGCCTTTGCGGTTCTGATCCTCTGCCTCAATTGGATGGCAACGCCGACGATCGACCGGCCGCAGGTCGCGACCGTCGATCAAATAAGGCTGATGCCGGCGGCGAAAGAATAAAGGGCGAGATGCCCGCCCTAACTGAAGTGCGGGATATGTGCCGCAAAACTCCGACTTTTTGCGATCGCGGCTGTCACTTTATCTGGTGGCAAATCGCTTCTTTGCTTCGTCGGTACTCGGCATATAAAGCGAAACGGCATTTCCATCAGGGTCCCGAAACTGAAACGTTGTGTTGCCCCAGGGCATTGTCTTGAGTTCATGCACGAGGGGCACTTTGTCTTTGAGACGAGCATATTCGGCGTCGATATCGTCGACCTGAAACTCCAGGATGAGACTGCGATTGGCGCAAGGTTCAGCGCTGCCTTCCTTCCAGAGCGCAACCGTTTCCGATGAACCAATCGCTAGTACAGCGCCGGGCAAGACTATTTCGGCAAAGACCGGCGCTAGCCACTGCGCTTTCACGTTGGCGATCATCTCGTAGAAAGCGACCAGTTGCTTGATGTCCGCGGTGATGATGCGTGTCGATGCAAATTTCATTGTGGGCTCCTTTTGACATGATGGAGCTTGTCGCACAGCCCTGTTGCCACCATTATGGCAGCAGGAGTCAGCACATGCGTCGAGCAGATCGCCTGTTTCAGATCATTCAAATTCTGCGTCGGAATACCCGGCCGGTGACTGCCGCTAACATTGCGGAAGAACTTGAGGTCTCGAAACGTACCGTTTACCGCGACATTGGCGATCTAATTGGTCAGAGGGTGCCGATTTCAGGTGAAGCCGGCTTCGGCTATTTGCTCGATTCCGCCTACGACATGCCGCCGCTTATGCTTACGCCAGATGAGATCGAGGCTGTGATACTGGGTGCGCAATGGGTCGCTGGCCATTCCGACACTCTCATCGCCAACGCCGCCCGCGATGTCATCGTCAAAATTGCGGCCGCCGTTCCTGAAAACTTGCGGCCGTTTATCGCCGAGCCAAGCATGGGTGTGAAGCCAGGCTCGCGCCCACCAACGGAAATCATTGACATTGCCGACATCCGGGAAGCGATCCGTCAGAGGCGTAAATTGGCGTTGTGCTATCGGGCAGAGAACGGCGAGATAACGGACCGTATTGTGTGGCCGGTTATCCTCGGCTACGCGGAGAGCCATCGTATGCTGGTGGCCTGGTGCGAATTACGCCAGGATTTCAGGCACTTCCGCTGCGACAGGATCACCACGGCAATTCTGTGCGATGAAATCATTGGCCTGCGCGCCGGCGAACTTCGCCGCAAGTGGCAACAATGGAGAGCGGAACAATTCAAGCTACTCCAGAACCGCACTTAGGAAGTAAGAGCTGCGTTAAAAGCGCTGCACAAAATCCGAGATGGCAACATAAAATCTGGACACTTGATCGGCCGGCGCATCGTTTTCCGGCCAGATCGCGATTAGTTCTTCAAGATTCGTCTTGATCACATGGAAGGTGTCCAGCCCTTCTTGCTCACTGCCGATAAAAACGGTGTGGACCATATTGCCGTAGAGGCCGCAGGTAATGGCAAATGGCACGCGATCACACCTCTCAAGTGTGATGCGCGCGCCGGCGCTATGTTCTTCGTCCAAAACAATAACGCCACCTTCTGAACCCTGACGGCCGACCGTCGAACCACCATCAAAGCTCATCCACGGCACTACATTTCCTCTGTCAACTGCGATTGCCGCCTTGTCGATGGGTCACTGAAACGCCGTTTCGAAGAAGCTGCGCAGCTTGCGTGAATGCAGCGCTTCCGGTGGCATCGCCGCCAGCTTCTGGATGGCGCGGATGCCGATCTGCAGATGCTGGTTCACCTGCGTGCGGTAGAAGGCGGTCGCCATACCCGGCAGTTTCAGCTCACCGTGCAGCGGCTTGTCGGAGACGCAGAGCAGCGTGCCGTAGGGAACGCGGAAACGGAAACCGTTGGCGGCGATCGTTGCCGATTCCATGTCCAGCGCCACGGCGCGGGCCTGCGACAGGCGTTTCACCGGCCCTGCCTGATCGCGCAGTTCCCAGTTGCGATTGTCGATCGTGCCGACCGTGCCCGTGCGCATGATGCGCTTCAGCTCGAAGCCTTCGTAGCCGGTGATTTCTGCCACGGCTGCTTCCAGCGCCACCTGCACTTCGGCAAGCGCCGGGATCGGCACCCACACCGGCAGGTCGTCGTCGAGAACGTGATCCTCGCGCATATAGGCATGCGCCAACACATAGTCGCCGAGCCGCTGGCTGTTGCGCAGGCCGGCGCAGTGGCCGAGCATCAGCCAAGCATGCGGACGGAGCACCGCGACATGGTCGGTGATCGTCTTGGCGTTGGACGGGCCGACGCCGATATTGATCATGGTGATGCCGGCATGGCCCTTCTTTTTCAGATGGTAGGCCGGCATCTGCGGCAACCGTGGCGCGGTCGTGGTGCCCTCCGGTTGGCTGGCGCCAGCCAGCGTGATGATATTGCCCGGCTCGACGAAGGCGGTGTAGCCGTCGCCGCCGCCCTTGGCCATCAGATCGCGCGCCCAGTGGCAGAATTCGTCGATATAGAACTGATAGTTCGTAAAGAGCACGAAGTTCTGGAAATGGGTCGCGCTGGTCGCGGTGTAGTGGGCGAGGCGGGCGAGCGAATAGTCGATGCGTTGCGCAGTAAACGGCGCAAGGGGTGAGGGTTCGCCGGGTGGCGGAATATATTCGCCATTGGCGATCTCGTCGTCGGTGGTGTTCAGGTCCGGCGTATCGAAGATATCGCGCAGCGGAATATCGTCGAAAGCGGCGGCCGAAGCTTCGACGTGCGCGCCTTCGCCGAAGGCGAAATGCAGCGGGATCGGCGTCGTCGATTCCGACACCACGACCGGCACATTATGGCTGCGCATCAACAGGGCCAGTTGTTCTTTCAGATAATGGCGGAATAGCTGCGGACGGGTGATGGTGGTCGTGTAGACGCCGGGTGCGGTGACGTGGCCATAGGAAAGACGCGAGTCGACATGGCCGAAGCTTGTCGTCTCGATGCTGACCTGTGGATAGAAGGCGCGGTAGCGCGCCGTGATCGGCGCACCCTTGGCCAGCTTGGTGAAGCTGTCGATCAGGAACGCGGTGTTGCGCTCGTAAAGCTCAGTCAGAGCATCGACGGCCTTGGCTGGATCGTCGAAGCTCTGCGGCTGAAACGGGCTGGGTGAAGAAATATCGAGGGGTGAAAAAGGAGAGATTCGGTTGCTCATGCGCTATTATAGAGAGTCGTTTTTAACAAGCAAACGACGTTGCAACGCGCGATCTCCGATTTTCGCAGCTATTTTTAATGCCGCTTCGGCGTCCGATTCTCGAAATCGGTGACTTGCTCTATTGTACCGTCGTGCAATAGGGGCTGCCTGTCTGCAGGCAAGTGAAGCTTGCGCCGAAATGCGATTGCGCACCGCTGCGGCCGGTATGCTCCACCGCCACCGAAAATGTAATCGCAAAGATGGCGGCAAACAGCATGATGATGCCGAAACGCCGCGCCATGATGATCGTGTTCATTGTCCTGGCCTACCCGTGCCCTATCCTGGACACTGTTTTGCCATGGTCAGGCTGAACAGGTGCTGAGACACTGGTTCATCCAGTGTTCAGAAATATTAGCAGGTGCATAACCTTGGACCAAAGGTCTTTCCTGAGCGAAGCACGTATTGATCGGCCCCGCCTTCGCTCGGGCGAAGTATTCTCTAAAGCCTCGTCCAGGTTTGCGACTTGCAGAAGATCTTGAGCACGCAGCCCTGCATCTTCACGGTTTTACCGCTGACAGTGCCGGAGCCGCTATAGGTCTTGTTGTCCTCGGGATCTGTAAGTTCGCCCGTGTAGGTTCCGTCCTTGCCCTGCATCTTGCCGATCTGGCGGCCGGCATATTTGCCGGTCTTCAGCGTTACGCAGTAGCTGTCGGCGCAGGGTGTGATGGCGGCGGTATCACCCTCCTTGGTCTTCCAGTTGCCGACGATCGGCTCGTCGGCCAAGGCCACGCCTGCGCTGAAGAGCAGCGCGGTGGTGAGAATGGTGGCACGGATCATAATCTTTCCTCCCCGAATGTCCTTCGGCCCCAGCCCGGACGTGGTGACGTTATCCAATACGAACGCAAAGGCAAATACACTTTCCGGCGCGATTTTCGCCGCAGATCAGCCGCCCTGTCACATCGAAAAAATAACGCACCTTGTTTCAGCGGCTGTTTTCGTGGTGAACGAAGGGTTTAGATCCAAATCTTAACGAGGTGTAAAGCTCGCCCAACAATCCTTAATTTGCAAGGGAAGCGATGTTTAACAAAATCCCAAGTTTACCAAGCATTTGTACTTTGTTTGCATCGAATTAAGCATGCATTTTAGCCGTTTTTTGAAAGCCGTCTGCGATAGTGAAGTCATCAAACGAGCGGGGCAAACCCGCCGACCGGAAGGATCATCAAGCCGCGATAGACGGCAAGGTCTGGAAGGAAAAACAGGGTCGATAACGAATAAACTGAAACAGGGATTGAACCGATGGCACGCTTCGAAATACCGACATCCGAAATGGCCATGATGGGTGGCAACAGCGCTGAGGCCCTTTGCGAGCTGGGCATAATCTATGCGACCGGCAGGGGCTGCCAGGCAGACCTCGTTGCCGCCCATAAATGGTTGAACATCGCCGCCATCAAGGGCAGCGACCGCGCCGCCGAGCTCCGCGCCGACGTCGCAGCAACGTTGACCAAGATGCAGCTCGCCGCAGCGCTCCGCGCCGCCCGCGAGTGGATGACCACGCACTGAAGCGCGCCACAAAGAATACGACAATAGCCTCGAAAGAGGGGACCGGCAGCGGGCGGAGAGGCGCGCTGCCACAATCAGGAAAACCGCGACCGGCAGGAAACAAGGCCGGCGCGGTTTTTTGATATTTTCGGTGTCAGCCGATCGCCTTCAACACCTTCGGCAGTGCTTCGGCCAGAAGGTCGAGATCGTGCTTCGGGCCGACGCTGATGCGAATGCAGCGATTGAGGGGCGCCACGCCGGGCATGCGGATGAAGACGCCATGTTGGATCAGCCCATCGACGATGGCGCGCGCATAGGCACCATCGCGGCCGCAATCGACAGCAACGAAATTGGTGGCGGAGGCAAGCGGCGAAAGCCCGTTGTTGCGGGCGATCACGCCGATATGTTCCCGCGCGGCGTGGATTTTGCCGACGACTTCGGCGAGATAGGCCTGATCCTTCAGCGCCGCGAGCGCGGCTGCGGTCGCCAGCCGGTTCATGCCGAAGTGATTGCGGATCTTGTCGAAAGCCAACACTGTCTCCGGCACGCCAATGGCATAGCCGACACGCGCGCCCGCAAGGCCATAAGCCTTGGAGAAGGTGCGGGTGCGCAGCACATTCGGCAGATCGATCAGCGCGGAAATATCGGGCAAGGAGCCGGCGGGGCCGGTTTCGCTATAGGCCTCGTCGAGGATGAACAGGCAGCTTTCCGGCAAGGCGCGGGCAAAGTCGACGATCTTGTCGGCGTCCCACCAGCTTCCCATCGGATTGTCGGGGTTGGCGAAATAGACGAGCGGCGCGTTTTCGCGCTTCACCGCCTCCAGCAGCCCATCGAGATCCTCGCGATCGTTGACATAGGGCACCGTTACCAGCCGGCCGCCGAAACCGGCGACATGGAAATTGAAGGTCGGATAGCCACCGAGCGACGTGACGACGGGTGCTCCCGGCTCGACCACCATGCGTACGATGAGACCGAGCAGGCTGTCGATGCCTTCGCCGACGGCAATATTCGCGGACGTAACGCCGAGATGGGCGGCGAGCGCTGCCTTCAGGGCGAAATTTTCCGGATCGTTGTATTTCCAGATATCGCCTGCCTGCTCGCGCATGGTCTCGATGACGGAAGGGGCAGGGCCGAAGCCGTTTTCATTGGCGCCGATACGCGCCTGGACGGTCAGGCCGCGCTGACGTTCCAATGCTTCCGGGCCAACGAAGGGCACGGTGGAGGGGAGGGCGCTGATCAGCGGGGTGAAGCGCGAAAAGGCGGACATTCTGGCTTATCTTCCCGAATTCTGTTGCAAGGCGCAGCACAATAGGCGCTTGGCGAGCCGTTGCAAGGGCGGAAAAGCCTGGTGCCGACGGCTATTGCCGCTGGCGTTGGCCTCGGGCAGCGAGTGCCTCCGTGTTGCCGATCATGAAATCGGCGCGCACGACGCGTCTCAATGTTTCCGGTTCGATCAGGTTGATGAAGCGAACGTTGACCCGATTGTCTATCCGGCTGATTTCGGCGCAACCGATGCGATAGGCAAGGCCAAGGATGTTCAGATAATAATGTCTTGGCAGGCCTACGGTCGTGCCGACGATGAAACTGGCGCCGCCCTGCGAGATGTCGATGATCTCGGCGCTGCGCACCGAAATGCCTGTCAGGCATGGGCGCACGGCAATGATACGCGCCGGGCGTTGAACGAAGAACCGCTCCCACCTGTGCTCGTAGACTTCGGATTTGACTTTCGCCAGATGCGTTGCGCGAAGCATTGTCATTCCCCGTTGGAGGCTACCGAATTCATCTCGGTTTATAGCATGAACCTTGCATGGAGATTTTGCGTAAGCGTCAACAGGGCCAATCGAATTTTAACGAATCGGCGGTTTTTTAGCCGGTTGGGCGATATCGCATCCTCCACAGGCAGTTTTTGAACCCTTCGCGTTACGAGACGTTCTTTTTTTATCGACGGTTTTTTGGCCGTATCACAAAGCGCAAGGACAGGAACGATGGTCGATATCAAAATTTCCCGAGGAACGTGGGTTGTCGTTTGCGACGGTGCCAAGGCGCTGATCCTGAAGAGTTCGAATGGCGGCCCCCATCCAGATTTGAAAACCTGCGAAACCATGGAGCAGCCGCATGAACCGGATCGGGAACTCGGCGCGGACAAACCGGGGCGCACGCACCAGGCCGATGGGTTTGCAGGCAGCGCCGTGGAAGAAACGGAATGGCACGAGCAGGCGGCGGCGGAATTTTTGAAAAATGTCGCGGCAAAGGTCGATGCGCTCGTGCAGCAGAAAGGTATCAACCGCCTCATCCTCGTGGCGCCCCCGCGCGCACTCGGCGTCCTGAGGCCCCATCTCGGGGCGCATTCGCAGGCGGTTATCGTGGCAGAAGTCGGCAAGGACCTGACGAATTTTCCCGTCGATCAGATCGAGCGTCATCTTGTCGCCTGAGACGTTGGAAGGGGCGAAATATCGCCCTGTTTCGGTGAATGCGCCTGCATAGCCTCATCTTGACAGCGGCATTAGCTTCGATCATACGGAAAATCCGGTTCGAGGCACCGGCCGCTCGCGGATGAAAATCCATGGTGAAGCCTCGCGAATTTGGTCACAGCCATCTGGCGCATGCTGACTGGCGGTAATGCGAGCTCCGATCTGCAGTCGTAAATGCATGCCTTTTAAGAGGCTGACTCCGTGACGACGATCTATCCGTCCATCGATGAATTGAAAGCGCAGGCCAAACGTTTACGCCAAGCCATGGCCGAGCGCGGTGGCGACGTGGCCCATAGCGCGGCCCTTGAATTGGTCGCCAAGCAATACGGGCTGCGTGACTGGAACACGCTTTCGGCGCTTGCCGCAAAACCGAATACGCCGCCGAGCGCACCGGTTGCCGTCGGGACCGCAGTTCGCGGCCGCTACCTGAACCAGCCCTTCACCGGCAAGGTCCTAACGCTCTCGGAGCAGTCCGGCGGGCTTTACAGGATCACCATCCATTTCGACGCTCCGGTGGATGTCGTGACCTTCGAGAGCTTCTCGGCCTTCCGCCAGCGCATCAACGCCCAGATCGACGTCAACGGCATTTCGCCGCGCAAGACCTCCGACGGCGTGCCGCATCTGGTTTTGGACATCTAGTATTCACCTCTTCATCATTCGATCGCGGCCGGCATTTGTCGACGCGCGATGCTGCCTGGATTTTTTCTATGACGAATCATTCCGAACGCAACATGTTCCTGAGCGGCTGGCTGCCGGGCGTCTTTGCCCGCACGGCTGCGCCGATCATCATGATCACGACCGTCAACGGCCTGTTTGCCGTCGTCGATGCTTATTTCCTCGGTGCCTATGTGGGTGCCGATGCCCTTTCGGCGGTCAGCCTCATTTTTCCGGCACTGATGCTGCTGATCGCGCTACAATCGCTGGTCTCCAACGGCATGGCGAGCATCCTGGCGCGCCGCCTGGGGGCAGGAGATCGCCCTGGGGCGAGGCAGGCTTTCAGCGCCGCCCATGGCCTGGCCTTGGCTGTGGTGATCCTTGTCAATGCGCTCTATTGGACGATCGGGCGGCAGATCATCGTGATGGCTGCGGCTGATAATGCCGCTATCGCCGCCAATGCCGGCGCGTTCATGGGCATCATGATCGGCTTTGCTCCGGTGAGCTTCCTGTTGTCGGTGCATGTCGACGCTCTGCGTTGCGAAGGCAAGATTGGCTTCATGACGCTGGTGACGCTTGCCTCGACCCTGCTCAATATCCTCGCCAACTGGCTGCTGATGGCGATACTGCATTGGGGCGTCACCGGCTCGGCGGCCGGTTCGATCGCGGCGCAATTCATTTGCCTGGTGATCATCCTGCTCTACCGCTGGCGGCAGCCAGGCGCACTCAGGCCCTCGATATCGTTTCCGGTTGCCGAATGGCGCGGGATCATAGCCTTCGGCGCGCCGATGAGCCTCGGTTTTATCGGCATATCCCTGAGTTCAGCAGCAATCCTCTTCAATCTGGCGATCTGGCACCAGGGAGACTATGTCGCGACGGTCGGGGCATACGGAATCATCACCCGCGTGATGACCTTCGCCTATCTGCCGCTCCTCGGTCTCAGCATCGCCCTGCAAACGATATCCGGCCATAATCACGGCGCTGCACTTCCCGCCCGCGTCGGCCGGAGCCTGCAGATCGCGATGGTGTCGGCGCTGATTTATTGCGGCGTGGTGGAGTTGGCCGTCGAAATGCTGGCGGGCAGGCTTGGTGGCGTCTTTGTCGGCGATGCCGTCATCGTTGCGGAGGTGGGACGGATTTTGCCCTGGACGGTCGGCGCCTATTTCCTCTTCGGGCAGATGATCGTGCTGTCGTCCTATTTCCAGTCGATCGGCGACGCGAAGCGAGCGGCGATCTTCGGCCTGGCGCGACCCTATCTCTTTACGCTGCCCCTGACATTCCTGCTGCCTTTCGCCTTCGGCGAAACCGGAATCTGGATGGTGCCGGTCTTCGCCGAAACGGGAATGCTTCTGCTTACGTGGTTGGTACTGTCGCGCAACGTCAGGGACCGCGGCTGGCGATACGGTCTGCTGCCGGTATGAGCAAAAAGGCCGCGTCCTTGAGGCGCGGCCTTTAGCGGCATTCAGGCCTTGAGGAGCCACTCATGTTCCGGCGCATTGTGGAACTTCCAGACGCGTTTCGGGCCGGCCATGACGTTGAGATAATAAAGGTCGTAGCCATGGCAGGCCGCGCACGGGTGATATCCCTTCGGCACAAGCGTCACATCGCCGTCCTCCAGTGCCATGACCTCGTCCAGTGAACGATCGTCGGTATAAACCCGCTGGAAGCCGAACCCCTGCGGCGGGTTCAGACGGTGATAATAGGTCTCCTCGAGGAAGCTTTCGTTCGGCAGATTGTCCTGATCATGCTTGTGCGGCGGATAGGAGGAGGTGTGACCGCCCGGCGTGATGACTTCGACCACGAGCAGCGAATGCGCCGCGCCGTCATCCTCCGGCATGATGTTGTTGACATAGCGGACATTGGTGCCCTTACCGCGCGTTACCGCCGGATGCGTGCCGGGCGGAATGGCGCGGGCTTCATACGAGCCGCCGCCAGGAGCGGAGCAGACGGCCAGTTCGAGGTCGGTCTCGGCGACGACGGACCAGTTGGAGCCGGCCGGAATATAAAGCGCATGCGGCGCGCCTTCGAAGGGGCTCATGCGTCCGCCAAGCGAGCCGAAATCCTTCGCGCCAGCCTTGGCGCTCGCCTTGCCGCTGACCCAGACCAGGCAGACCTCGCGATTGCCCGTCTCGGCGGAGGCGGTCTCGCCGGGTTTCAGCCGGTAAAGGTCGAAGCCGACATACGTCCAGCCGGCGCTTTCGGGCGTGACATGGCTGACACGACCATGGGAGCCATCAGGTTTGACCTTGAGATTTGGCATGGGTGTTCGTCCTCTATTGCTTGGGAGCCTCCTCGCCAACCCCTGGATAGCGGGCGAGGAGGGGCGCTCGTCTTTACCCCTTGGGAAAGCCTTCGGTTTCCACCGTATAGCCCGCTGCTGTCATGACGCGCATCAGCTCGGCATGACCGATCTCGGCCATCTTCTGCGGCGGTGCCTTGCGCGGGTCCTGCTCGGCCTCTACGACGAACCAGCCTTCATAGCCGTAATCGGCCAGACGCTGGACGATGGCGCCGAAATCAAGCGAGCCGTCGCCCGGCACCGTGAACGCACCGAGCGCCACTGCGTCGAGGAAGGATTGGCGGCTGCGATCCAGACCATCCACAACGGGCTTGCGGATATCCTTGACGTGAACGTGGTTGATGCGGGCGTGGTGGTTGTCGATGGCGCGCAGAACGTCGCCGCCGGCAAAGGCTAGGTGACCGGCATCGAGCAGAAGCGGAATGCCTTCGCCGGAATTGCGCATGAAGGCGTCGAGTTCCGGTTCGGTTTCGACGACTGCGGCCATGTGATGATGGTAGGAGAGCGGCATGCCCTGCTCGGCGCACCATTCGCCGAATTCGGTGACGCGGCGGGCATAGGCCTTCATCTCGTCATCGGAAAGGCGCGGCTTGGTGGCGAGCGGCTTGGAGCGGTCGCCCTGTATGGAACGGCCGACTTCGCCATAGACGATGCAGGGCGCATTGACGGCCTTGAACAGCGCGATCATCGGCGCGATGCGGTCCTTGTTAGCGGCCAGCTCCTCATTGACAAGCGTGCCGGAGAACCAGCCGCCGCAGAGCGTCACATCGGCGGCGCGCAGGATGGGCAGCATTTCATCCGGATTGCTGGGGAAGCGCCGGCCCTGTTCCATGCCGGTGAAGCCCGCACTGCGCGATTGCCGCAGGCATTCCTCAAGGGATACGTCGTCGCTGAGCTCAGGAAGATCGTCGTTCCACCAGGCGATGGGCGACATGCCGAGTTTGGCCTTCATCAATGGTCTCCTTGAAAATAATGCTGGAGGAGCTGAAACGCTCCTCCAGAAATAGGACGGAAATCGATCAGCCGATACGCTGGGAGGCGCGAGCTTGCTCGTAGGCGGCGCGGGCCTTGTTGACCTCGGCGCGCGGGCTGACCTCAGGAACGGCGACATCCCACCAGTGGCCGCCTTCGTCTGTGGTGATCAGCGGGTCGGTGTCGATGACGATGACCGAGGTGCGGTCGTTCTTTTTCGATGCTTCGAGCGCCTGTTCCAGCTCGGCGATGGAAGCGACCTTGACCGCAACGGCCCCCATGCTCTCGGCATGCGCCCGGAAATCGATCTCCGGCATGATCTCGTGGCGCGAGTCCTTGAGCAGATTGTTGAAGTTGGCGCCACCCGTCGCCATCTGCAGCCGGTTGATGCAGCCGTAGCCCCTGTTGTCGAGAAGGACGATCGTGAGTTTCAGGCCGAGCATGACCGAGGTCGCCAGCTCCGAATTCAGCATCATGTAGGAGCCGTCGCCGACCATGACGATGACTTCCTTGTCCGGCCGCGCCATCTTCGCGCCAAGGCCACCGGCGATCTCATAACCCATGCAGGAGAAGCCGTATTCCATATGGTAGCTGCCGGGCGCGGTTGCCGGCCAGAGCTTGTGCAATTCGCCGGGCAGACCGCCAGCCGCGCACAAGAGGATGCTCTTCTCGTCGCCGATCGTGCGGGTGACGGCGCCGATTACTTGGGCGTCGGAGGGCAGGGCGCTATTCGTCGTCGCCATGGCCTTGGCGGCAGCCTCGATCCAGATCTTCTTTTCCTGTGTAGCCTTCTCGACAAGCACTGCCGGAGCTTTCCAGCCGGAAAGGCCGGCGGACAGGGCCTTTAGTCCTTCGCGCGCATCCGTCACCAAGGGGTGACCATTGTGCTTGGACGCATCATAGGCCGCGATGTTGAGGCCGATCATCGTCAGCTTTTCGTTCTTGAAGAGCGCCCAAGAACCGGTGGTGAAATCCTGGCAGCGGGTGCCCACCGCGATCACCAGATCGGTTTCCTCGGCAATCGCGTTGGCGGCCGATGTGCCGGTAACGCCGACCGAGCCAAGCGCCAACGGGTGGGTCTCATCGATCGCCGATTTACCCGCCTGCGTCACGACGACCGGAATGCCGTGCGCTTCCGCGAAAGCGGCAAGCTCCTTCGTTGCCTGTGAATAGAGCACGCCGCCGCCGGCGACGATCACGGGCTTTTCGGATTTGCGTATCAGCGCGATGGCGTTTGCGAGTTCGTCCGCATCCGGCTGCGGACGGCGCTGCGTCCAAACGTGTTCCTCGAAGAAGCTCTCCGGATAGTCGAAGGCTTCAGCTTGCACGTCCTGGCAAAGCGACAATGTCACCGGACCGCAATCGAGCGGGTCGGTCAGCACCTGCATGGCGCGCTTCAGCGCCGTGATGATCTGCTCGGGCCGGGTGATGCGGTCGAAATAGCGCGAAACCGGACGGAAGGCATCGTTGGCTGACACCGTGCCATCGCCAAAATCTTCGATCTGCTGCAGCACCGGATCGGGGGCGCGGTTGGCGAAGACATCGCCGGGGAGGAATAGCACGGGGATGCGGTTGACATGCGCGACGCCCGCGGCGGTCACCATGTTCAGCGCGCCGGGACCGATCGATGTCGTGCAAGCCATGAAGCGCTGGCGGAAACCGGCCTTCGCATAGGCGATGGCGGCGTGCGCCATGCCCTGTTCGTTATGGGCACGGAAAGTCGGCAACTCGTCGCGCACCTGGTAGAGCGCTTCCCCCATGCCGGCGACGTTGCCATGGCCGAAGATCGCCCAGACGCCGCCGAAGATCGGCTGCTTCTGGCCGTCGATTACCGTCATCTGCTTTTTGAGGAAATGCGCGACAGCCTGTGCCATCGTCAATCGGATCGTCTTGCCCATGGGGCGCCTCCCAAATGCATTTTAGTCCATTGTTTGCGCATCACTTTCCCCGAAACTTTTCGGAGCAATGCGCCTTCTATTCCAGGCCGCGGGTTTTCAGCCACGCCTGGGTCAATTGTCGGAAGCGGCCAGCCATGTCGGCGATCGCTTCCTCGTCGTTCATGCCGCCCGACATCCAGGCGCGCGCCGCATCGGAAAAGATCGTCCGTCCGACGGCAAAACCCTTGACCGAGGGCGCGGCCAGCGTCGCCTCGAAGCTGCGGATCAATTCTTCTGCCGGCGCTTCCAGGCCAAGCAGCACGATACCCCTGCACAATGGATCATTTTTGGCGATCACGGCATCGATTTTTTTCCAGGCCGCGGTCGATTCCTGCGGTTCCAGCTTCCACCAGTCCGGCTTGATGCCGAGCGCATAGAGCTCTTCCATCGCCGTTGGGATCGTATCGTCAGTCAGCGGCCCGTTCTTGCCGGCAATGATCTCGACCAACAGCTCGCGGCCGACCTTACGCGCTGCTTCGAACAGGGTGCGTAGCTTCTCCTGCTGCTCCGCCTTCAACTCCGCGGGATCGTCGGGATGATAGAAGCAGAGGCATTTGATGCAATGATTGAGGGGCCATTCGGTGAGCTGCGAACCGATATCCTGGCTGAACTCGAATTTCAGCGGCTTCGAGCCCGGCAATTCAACGGGACGACCGATCCAGGAGAAATTCTTCGCGGCGGCGTCGAAGAAGGCATCGCGGCCGAAGCGCTCGTCGATGAGCATGCCATAGCCGGACCGACCGCCCGAAACGCGCGCCGCCGCCTCGACCGCAAGCCGCTTGAAGGCAACGATCCTGTCATGGCCGATGCCCAGCTCGTCGGCGACGCTGACGAGTTGCGAGCGATGATCGATGGCAAGCGCCATCAGCAGTGGGATCTCGCCGCGTCGGGTCGTCGCCCAATGAAGATGGTTGATCGCCTCGTCCTTACGCAGGGCCCGGTGTTTGCTGCCCGTCTTCAGGAAGAAATCGAGCTCGGCCCAGGTCGGATATTCCGGCGAGCAGAGCAGGCGGGAGACCGCAAAGGCACCGCAGGCATTGGCCCATGTGGCGCAGGTCTTCAGCGGTTCGTCGCGCAGGAAGCCGCGCAGGAAGCCGGACATGAAGGCATCGCCGGCGCCGAGAACGTTGAACACCTCGATCGGAAAGCCCTGGCCGACAATGCCGTCCTCGAGGTCATCCGAGATAGGGCCATCATAAACGATGCAGCCCATGGCGCCGCGCTTCAGCACGATGGTTGCCGAGGAAAGGCGGCGGATTTCCTTGAGAGCGCCGAGCACATCATCTGCGCCCGAGGCAATCATGATCTCCTCTTCGGTCCCGATGATCAGGTCGCAATCCGGCAGCGTCTCTTTCATCTTCGACGACACGCGATCCGACTTCACATAACGTTCGAAGCCCTCGGCGTGGCCGGCGAGGCCCCAGAGATTCGGCCGGTAGTCGATGTCGAAGATCACCTTGCGGCCGTTCGCCTTGGCGATGCGAATCGCCTTGCGTTGCGCGGCCTCCGTGTTAGGCTTGGAAAAATGCGTGCCGGAGACGAGGACGGCGCGAGAGGATTGAATGAAATTCTCATCGATATCATCCTCGTCGAGCGCCATGTCGGCGCAGTCGGAACGATAAAAGATCATCGGCGACACGCCCTCGGCCTCGACCGCAAGCAACACCAGTGCCGTCAGCCGCTCCTTGTCGGTGGCGATCCCTTCTGTCGCGACGCCTTCGCGTGCCGTCTGTTCACGGATAAAGCGGCCCATCTGCTCGTCACCAACGCGGGTGATCAAGCCGGATTTCAAGCCAAGGCGAGCCGTGCCGATAGCGATATTGGCCGGGCAGCCGCCGACGGATTTCGCAAAAGATGCAATATCCTCAAGCCGCGAGCCGATCTGCTGCCCATAAAGATCGACGGAGGAGCGGCCGATGGTGATCACGTCGAGTGTCGGCTCCGGCTGGGCGCCAGGATTGTCGTGTGCCATAATGTCCTCC
This sequence comes from Rhizobium sp. NXC24, assembly GCF_002944315.1. Taxonomy (NCBI): domain Bacteria; kingdom Pseudomonadati; phylum Pseudomonadota; class Alphaproteobacteria; order Hyphomicrobiales; family Rhizobiaceae; genus Rhizobium; species Rhizobium sp. NXC24. The sequence continues at coordinate 1,227,436 of NZ_CP024311.1, forward strand.
CGTCCAGGCATGATCCCGATAACTCTTCAGTTTTCTTTGGGGTCACGCATTATTGAATGTGCCGGTCCGTCCGTCTTCGTTTTCGTCCGGGCTCTGGTCTATTTTGCGGCCATCTCCCGCAGCCGCGTTCATGGATGTAATGAAACATTGGTTCCGTAATTTTGTCAATTCGGAATGTTTATTCCATTTTGGTTTTGTGGAATTTTGCAACCGCTTCTTTCCTCCGCCGTTCGGCGATGGCGACAGGGAAGGCCATGATCAGCGCCATGGATGCCGACAGCGAGCGGAAGCCGGCAAAATCGGCCTCCGCCACCTCGAACCAGTGGGTGGCGCAGCCGGTAAGCGGTGAAAAGGCCGAATCGGTAATAGCGATGACCGGCACGTTGCGTGCGGCGAGGTCCTGCGCCTGGGCGAGGCTGTCGGCAGCGTAGGGAGAGAAGCTTGCGGCAATCGCCGCGTCCCTTTCCGTGGCAAAGCGGGCGAGCTCGCCGTCGATGCCGTTCGGCGAAGCGACGATCTGATGGCGGATGTTCAGTTTGGAAAAGGCGTAGGTCATATGCGCCGTCAGCGGATAGGAACGGCGCTTGGCGATAAGATAGATCGTCTCGGCAGCGGCGAGCACATCCACCGCCTTGGCAAACGTATCCGTCTCGATCGTGGCGGCAAGCTTGTTGACCGACTGGCTGGCGGCAGAGAGAAAGCCTGAGAGAATCCCGGCCTCTTCATCCTCGATGCCGGATTGTTCGAGTGTGATCAGCCGCTCTTCGTAGCTCAGCGTCCGGTCGCGCAGCCGCTCGCGGAAAATGCTCTGCAGGTCGGAGAAGCCGCCGTAACCGAGATGATGGGCAAGACGCACCAGCGTCGAAGGCTGGACATCCGCGGCGGTGGCAATGCTTGCGGTGGTACCGAACGCGATTTCATCCGGATTGCCGAGTGCGAAAGCCGCGACTTGCGCCAGACGTTTCGGCATGGAATTCTTACGCTCGATGATGATGCTGCGAAGGCTTTCAAAATCCCGCGGCACCTTGGTTCGCGTTTCGATTTCGTTGTCCATGCCTCACCCTTCTCGACGTCATACCCGTCAATGAAACAAATATTCCATATTTTGCACGATAACGGATTTTGGATAACTCGGCACGATTATTTTTAAGTGTATGAATTTACTTCAATAAATTCCATTCCGCTGACGATGTGGCGCAATTGGCCGATGCGCCGGCTTGTCAAAACGGTCCAAATATTCCAAAAATCGCCGCGGGCTTCAGGAGGAAGCCGGTGGAGGAAATGGATATGAAGTCGCTTGGCGTCGGATTGATCGGAACCGGCTATATGGGCAAATGCCATGCGCTGGCGTGGAATGCGGTCAAGACAGTCTTCGGCGATGTTGAGCGACCGCGTCTCGTGCATCTTACCGAAGCCAATCTCGACCTGGCAAAAATGCGTGGCGATGAATTCGGCTTCGAAAAGGCGACCGCCGATTGGCGTGAGCTGATCGCCGATCCCGAGGTCGATGTCGTCTCCGTCACCACGCCCAATCAATTCCATCCGGAAATGGCGATCGCCGCGCTGGAAGCCGGCAAGCATGTCTGGTGCGAAAAGCCGATGGCGCCGGCCTATACCGACGCCGAACGCATGCTGAGCGCCGCCAAGGCCTCGGGCAAGGTCGCCGTCCTCGGCTACAACTATATTCAGAATCCCGTGATGCGGCATATCAAGGCGCTGATCGGCGAAGGCGCGATCGGCGAGGTCAATCACGTCCGTGTCGAAATGGATGAAGACTTCATGGCCGATCCGGAGGGCCTCTTCTATTGGAAGAGCGAGCTTGCCGGCGGCTATGGCGCGCTTGACGATTTCGCGGTGCATCCGCTGTCGCTGCTCTGGTTTCTGTTCGGCCATGTCGAAGCTGTCATCACCGATATGGTGAAGCCCTATGCCGAACGGCCGTTGAAGGACGGCGGGCGCCGCGCCGTTGAGAATCACGATCTCGCCAATGTGCTGATGCGGCTCGGGGGCGGTATTTCTGCGGTGCTGATGGCGAATCGCTCCGCCTGGGGGCGCAAGGGCCGCATTGCGCTGCAGATCTACGGCTCGAAAGGCTCGATCGTCTACGACCAGGAGCGCATGAACGAATTCGAGCTTTATCAGGCGGACGGCAGGCAAACCGAACAGGGCTTCCGCAGAATTCTTGCGGCGCCGGCGCACCGACCCTATGACCGGTTCATCCCTGCGCCTGGCCACGGACTCGGTTTCAATGATCTGAAGATCATCGAATGCCGGGAGCTGATCCGCGCCATTTCCGGCGACGCGGCGTCCGTCGTAAGCTTCTTGGACGGTTTGCGCATCGAAAAGTCGGTGCACGCCATGGCCCGATCATTCCATGAGCGCCGCTGGGTCGAGATACCGGCCTGAAGTCCTGCCCCAATTTTCCCCCGATCTCTGGCGCAAGGTCAGCTATGATTGACGCTTGCAAGGGTACGCGTTACCCCTGAAAACCGCGAGGGCGACGCCTATATCAAGGTAACGAGCCGCCATAACCATATATAATGGAGTAAGGATCGTGACGGGCAGATTGGTCATTGTCGGGGCCGGGCAGGCCGGTTTCGCGCTTGCCGCCAAATTGCGGGCGCTTGGAGATTCGAGGCCGATCACTATCATCGGCGCGGAGGAAAACCTTCCCTATCAGCGACCGCCGCTGACAAAAAAATATCTTCTCGGCGAGATGGCCTTCGACCGGCTCTTGTTCCGCCCTGAGCATTGGTATGCCGACAACAATGTCGAGATCCGTTTGTCCACCTGGGTCGAGCAGATTGATCGCGTGCCAAAACAGGTGGTCATGCAGGACGGTTCGGCGCTGGGCTATGACACGCTGGCGCTGGCGACCGGCGCAACGCCGCGCGAGTTGCCGCCCTCCGTCGGGGGCGCGCTTGAAGGCGTCTATCTCGCCCGCGACAAGCGCGATGCCGATCAGCTCGCCGCCGAAATGCGCGCGGGCCGCCGTGTTCTCATCATCGGCGGCGGCTATATCGGCCTCGAAGCGGCGGCGGTTGCCCGCCATCGCGGCCTCGAAGTCACGCTTATAGAAATGGCAGACAGGATCCTGCAGCGCGTCGCCGCCAAGGAGACGGCCGACATCATGCGGACTATTCACCGTGGACACGACGTCGTCATCCGCGAAAAGACGGGCCTGAAGCAACTGGTTGGCAAGAACGGCCATGTCGTCGCCGCCGAGCTGTCGGACGGGTCCACCATAGATGTCGATTTCGTCATCGTCGGCATCGGCGTTGCCCCGAGTGACCGGCTGGCCAAGGAAGCGGGGCTGGAAGTCGGCAACGGTATCATCGTCGATTCGTTTGCCCGCACCTCCGACCCCGCGATCTTCGCTGCGGGTGATTGCGCGGAACTGCCTTGGAACGGCGGCCGCATCCGTCTCGAATCGGTACAGAATGCCGTCGACCAGGCCGAAGCCGCAGCCGGAATCATTGCAGGCGGCAACGAGCCCTACGATCCGAAGCCATGGTTCTGGTCGGATCAATATGACGTAAAATTGCAGATCGCCGGCTTCAACGTCGGCTATGACGAAACCCTTTTGCGCGCCGGCGCTCGAGAAGGATCGGCTTCGGTCTGGTATTTCAAGGAGGGCCGCTTCATCGCCGTCGACGCTATCAACGACGCAAAGGCCTATGTGACTGGCAAGAAGCTACTGGAAAGCGGCGTCAACCCGGCAAAGGCTATCCTGGCCGATTCGGCCGCGGACCTTAAGGAGTTACTGCGTTAAGAGGGACCCGCACGCCGGCTATCTAGTTCTCCCTGCAGGATGCGCGCGCCGCCGAATGCAGGGAGAACGTGCAGGGAGGCGAAAAAGCGCTTGCGTCGATAAATGATTGGCCGTATCAGGGCCGCACCGGAGAGGTGGCCGAGTGGTCGAAGGCGCTCCCCTGCTAAGGGAGTATACGTCAAAAGCGTATCGTGGGTTCGAATCCCATCTTCTCCGCCATCCTGCTTTGCACCTTGCAGGACAGCTATTTTCCCCCTTCACCGTTGATATCAAACGACCTCTCACGTCAGTCGTTGCCGATTCTCTTTTTGTCATTTCGCTGCAATCTTGCTGGCACATGATCGATAAAACCGATTCTCGATCGAATCGGTCGTGGCAGAATCACTGGCTCTCGATGCTATGCTGAGATGGCGAAGGTGATTTTGCTTGCTTCGCACTGTTGATGACTATCCCGGCAAATGTCGAAAACAGCGAACACGACGTCGCGGCAGCCATGGTTTCGCCTTGGATCGGCCATTGTGACGGCCGGCCCCGCGCCCACGTCCTCATTTAAAAGCGGCCTGTAAGTGCTGGTACCGTAAGGGCTTTCTTAACAAACTATAAACAAATCCAAGGCCCGTGTGGCGGACTTGTGTCCTTTCGGCAACAGGAATTACGGAAGGCTCACGCAAATCCCCCTTTCCGGTAAGATGTAGATTGCGTGACAGTTCGCGTCTTGTATTTTCAATCTCGGAAGCGAGGGCGATTGATCGTCCACTTCTTGAAACACGAGGATGGGGCAGGGAATGCCTTCGGGTAGTTCTCATTCTCGATTGAAACTTTGACTGGAGGTCAATAATGAACATCAAGAGCCTTCTTCTCGGCTCCGCTGCTGCGCTCGTAGCAGTTTCCGGTGCTCACGCGGCTGACGCTGTTGTTGCCGCTGAGCCGGAGCCGCTCGAATACGTTCGCATCTGCGACGCATACGGCGCTGGCTACTTCTTCATTCCGGGCACCGAAACCTGCCTCAAGATCGGCGGCAAGGTTCGTACCGAAGGTGAATGGTACGACGCTTACAACCCGAACAACGTTCGTGGCACGCTCTGGCACACCCGCGCCGAGCTCAACATCGACACCGCGACCGACACCGAATACGGTCCGCTGAAGACCAACACCATCCTGCGTTGGGATTGGCAGGAAGGCGGCTCCACGAGCACCAACCTTCTCTGGGCATACATCAGCCTCGGCGGCTTTACCGTTGGTAAGACGGACTCCTGGTTCAACCAGTTCACCGGTTACGCCGGCGACGTCATCAACGACGACGTGGTCTATGACGGCCCGTACGAACTCAACCAGATCACCTACAACTACGACGCCGGCAACGGCTTCACGGCTGTGATCTCGTTGGAAGACAGCAACTCTGGCGTTGGCGCACATGGCTCTAACGGCGAAGACAGCTCGGATCACTACGCTCCGGACGTCGTTGCCGGTGCTGGCTACAAGGCTGGCGCATGGTCCTTCAAGGTCGTCGGTGGTTATGACTCCATCGTCGAAGAAGGTGCCATCAAGGCTCGTATCGACGCTGACTTCGGCGTTCTCTCTGCCTTCATCATGGGCGGCTGGAACACGGACGGCGACAAGCTGAACAAGTACGCTGGCTCGAACGGTGGCGGCGACGCTGCTGACATCGGCTGGGGCGATTGGGCAGTTTGGGGCGGCGTTGGCGTTCCGATCAACGAAAAGCTGAAGTGGAACCTGCAGCTCGCTTACACCGACTCCAAGATCTTCGCCGCTACGACGAACATCAAGTGGAACCCGGTTAAGAACCTGCTCATCGAGCCGGAAGTTTCCTACACCAACTGGGATTCGATCAACGAAGATCAGTGGGCTGGTATCCTCCGCTTCGAGCGTACCTTCTAATCTGGTTTGACCTCGGTCATAATCTGATTGTCACATTGGTGACGAAAAGCCCGGCTTTTGAGCCGGGCTTTTTGTATTTCGGACAGTCCGATCTTCGCTGCTTTGGATACCGGAGAAGCGGTGCTTCAGTATTTTATTGATTTATAATATACTAACTAAGTATAGATTTTATAACTTGAGTGTTCTCGGAGAGTATTGCCTAGTAGAGTTCAATTTCTGAACATGGAAACTATGTGACAGTTTTGCGACGTGATTTTTGTGCAACGCGAAATTCGAAACGAACGTCACATATGATTATAGTTTGTCTCTGATATTGCTCTGAAAAATTCGATCTGTAGGGTCCAACTCGGAAGCAAGACTTAGCGTCTTGGTTCTCCCAGATCAGGGGTCAACTTTGAACACAGGGGTGGGGTAGGGCCCGTCGATTTCTCGGCGCGAATTCTCATACCTAATCGATATTTAGAACTGGAGTTATTATGAACATCAAGAGCCTTCTTCTCGGCTCCGCTGCTGCGCTGGCAGCAGTTTCCGGTGCTCATGCAGCCGATGCCGTCGTTGCTGCCGAGCCGGAGCCGCTTGAATACGTTCGCATCTGCGACGCTTATGGCGCTGGCTACTTCTTCATCCCGGGTACCGAAACCTGCCTCAAGATCGGCGGCATGGTCCGTACCGAAGGCGGCTGGTACAACGCCTACAACCCGGGTCCGGGCGGCGATCGTGGCACCTACTGGCACACCCGCGCTCAGCTCAGCGTCGACACCGCAACGGACACCGAATACGGTCCGCTGAAGACCAACACCGTTTATCGTTTCGACTGGAACGACGGCAACGCTACGACCACCAAGCTGCTCTGGGCTAACATCAGCCTCGGCGGTTTCCTGGTTGGTAAGCAGGACTCGCAGTACAACCTGTTCGCAGGTTATGCCGGCGACGTCATCAACGACGACGTGGTCTATGACGGCCCGTACGAACTGAACCAGATCACCTACAACTACGATGCAGGCAACGGCTTCAAGGCTGTCGTCTCGCTTGAAGACTCCAACTCCGGTTCGGATACGTCTTCCTACGGCGGCGCTTGGGTTCAGTCCAAGGCTGACCACTATGCCCCGAACGTCGTTGCCGGCGTTGGCTACAAGGCTGGCAACTTCGGCTTCAAGGTTGTCGGTGGCTATGACTCGATCGTCGAAGAAGGCGCTATCAAGGCTCGTATCGACGCCGACTTCGGCGCGTTTACGGCCTTCTTGATGGGCGGCTGGAACACCGACGGCGACAAGCTGAACCAGTATGCCGGTTCGAACCTGAACGCATCTGCTTGCCCGGTTGGCCGTGGCGACCTCTGCGGCTGGGGTGACTGGGCTGTTTGGGGTGGCGTTGGCTATAAGATCAGCGACAAGCTGAAGTGGAACGTGCAGCTCGCTTACACCGACTCGAAGATCTTCGAAGCCACGACGAACCTCAAGTTCAACCCGGTTAAGAACCTGCTCATCGAGCCGGAAGTTACCTACACCAACTTCGATTCTGTAAACCAGGATCAGTGGGCTGGTATCCTCCGCTTCCAGCGCAGCTTCTAATTCGGTTATCAAAAACCGAATTAGCATACACTCTGATCTGACCTCCGATCAGAAGAGGATTGGCCCGGTTTTCCCAACCGGGCCTTTTCTATTCTGCGGCGCGTGGCGATGGTGCTGTGCGCAAGCTCAGATCGTTGCCAGAAAACGCCGAATCGCGGCCGGAATATCTCCGAGGTGCAGAATCGGAGCATGTCCTTGCCCGATAGCAATCTTTGCCGTCATGCCGGGATGGCGCCGTGCCATCTCCTCTAGGCTGGCTGTCGTCAGCAGCTTGGAGTTTTCCCCGCGAATCACCATCAAGGGGATGTTCTGAAACGCCTCGAACTGTGGCCAGAGATCCGGTAGCGGCGTTTCGAAATCGAGCGACTTCATCTGGACGGCAATAGCGGGATCGAAATCCGCTACGACGTTACCATCCTTGAGCGTATAGATCGCCCGAGCCATGTCGCGCCAATCGTCATCTGTAAGTGCCGTGAAAGCGCGACCGTGATTCTCCCGCAGAATCTCGACAGCATCGTCCCAATTGGCTGGCTTCCTGTTGCGGTTCAGATAGTCGCGGATATCGACAAGCCCTTCCTTTTCAAGAACGGGACCGATGTCGTTGAGAATGACGGCCCTCAGGATATCGGGATGGCCTGCCGCCAGCAGATGCAGGACAAGACCGCCGCGCGAGGTGCCGATGAAGACGGCCTTTGGTATATTCAGCGCGGCGCAGGTTGTGAGCACGTCCTGGGCCTCGACCACGAGATTATAGTGGCTCTTGTCGTCGTCCCAGGCCGATAAACCGCGTCCACGGGCATCGAGCGTAATCACCCTGCGCGGTGCCACCGGATCCCGCGACAAAAGCAGCGCCAACTCGTGGAAATCCCGGGAGTTGCGGGTCAGACCCGGCAAACAGACGATCGGGGCCAGGTTTAAGGCCGGCGAATCGCCGCTGTAATCGCGTGCGGAAAGCCTCAGCCCGTCCGGTGCAGTGATTGTTTTGATAACAAAGCCGCTCTCATCGTCATTACGCATCGATAGCCCTCGTGGATGGCGTTTCACGAGGGATGTAACGCGATTTTGTCGTCTTGAACAATGATGCTGGCGCCGTCGCGGAGTTTAGCCGCGTCCGTAGATCAGATCGTGCTCGATATCGGTTTTCTGTCCAAGGCGGGCCTTGTAGACCTGATAATTCTCCATGACGCGCTGGACATAGTTGCGCGTTTCGGGGAAGGGGATGCGCTCGATCCAGTCGACGACATCGTCGATCGATTTGCCGCGCGGATCGCCGTAGCGGCTGATCCACTCGGGAACCTTGTTTGGCCCGGCATTGTAGGCAATGAAAGTCAGGATGTAGGAGCCGCCGAAGGTGTCGATCTGCTCGCCGAGATAATGGGCCCCAAGCGTCGCGTTGTAGCCGGCATCCTGCGTCAGCTTGTCCGCGGAATAGGCTATGCCGTGACGGCCGGCGACGGCCTTGGCCGTCTTCGGCAGAAGCTGCAGCAGACCGCGCGCATTGGCGGAGGAGACTGCTGCCGGGTTGAAGGCACTCTCCTGCCGGGCGATGGCATAGGCGAGCGCCTTGCCGGAACCGGAAATATTGGCATTGTCCGGAATGACGCCGATCGGGAAGGCGAGCGCGGCGACGTCGACGCCGCGGCCATAGGCGATCTTGCCGACCTGCAAGGAAAGCTGATGATTGCCGGAGCGCTCGGCCCGTGCCGCCAGCATGGCGATCTCGCCGGGGCTCTGCAATTGTTTCGCCAGCGCCCGGTAAAGGGCATCAGCCCGCCAGCCGTGACCTGCCGCTTCAAGATGCGCGATGGCCTGAACGGCTTCGCGGGATTGGAAGCGCTCCCGGTCCTCGGTCGTCGGCGAGGGGTAGGTGACGTTCAGCGTCCGGCGGCCCAATTTTTCGGCCGCGAGCTGGCCATAGAATGTGCTGGGATAAGAGGCGGCCTTGGCATAGAAATCCGCCGCCTTGCCCGGACCGCCGGCTTCGGCGGAGCGGCCGAGCCAATACCAGGCGCGCGACAGCGAGATCGGACCGTTCGATATCTGCAGAATTTTGCGGAAATGCGTTGCGGCCGTCGCGCCGTCCTGCAATCCGCGCAGCGCATACCAGCCGGCATGGAATTCCGCCTCGCCGACATCCTGCGCACTCTCCGCGACGCTGGCGTCGACGATGCGATAGGCGGTTTTGAATTTACCTTGATCCACCAGGCCGCGGCTGACGATGCGCTGCTCATCCCACCATTGGCTGGTATTGACGAGTACGCTGCGGTCACGCGGCATCTGCATCAGCAGATTGGCGGCATCGTCATATTTGTCCTGGCGACGCAGGTTCTCGACCTGCATGAAGAGATAGGCGGGGTCCTTGCGCCATTGCGGATCGATAGTGGCGAGCAAAGTTCCGGCATTGGCGGAACGATTGTTGATTGCCGCCCAGGTCTTGTAGAGCGATTGCGCCCTGCCGAGATCGCCGAAACGCTTGGCCTGAGCGGTGCGGCCGCGATAAAGCAAATAGTCCATGCGCGCCTTATGATCGGCCGGCGACAGGAGGCTCGAGAATTCGGCAAGGATCTTGTCTTCGAAGGACTTATCGAGCCCCTCATTGCGCCAGATCTTGCGGATGAGTTTGGCCGCTTGCGCTGACGCACCGCGCGAAACCAGCGCGCGCGACAGGATGACAGCGCCTTCCGGTGTTTCCGGCTGCGAATTGCCAAAGGCGGCAAGCACTTGGTCGGCCGGCGGGTTTTCAGCGTAAAGCGCGCGTTCGGAATTGCCACGCAGGCTGGCGAGACCCGGCCAACCGGTAAGCTCACGCGCCGCCGCGGCGATTTCGCCGGAGGGAACGCCGGGCTGGCCCGAGGTAGCGATCGCCCAGGTCAGAATGTGACGGTCGAGCGTACCCTGGCTCATGCTGTTGCGGATGGCGAGCGCCTGCATCGGGTTCTTGCTGGAGAGGGCATCGAGACCGGCTTTCAGGTCGCCGCTGACGGGTGCTATTGCAGAGCCGCGCGGGATTGATCCGGTATTCAACGGATCCGGCATGGTCATCGCCACATCGGTCGTCTCGGGGGCCGATGTCTGCTCGCCGGGAAGCTGTGAGGCAAAAGTGCTCCATGCGACCGCCACGCCCATAGCGGTCAAGATCATCACAGGTCTTTTCATCCGGCTACTCACGACAAAAAACAGGCCCCCTCCATTTGCCGAAGTTTATATTAACGAAACCTTAGCGTTGGCCCGAATTTCAATCAATTATGATATCGGAAACTGCCCTTTACCATCGAAAGCGCGCTTGTCGCCGTCAAGGCAGCGCTCTATGGTGCGCGGATTCATAACCATGGATTGCGGCTGAAGCATGAAAGCGGCGCCGCGAGGAGACTTGCATGTTCCAGGGGTCCATTCCCGCACTCGTTACGCCCTTCACTGACGCCGGTAAGGTGGATGAAGCATCCTTCGCTTCCCATGTCGATTGGCAGATCAAAGAGGGCAGCAGCGGGCTCGTTCCCGTCGGCACGACGGGTGAATCGCCGACCCTGTCACATGATGAGCACAAGCGCGTCGTCGAGCTTTGCATCGAGGTGGCTGGCAAGCGCGTCCCGGTCATGGCCGGCGCCGGCTCCAACAATACCCGCGAGGCAATCGAGCTTGCCCAGCACGCCGAGAAGGTTGGCGCGAACGCAGTTCTGGTCGTGACGCCTTACTATAATAAGCCGACGCAGAAGGGGCTCTACGCCCATTTTTCGGCCATTGCCGAAGCGGTGAAGCTGCCGATCTATATCTACAATATTCCCGGCCGCTCGGTGGTCGACATGACGCCGGAGACGATGGGCGCGCTTGTCAAGGCGCATGGCAACATCGTCGGCGTCAAGGATGCGACCGGCAAGATTGAGCGCGTCTCCGAACAGCGCATCACCTGCGGCCACGACTTCCGCCAGCTTTCCGGCGAAGATGCGACGGCGCTTGGCTTCAACGCCCATGGCGGTGTCGGTTGTATCTCGGTGACGGCTAATGTCGCGCCGCGCCTCTGTGCCGAATTCCAGGCGGCGACGCTTGCCGGCGATTATGCCAAGGCGCTGGACTATCAGGATCGATTGATGCCGCTGCATAAGGCGATTTTCCTGGAGCCGGGGCTCTGTGGCGCGAAATACGGCCTTTCCCGCCTTGGCCGGATGAGCCGCAATGTGCGCTCGCCACTGCTCTCGACACTGGAGCCCGGCACGGAAGCGGCCATCGATGCCGCCATGCGCCACGCTGGTCTCCTGAACTGACGGGTACCAACGCTCTCACGAAATCCTCTAGCAAGACCGCTCTCTTCACAAGGAGGGCGGTCTCGCTTATTTAAGGGGTGAAACCTTGGCGCGCCGGTGGCCGCTGCCGGAATTGACGCACGAAAAAGAAGAAGAACCATGGCACCCAAAGGCAGCCAACGCGTGGTGAAGAAGATTGTCGCGGAAAACCGCAAGGCGCGCTTCAACTACGAGATCATCGACACCTATGAGGCGGGGCTCGTGCTGAAAGGCACCGAGGTCAAGTCGTTGCGCGAAGGCAAGGCCAATATCGCGGAATCCTATGCCTCCGATGAGGATGGCGAGATCTGGTTGATCAATTCCTATCTGCCGGAATATCTGCAGGCGAACCGCTTCAATCACGAGCCGCGGCGCCGCCGCAAACTCTTGCTTTCCGGCCGTGAGATCGGCCGGCTGCGCTCCGCTGTCAATCGCGAAGGCATGACGCTGATCCCGCTGAAGATTTATTTCAACGATAGCGGTCGTGCCAAGCTGGAGCTGGCGCTCGCCAAGGGCAAGAAGATCCACGACAAACGCGAATCCGAGAAGGAACGCGACTGGAACCGGCAGAAGAACCGGCTTCTCAAGGATAATGGGTGAGGGTGAGGAGCGGTCGGGCAAAGCCCGAGCAATCGATCCAGTGAATCGATTGCAGCGACGAACGCCCTGAGCCAAAGCGAAGGGCCGGCCGCCGCGGCAAACGCGGAAAGCTCCACCGTCTATGAAATTCCTCGCCGACAATCAAAGCCAGCAGTCAATCGATCGCAGCGACGAACACACTGAGACGAACGCCCTGAGCCAAAGCGAAGGGCCGGCTGCGGCGGCAGACACAGACGCTCCCGCCGATCCCGGATTAATCTTCGGCCTCTGCCGCAGCAGGCGCCGGTTCGACCGGGCGCTGCGGACGCTCGGAGGGGTCGCGGCCGATTTCGGCCTTCAGCGATACAAGATCGATGAAGTGATCGGCCTGGCGGCGCAGGTCGTCGGCGATCATCGGCGGCTGGGTGGACATCGTGGAGATCACGGACACCTTGCGGCCACGGCGCTGCAATGCTTCCACCAAGGTGGTGAAATCCCCGTCACCGGAAAAGATGACCAGGTGATCGACGGTTTCCGACTGCTCCATGGCGTCGATTGCCAGCTCGATATCCATGTTGCCCTTGATCTTGCGGCGGCCCATGGAGTCGGTGAATTCCTTCGCCGGCTTGGTAATGACCTTGTAGCCGTTATAGTCCAGCCAATCGATGAGCGGGCGGATCGAGGAATATTCTTGGTCTTCGATAAGTGCCGTATAGTAATAAGCGCGAAGCAGATATCCGCGCTTCTGGAAGGCCTTCAGCAGCTTACGATAGTCGATATCAAAACCAAGGCTTTTCGACGCAGCGTAAAGATTGGCGCCGTCTATAAAAAGTGCAATTTTTTCGCGTGGGTCGAACATCGCTTACATATCCATTGTTACCAAAACGCAATTACTTTTACCCAAAATGCAGTCAAAACAATGTCTTGTATGACGCCCAAGAATAATTCGTATTACTTTATGAATTATTCATATATCCGAGATTTAGGGCACGATTTATGATATTCCAAGCAACTGTAGGTTGAATGCGCGATTTGTCTAATGAATTTTAGCCCAATGTGGAGGGATTGGCAGCCCCGAAGCAGGAAAAACTTGAATTTGCCATCGTTTGCTTGTATCGGGCGTGCTACTCCGAGACATGATGACGACATCACGACCGCAAAGGACAGGCAATGGCCCGTGTCACAGTAGAAGATTGCATTGATAAAGTAGAAAACCGGTTCGAGCTCGTGCTGCTTGCCAGCCATCGCGCTCGCCTGATTTCGCAGGGTTCCTCGATCACCATCGACCGCGACAATGACAAGAACCCGGTCGTCGCACTGCGCGAAATCGCCGACGAGACGCTGTCTCCTGATGACCTGAAGGAAGACCTGATCCACTCGCTGCAGAAGCACGTTGAAGTCGACGAGCCAGAGCCCGATCCGGCAAGCCTCCTGGCCGCTGGCGCTGTCGCTTCTGCTTCGGGCGATGAGGAAGAAGATCAGCCGGAAGCCGTTACTTTCGATCAGATGTCGGAAGAAGAGCTTCTTGCCGGTATCGAAGGCCTTGTTCCGCCAGAAAAAAGCGACGATTACTGATCGTCGAGCTTGATGCTCTAACCAAGAGCGATATGATGAAGTAATGCGTGCGCCGGTCTTATGACTGGCGCGCTTTTATTTTGCGGGAGTAGCTTGGGAATGATGCGGCAATACGAGCTTGTCGAGCGTGTGCAGAAATACAAGCCCGATGCCAATGAAGCGCTTCTCAATAAGGCCTATGTTTATGCGATGCAGAAGCACGGGCAGCAGAAGCGTGCCAGCGGCGACCCCTATATTTCCCATCCCCTCGAAGTTGCCGCCATCCTGACCGACATGCGTCTGGATGAATCGACCATCGCCGTCGCGCTCCTGCATGATACGATCGAGGATACGACCGCGACGCGTGCCGAAATCGACGAACTGTTCGGTGAGGATATTGGCCGTCTTGTCGAAGGGCTAACCAAGATCAAGAAGCTTGATCTCGTCACCAAGAAGGCGAAGCAGGCCGAGAATCTGCGTAAGCTGCTGCTCGCAATTTCCGACGATGTCCGCGTGCTCCTGGTAAAACTGGCCGACCGCCTGCACAATATGCGCACGCTCGACCACATGTCGCCGGAAAAGCGTGCCCGCATTTCCGAAGAGACGATGGATATCTATGCGCCGCTTGCCGGCCGCATGGGTATGCAGGATATGCGCGAAGAGTTGGAGGAGCTTTCGTTCCGCCATATCAATCCGGAGGCGCACGACACGGTCACCAAGCGCCTGGAGGAGCTGTCGCGGCGCAACGAAGGCTTGGTGAAAAAGATCGAGACGGAACTGCGCGACTTGCTGGTCGCCAACGGCCTCGCCAACGCCATGGTCAAGGGCCGGCAGAAGAAGCCCTATTCGGTCTTCCGCAAGATGCAGTCGAAATCGCTTTCCTTCGAGCAGCTCTCCGATGTCTATGGCTTCCGCCTGCTCGTCGATGATGTTCCCTCCTGCTATCGCGCGCTCGGCATCGTGCATACGCGCTGGCGCGTCGTGCCCGGGCGGTTCAAAGATTATATCTCCACGCCGAAGCAGAACGACTACCGTTCGCTGCACACGACTATCGTCGGCCCGTCCAGCCAGCGCATCGAGCTGCAGATTCGCACCAAGCGCATGCATGAGATCGCCGAATTCGGCATCGCTGCCCATACGCTCTATAAGGACGGCACCAACAATAATGGCGATGGTGAACTGCTATCGCGCGAAAGCAATGCCTATTCCTGGCTGCGCCACACCATCGAGGCGTTGGCCGAAGGCGACAGCCCCGAAGAATTCCTGGAGCATACCAAGCTGGAACTGTTCCAGGATCAGGTTTTCTGCTTCACGCCGAAGGGCAAGTTGATCGCCCTGCCGCGCGGCGCGACGCCGATCGATTTTGCCTATGCCGTCCACACCAATATCGGCGACACCACCGTTGGCGCCAAGATCAACGGCCGGATCATGCCGCTGGTGACGCGCCTCTCCAATGGCGATGAAGTTGAGATCATCCGCTCTGGCGTGCAGGTGCCGCCGGCTGCCTGGGAAGAGATCGTCGTGACCGGCAAGGCGCGCGCCGCCATTCGCCGCGCAACGCGCCTTGCCATCCGCAAGCAATATGCCGGCCTCGGCCACCGCATTCTGGAGCGCACCTTCGAGCGCGCCGGCAAGGTCTTTTCGCGTGAAGCTCTGAAGCCGGCGCTACACCGCCTCGGCCAGAAGGATGTCGAGGACGCGATTGCTGCTGTCGGGCGAGGGGAGATGTCATCGCTCGATGTGTTGCGGGCCGTCTATCCGGATCATCAGGATGAGCGCGTCACGATCAAGCCCGCCGGCGACGAAGGCTGGTTCAATGTCCGCAGCGCCTCCGGCATGATCTTCAAGATCCCCGGCAAGACCAAGGCCGATCTCGCCGCCAGCGTCGAAGGCGTGGATGCCCTGCCGATCCGCGGCCTAGCAGCGGATGTCGACGTGCATTTCGCTCCGACCGGTGCCGTTCCCGGTGACCGTATCGTCGGCATCATGGAAAAGGGCAAGGGCATCACCATCTATCCTATCCAGTCACCGGTCCTGCAGCGTTTCGACGACCAGCCGGAGCGATGGATCGACGTACGCTGGGATCTGGATGAGGCCAACAAGTCCCGCTTCACCGCGCGCATTCTGATCAATGCGCTGAACGAGCCGGGAACACTAGCCAAGGTCGCGCAGACGGTCGCCGACATCGACGTTAACATCCGCCTTCTCAACACGGTGCGCGTTGCCGCCGACTTTACCGAGATGGCGCTGGATGTCGAAGTCTGGGATCTGCGCCAGCTCAATCAGCTCCTGGTGCAGCTCAAGGAGCTGGATTGCATTGCCACCGTGAAGCGGCTTTACGAATAATTATCTTTCGCGATGGCTCGATTGAAAGCCGATTGCATAGTTTGTGATCATTTAATGATCATATTTGCCTAAGTTCGGCCTAAGGCATGCGCCTGACGCATGGCTGCTTCTATTTTCGAGCTGTGGTAATTAACTTTTGTCACGCCTATCTTCTGGTCATCGAAGAAACGAAACAGAGATGAGTAAGACAATGTTTGGTCCTATCAAGAAATTCGCCCGCGCCCTGCGCGTTCCGAGTGCTGAAGAACGTGAAATGGCCTATCTGAATGGCTCGCACGACCGTTTTGACCTTGAATATCGTCAGCGTCAGGTCGATCGCGGTATCTTCCGCCAGCGTTAATCGCTGACAATACTTGCAAAATGGGAAGGGGCGTACCTGTTGTTGCGCCCTTGGGGCATCCCGCCGAAAGCAGACAGGATGTTCCGCCTCAAACAAAGCTGGAGTGGCCCGTTGATGTTCCTTGAACATGTGGCGCTCTGAAGAGTACAGGCGCTGCGGCCGGATAATCGACGCAAGATACGCTTTGCCGCTCTTGTCATGACGGCCCTCCCTGCACTAGATAAGCCGCATGTTATTTCGCCGCCGAAAACCACTGACGTTGAGTGAAAAACTGCGGGAGCATCTTTGGCCCCGCAAGGGTTTCATTCGCTCGTTCCAATATTTTGGGAAACGCCTTGTGCGCCTTGCCGCGTCGCCACATTCGGTGGCCGCTGGCTTTGCCGCCGGCATTGTCGTGTCCTGGACACCGTTCATCGGCGTGCACTTCATCATGGCGATTATTATCGCCTATGTCGTCGGCGGTAACGTGATCGCGGCCGCGCTCGGCTGTCTGGCGGCCGGCAATCCCATCACCTATCCTTTCATCTGGGGCCTCACCTGGGAAATCGGCCATCTGATCCTGGCGCGCGATAGCGGCGGTCAGGGCGGTGGCGTCGATCTGCCGGCGCTGTGGCATAAGGGCGATCTGCTGCAGATTTGGGACCCGATCCTGAAGCCGATGCTGATCGGCGGCATTCCGCCGGCAATCGTCACGGGCGTCGTCGTCTATGCGTTGACCTATTATGGCGTGAAGAGCTTCAAGAGCCGCCGCAAGGCCCGGCTGATGGAGCGGGCGCGCGAACGCCTGGCCCTTGCCGAGAACGCATCGAGCGTCTGACGGAACGCGGCGCCGTAGCGGCTGGCTGGAGGGCCTTCTCATGATCATCGGGATAGGCAGCGACCTTATCGACATCCGCCGCGTGGAAAAGTCGATCGAACGCTTCGGCTCGCGGTTCACCGAACGCTGCTTCACCGATATCGAGCGCGCCAAATCCGAAGGGCGCAAGAACAAGGCTGCGTCATACGCCAAGCGCTTCGCTGCCAAGGAAGCCTGCTCCAAGGCACTTGGTACAGGTCTGGCGCAGGGCGTTTTCTGGCGCGACATGGGCGTCGTCAACCTGCCGAGCGGCAAGCCGACCATGCAGTTGACGGGCGGTGCGGCCAAAAGGCTGGCGGCGATGCTGCCGGAAAATCATCGCGCCGCCATTCATTTGACGATAACCGATGATTTCCCTCTCGCTCAGGCCTTTGTGATCATCGAAGCACTGCCGATTGCGGGCTGAATGACGACCGTGTGTCGCTTTTAATACCTGCGCCATTGCCGCCGTGGTATGAAGCGGATAGAGAGTGCCTGAAAGTGAAGTGCGCCGGTGGGGTGCGAAAAAGGAATAAGACTGCGTGTCCGAGAAAGCCGAAAAACAGCAGAATGTCCTGTGGGAAAACATCAAGGTCATCGTACAGGCTCTAGTCCTGGCCATGATCATCCGCACGGTACTATTTCAACCCTTCACCATTCCGTCCGGCTCGATGATGCCTACGCTTCTTGTTGGCGACTATATCTTCGTCAATAAGTTCGCTTACGGTTATTCGAAATATTCTCTGCCCTTCTCGCCGGATCTGTTCAGCGGCCGCATCTTAGGCAGCGAACCCAAGCGCGGCGATGTCGTGGTCTTCCGCTTCCCGCCGAATCCGGATGTCGATTACATCAAGCGCGTCATCGGCCTGCCGGGTGACCGTATTCAGGTGAAGAACGATATCCTCTACATCAACGGCCAGGCTGTCCCGCGGGAGCCGCACGGAACCTTCGCCTCGGATTACAGCCAGGAGCCGGGCGACGACATCCCTGTTTACAGCGAGCGCCTGCCGGATACCGGCAAGGTCTACGACACGCTCGATCTGTCGCAGACGTCGCGTGGTGACAACACCCAGGAATATGTCGTGCCGCCGGGCAACTATTTCATGATGGGCGACAACCGCGACAATTCCGACGACAGCCGTTTCGACGTCGGTTACGTGCCGGCTGAGAACCTGATCGGCCGTGCCAGCGTTATTTTCTTCTCGCTCGGCCACGACACCTCGTTCCGCGAAATCTGGAAATGGCCGACCAACATGCGTTGGGACCGCATCTTCAAGGTTGTCGAATGACGAAGACCCAGACGCTCCCGCAGGCGGATCGTGTCAGGCTTGAAGCCGTCATAGGCCACGAATTCGCTGAGAAGGGGCGCCTCGACTGGGCTCTGACGCATGCCAGCGCCCGAACGCATAAGGCCGGCAACTATGAGCGGCTGGAATTTCTCGGCGACCGGGTTCTCGGCCTTTGCATCGCAGAGCTCCTTTTTCAGACCTTTGGCACGGCGACCGAGGGCGAGCTCTCGGTGCGCCTCAACCAGCTTGTCAGCGCCGAGACCTGCGCCGAAGTCGCCGATGAGATGCAACTGCATCTCTTCATCCGCACGGGCGCCGATGTAAAGAAGTTGACCGGCAAGCGCATGCTGAACGTGCGCGCCGATGTGGTGGAAAGCCTTATTGCGGCGCTCTATCTCGATGGTGGCCTCGAGGTGGCGCGCAAATTCATCCTGCGCTACTGGGAGCGCCGGGCTATCCGTGCGGACGGTGCCAGACGCGATGCCAAGACGGAATTGCAGGAATGGGCGCATGCGAAATTCGGCGTCACGCCCGTTTACAGGGTTGATGACCGCAGCGGACCGGATCATGATCCCCGCTTCACGGTAACGGTGGAAGTGGCGGGAACGGCGCCCGAGACCGGGATAGAACGCTCCAAGCGCGCCGCCGAGCAGGTGGCTGCGACACGGATTTTGGAGCGCGAAGGTGTATGGCAGCCCCAGTCTCTTCAAAAATGAAAATGACTGCCTAGAAATGACGGAAAAAATGACCAATCAGGAAGACCCGGCCGGCGAAGGTGCGGCTGAAAATATCGGCCCTACGCATTCGGGTTTCGTGGCCCTCATCGGCCCGACCAATGCGGGCAAGTCGACGCTCGTCAACCGGCTCGTCGGCGCCAAAGTATCGATCGTCAGCCATAAGGTGCAGACGACGCGCGCCATCGTGCGTGGCATCGCCATCCACAACAATGCGCAGATCGTCTTCATGGATACGCCCGGCATCTTCAAGCCGCGCCGGCGCCTCGATCGCGCCATGGTGACATCAGCCTGGGGCGGCGCCAAGGATGCGGATTTCATCATGCTCCTGATCGACAGCGAGCGCGGAATACGCGGCGATGCCGAAGCCATTCTCGAAGGATTGAAGGAAGTTTCCCAGCCAAAGATCCTTGTTTTGAACAAGATCGACCGCGTCCGTCGCGAGGACCTGCTGGCGCTCGCCGCCGCCGCCAACGAGAAGATCGCCTTCGAGCAGACCTTCATGATTTCGGCCGAAAACGGTTCGGGCTGCGACGATGTTATGGACTATCTGGCAAAGACCCTGCCGGAGGGTCCTTGGTATTATCCCGAAGACCAAATTTCAGACCTGCCGATGCGTCAGCTCGCCGCCGAAATAACCCGCGAAAAGCTGTTCCTGCGCCTGCATCAGGAGCTTCCCTATTCCTCGCACGTCGAAACGGAAAAATGGGAAGAGCGCAAGGACGGTTCGGTTCGGATCGAGCAAGTGATCTATGTCGAGCGCGAAAGCCAGAAGAAGATTGCGCTGGGCAAATCAGGCGAAACGATCAAGGCGATCTCAACGGCCTCTCGCAAGGAACTGTCCGAAATTCTCGAACAGCCGGTGCACCTTTTCCTTTTCGTCAAGGTGCGTGAGAATTGGGGCGACGATCCGGAACGCTTCCGCGAAATGGGACTTGAGTTTCCGCGCTGAGGGAACAATTCCCCGTTGAGTGTCTTACCTTACGACTGCCATCGGACAGATCGCTTCAACCGAAGCGATCTAAGAGGCGTGAATGGTCAAGACCACGACGATGCACAGGAAAAAAACGCCGTGCCAGCTCTGTCCGCTGCGGCGATTGCCGCATTTTCGCGAATTCAGTCGCGATGAGCTGAGTTTCGTCTCGGATTTCAAGAAGGGTGAGCTTGTCGTCGACGACGGTGCGACGATCTTTCTGGAGGGTGCCCACAGCGCCCACCTTTTCACGATCCTTTCCGGCTGGGGCTTTCGCTATAAAACCCTCGAAGACGGACGCAGGCAGATCCTCAACTATGTGATGCCCGGCGACCTCATCGGCCTGCAAGGCTCGATCATGGGCGAGATGCAGCATTCGACCGAGGCTTTATCGCCGGTCTCGCTCTGTGTTTTCGAGCGTGCGGAACTGATGGCGCTCTACAACAAGCATCCGTCGCTCGCCTTCGATCTCACGTGGATCGCCGCGCGCGAAGAACGCATTTTGGATGAACACCTCTTAAGCATCGGTCGCAGGTCCGCGCTGGAAAGAGCCGCCTATCTGCTCGCCTACCTGCATCAACGGGCTAAGGCCCTGCATCTCTTCGACGGCAGCAAGGTCATTCCTATCACGCAGCAGCACATCGCCGACACCCTCGGTCTCTCCATCGTTCATACGAACAAGACATTGAAAAAGCTGTCGGAACGCGGCTTGATTCGCTGGCATGAACGCGGCTGCGACGTGTTGAATGGTCAAGGACTCGCCGCGCTCGCTGAGTGGGACGGGCTGGATGCGGGCGTGCGACCGTTCATCTGACGTGGTGGCAATGATGTGGCCGCCACATGTCTTTTTTAAATGTTCATGACGAGTGTATCAGCATAGACTACATTTTCGTCACTTTTCGACCAGTTTCACCTTTTACTAACCGCGGCGGCAGATGCGTTTGGAGCATGATGACGAGCCCATAGTCCGGCGGGACAAAAAGTGCGAAGCGGGTCAGGGCAAGGTCATGTCACATGAGATCTAGCCAATACGGATGGGGGAATGCCATCCATTCAACACGGGCCGATGATTGGCGCCGGAGGGATAGATGTGGGAATGTTTACGGGGCACGGCGCCGCTTGGCGCAGGGATGCGGGGACGGCGCTGATATGACGGTTCAGCGCGTTCTCATTTTGGAAGACAATCTGATCATTGCCATGGAGGCGGAGGAAATCCTTCGTCTCATTGGGGTCAAGGAGGTGGAAATCGCCTCGAACCTGGAGCAGGCAGTCAACGCCATTCATACCGAGCGTTATGATTTTGCGATGTTGGACGTCAATCTGGGGGAGTCGATGAGTTTCGGCTTTGCCCGGTTGCTGAGGGAGCGCGGCATCGCCTTCGGCTTCGTCAGCGGCTATCCCGATACACTCGATTTTCCACCCGATTTGCGGCATGTGCCGTTGCTCAACAAGCCTTTCGACGAGGCCGCCATGTGGGCGTTCGTCGACAGGCTGGCACCGGCAGAGCCATCAAGCAGCCCGCTACCAAGCGGATCGTCTGACATGTGACAGCGCCTGCCGTTTGTCCTAAACTCGAATCACGACATTCTATAGGACGAACCGGGCCGATGCAGTGGCAGGATCAGGCGATCATCTTGGGCGTCAAACGCCTTGGCGAGACGAGTGTCGTCGCCGAGGTGATGACGCGTGATCGCGGCCGGCACATGGGGTTGGTGCGCTCCGGCCGGTCCCGCGCCATGCAGCCGGTGCTGCAGGCTGGCAATCTGGTCGAAGTGACCTGGCGGGCACGGCTGCATGAGCATCTCGGCGAGTTCCGCATGGAGCCGGTGCGATTGCGGGCGGCGAGGCTGATGGAGACGGCGACCGCCGTCTATGGCGTGCAAGCCATGGGCGCTCTGCTGCGCCTGCTGCCTGAGCGTGACCCGCATCCGCATCTCTATGATGCGCTGAATGTGATTCTCGAAAACCTGCAGAACCCCATGGATGCCGGCGAACTTTTCGTCCGCTTCGAGCTGGCGGTCCTCAATGACCTGGGTTTCGGCCTCGATCTGACGGAGTGCGCGGCGACGGGTACGCACGACGATCTTGCCTTTGTTTCGCCGAAGACCGGGCGAGCCGTCTGCCGTGCCGCAGGCCTGCCTTGGGCCGACAAGATGCTGGTGTTGCCGCCTTTCCTCGCCGCTGGCGCCGTCGAAGCAGCGGATGCCGGCAGTCTCGCTGCCGCCTTCCGCCTGACCGGCTTTTTCCTGCATCGCCATGTCTACGAACCGCGTGGCATAGAGATCGCCGCAGCGCGCGACGGCTTCGTC
Organism: Rhizobium sp. NXC24; assembly: GCF_002944315.1. Taxonomy (NCBI): domain Bacteria; kingdom Pseudomonadati; phylum Pseudomonadota; class Alphaproteobacteria; order Hyphomicrobiales; family Rhizobiaceae; genus Rhizobium; species Rhizobium sp. NXC24. The sequence continues at coordinate 1,249,914 of NZ_CP024311.1, forward strand.
CAGGCGGCGTTGAAAGCGCTAAATGCGGCGTCCTTAGAAGCACAGGAGCGGCCGAGCATTGCCGCAAAAAGATAGAGCATAATCCGAAAGGATCATGCTCTAAGGCGTAATTCAGAGCTGAAAAAGCGCTTCAAACAGCCATATTCGATGCTGCCGACATGACTTCCCGTGGGGCGGGAATGCCAAACATATGGCGGCCAGCCTCTTCGACCTCCGTGAACGACCAGCGGATGACACCATCCCGATCGAGCAGGAATTCGCCGACAAGCTGGCCTTCGCCGGTGGCGATCATCCGCTTGTCATCCTCGTTGACTTCATAGCCGTCCGCCTTGTCGAGGAATTCCATCGCTGCCATCGGGTTCATGGGCTCTGGAAGCTCGCCCGGCAGATCGATGCGCATCGACATCACCGCATCCATGCTGACCTTGTGCGGCCAGTCATTCTCAGCCTCGGTAAACTGAAGATTCGGCAGGCCGAAGGCCTTGTGCGATACCCGTTCCGGGTCTGAGGCCGCCAGCAGATTGGGAAGCGGATGGTAGCGGAAGTAGAGGCGGGCGCGCTCGATCGGCGTGTTGACGACGGTCAGGCTGTCTATGCCTTTTTCCTGCAATGCATCGGTGAGCTCGGCCATGGCGGCGATCTGCCGGCGACAGAAGGGGCAATGCAGCCCGCGGAACAATCCGACAAACACCGGCTTCTGGCCGCGAAAATCGTCGATGGCGACCTTGCCCTGCCGCGTGATCGCATCCAGCACGACGTTCGGTGCGCGATCTCCAGGCTGCAATGGTCTTCCGGCGTGGTTCTCCTGCATGGTTCGTTCCTCCCTTTAAGTGCTTGAATCGATTCTCCCAATGGATCTCCGACGACCATCATGACGAGGACAATCAGTCGAGAAACGGCAATACGACGAGTGTGCCTGGATCGAGGTTGTGGCGGATGCACACATCCTGTGCCAGCGAGAAATACCGTTCCGCCTCATCCATGTCGTCATGCTCAAGGCTCAGTGTCGCCAGGCCATCATAGCACGGAAAAAGCAGTTGCGGTTCGTCAATTTCCTTCGCGACCTCAAGGGCTTCCTCGTAATACTTACGAGCTAGCTTCGGCTGCCCATGGCATTGATGGATCTGCCCGAGGACGATCAGCGGTACGGAGAGATGGTCACGCTGATCGAGTGCGCGATCGATCTCCACTGCCTTCTCCGCCGCCGGCACACCTTCGGCGGCGCAACGATCCGTGAAGGTGCAGCAGGAAACGGCGAGGTTGGCGAGAAGGCGTGCCTGGAAGCCGAGATCGCCGATCCGGGTTGCGACCTCCAGCCCGCGCCGGCAAACTTTGATGGCGTTGGCCGGATCGACAATCGTGTAGAGTACGCCGAGATTGGAATAAGCGCGGCACGCGGCACTTTGCAGATCGGCCTTTTCGGCAACGGTAAGGCTGCGCTCTACTTCCTGTACGGCATCGCGGCGACGACCGAGCCGCGCCAGTGCCGCGCCCTTGGTGTTCAGCGCCTCCGCCATCGCTCGCGCTGCCTCCCGTCCGGCCTCGGTCGTTCCGTCGATCGGTAGCGTTTGCAGCCGCTGCAGGGCCTGCGTAGCCCATTCAGCGGCAGCGGCCTGATCGCCCATGCGGAACGCCAGATGACCGCGTTCCTGCAGGAGATGCGCATGTTCGATCGGCGCATCGATCGTCGCGATCATGGCTTCGGCCTCGGCGCAATGTGCTTCCGCTTGATCGCGGCGGCCCGCCTCGAGGTGCAGCCGGCCGATCTTACGCAATATCCTCGCCGCAGCGATCCGATCGTCTCCGGTGCGATGGATCGCAAGCGCTTGCTGATAGTGATTAAAGGCGGCGTCGCGGCGACCGGCAGGGCCGCAGAGATCGGCGAGACGCTCCAGGAGCGCCAATTGTTCCGGGGCCACCTCCGGCTCGTTTGCAAAGGCGGCAAGCGCTTGGCGGTAGAGGCGCATCGCGTCGTCATTGGCGTAGGTCTTGCGCGCCAGATCGCCGGCAGCCATCAGGTAGCTGGCCCCCTTTGCCTTCTCGGTGGTCAGGCTGAAATGATGACCGAGCTGTGACAGATGCTCCGGCCGGTCGGGCGCTGAGCCATATTGGCGCTCCAGAACCCGTCCGATCCGGTGATGAAGCTCCATGCGCCGTTGCAGCAGGAGATTATGGTAGATGACGTCATGCAGCAGGGATTGGCTGAAGCGATAGGCGGGAGAAACACCGGCATCAGGCCCGCGCAATTCCTCGATGATATTTGCATCGCAGAGATAGTCCAACGCAGCATCGATGGCAGTCGGGTCGGTGGCGACGGAGCGGAGCAGGGCAGTGTCGAACTTCGGGCCGACCACCGCCGCCTCCTGCGCCAACCGTCTAATCTCCTGCGGCAGACGATCGACGCGGGCAAGCAAGAGAGCCTGCAGATTGACTGGAATATCGACATCCGTCTCTTCCGCCGCAACTTGCCAGCGTTGACCGTCATTGTGCAGCCTGCCCATATCGATCAATCCCCGCAGGATCTCTTCGATGAAGAGCGGATTGCCGCCGGCGCGATCAAGGATGCGCTTGCGCATCGCGACCGGCAGCTTGCTATGGCTCTCGCCGAAAAACGCGGCGAGCAGCTTCTGCCCGTCGGTTGCGTTGAGTGGGCCAAGACGTTGGACGGTAACGCTGACGCGATTGGAGTCCAGCGGGTCGATCTGCGATGTCGGCCGGTAGATCGCAAGCAGCATCAGCCGGCTGCGCTCCAGCCGATCCAGCATGAAGCGAAGCACTTCCAGCGAGGCCGCGTCCGCCCAATGCAGATCCTCGATGACAAGCAGTAGGGGACCTTGCGCCAGCCGCCGCTCGAACACCGTGCGGACCGCATAGAAGATCTGCCGCCGCAACTGTTCCGGCTCGATGTGCCGCAGCGCTCCACTGGGGTCACCGAGGCCGAGGACATGCAGAAAGAGCGGCGAAAGTCCCTCAACATCCTCCTGCGTGAGATCCAGCGCGCGGAAACCCGTCGCCAGCAATTGTCGCGTCCTGTCGAGATTGTCCCGCTCGCCGATGCCGTAAGCACTGCGCACGACCGCGGCAAGCGTGCCATAGGACTGTTCGCCGAGAGGGGAGCAGGTCGCCTTGCGGATGGCTAGGCCCTGAAAGCGGGCTGCATTGCCGGCGATCCCGATGAATTCATTGACCAGCCGCGACTTGCCGATGCCGGCTTCGCCGATGAGGCGGACAAGTTGCGCCGCACCGCCGCAGGCAAGGTCGAGACAGGTCAATAGCCGCGACAATTCGGTATCCCGTCCGATCATCGGGGCCCGCAGGCCGAAACTCTCTAGCCCGCGCGCCGTATGCGGTGCCTCCAAAGGTCCTGTCAGCCGATGGACAAGCACGTTGCCGCTTTTGCCGCGCAAGGCTTGGGCGCCGAGGCTGTCGAAAGCGAAGGCATGGCGGGTGAGACGATAGGTCAGCGGCCCGACGAGGATATCGTTTTCGCCGGCCATGGATTGCAGGCGTTGGGCGGTATTCACCGTGTCGCCGGTGACGGAATAGGATTTTGTGCTAACGGCGCCGAAGCCGCCGGTGACGACCGGGCCGCTGTTGATGCCGATATGCAGACGCAGCGGCACGCCGGCCCGAGGCTGCCAGCGCTCGCCGACCTGTGTTGCCCGATCGATCATGTTGAGCGCAGCATTCAGTGCCCGCATCGGATCGTCCTCATGGGCAACCGGCGCGCCGAACAGAGCCAGCAGCGCATCGCCGACGAACTTGTCGACAAAGCCGCCATAGGCCTCGACTGCCTGGGTCATCTCTTCGAACAATTCGTTCTGCAGCACCCGCATCACTTCCGGGTCGATCTGCTCGCTCAATGTCGTGAAGCCACAGAGATCGGCAAAAAGCACGGTTACCGGTCGCCGGTCGGCATCGTCCCCGGATTTTGCTGGCGGAGCCTCGATGATCTGCTTGGCTGCGGATGGGGCTTTGTCGGAAATCGCGGCGCCGCATCGGGGGCAGAAGGCAAAATCAGGCTGGCAGGGAAAGCCGCACGCAGCGCAGGAGATAGGTTGCTTTGCGCCGCATCGCGGACAGAAAGCAAAGCCGCTCTGAATATCGAAACCGCAGCCCGCACATTCCATCGGACGCACCTCGAAAAAGCCCGGTGCGCCACGGCTCCTTCAGCCGCAACCAACGGTCTTCAATATGGCGATAAACATGAACCTGCTGCCTCATGCCCGCAAGCACTAAACAAGTGGTAGAACCACTATCGCCGTTTGAATGACCAGCCCTCGGGCCGCCCCTCGATCACGGTCACCGTATCGCCGATCTTTACCGTGCCTTCGCCGCGCGGTGCGGCATTCCAGCCGAAGAGCGGACCGGGGACGCGGCGGTCGGCAGACATGCGGACGCGGCCCATGGCGGGCATCGGGTTCGGAACGTCGCGCGAGCCGGTTTTCTGGTCCTGCGTCGTCATGATGCAGCGGGCGCATGGCTTGACGAGATCGAGCCGAATGCCGCCGATCTCGATCGCCGCCCAGCGGTCCTCGGGCCACTCCTCATCGCAGTCGATGACGATGTTGGGGCGAAAACGCTCCATGCCGACCGAACCCTCGCTATGGGTGGCAAGATCGGCATTTAGCGCCTTCAGCGAGCCGGTGGTGGTGATCAGGATCTGGTATCCGTCGACGAAGGTAACCGGCGCGTCGCCGCCGGCCCATTCCGGATTGGCGACGCGCTTGGCGAGCCTGTCGAAGAAGACCATTTTGACGTCGCGACAGAGCCACGCCGACAGGGCCTTGTTGGTTTCCTCGTCGGCAACAGAAGCGCTGACATCCGATTTCCAGACGACGACATCCATGCGGTTGTCCGGGTGCGGCGGAGGCACGATGATGTCGGCCTTGCCCTCCATTTTCAGACGCAGATAGGAGGGGCCAGGCTGGATGTCGATGCGGGCAAGATCCTGCAATTCGCGTTGCGTGATGAATTGGCCTGATGGTTCGACCAGCATGGCGCGACGATCGCCGACCAGGCCGAAAGCGTCGACGGAGGCGGATGGAATGGCAATGCCGCGCGCACTCTTGAGCGGATAGATGAAGAGATCGCTGATCCGCATGAATAGCCCTCAGATTTCGTCGATGAACATTGCCAGCACCGTCTTCAACCGCTCGTGCCGCTCGCCGGCAAACCTGCGGCCGGTTTCGGTTTTAAACCCATCCGCTAGTTTGAACAGCTTTGTCTCGAAATGGTCAATGGCGAAGCGCTTGTCGTCCAGCGGCCGCTCTGTCGCGAGCGGGTCGAACGGATCGTAGAGGCCCGAGCCCAGGCGCCCCGCGATATAGAAACAACGGGCAGCGCCGACCATGCCGATCGCATCCAGCCGGTCGGCATCCTGCAGCATTTTCGCCTCCGGCGTTTCCGGCGGAATATTGGCGGAAAAGCTGTGCGTGGTGATCGCGTGCGATACGGCGGCGATATCCTCGCCAGCCCATCCAAGCTCCCTCAGGATGCCCGAGGCCTTCTCGGCTGCCAGCCGCGATGCCTGGGCGCGATGCGGCGAATTTTTCTCCACCGAGACGCAATCATGCAGCAATACGGCGGCGGCGAGGATGCGGGCATCGCCGCCTTCTTCGGCCTGGATCGACATGGCGCTCTTGAAGACGCGCAGGATGTGGGCGACGTCGTGCGAGCCGTCGTCGCCATCGGCCGCATGTGGAATAAGCTGCGCGGCGAGCGTCTCGAACGGGGCAAAGGCCCGCGCCATCCTGTTGGTATCCATCTTCGGCCCCATGTCGGAGTGATCTGTCGGAATGATCTCGTGCGTTCCTACCGGGCGCAGAGATTCGCCGCAATCATTCCGTCGTTTTCCTCCCCGTCAGGACCTTCTGATAGAACAGGCCGATGCCGATCAGCACCGCGCCGAGGCCGATGAACGATAGTGCCCGCAGGAAGCCTTCGAGATTTGCCATGTCGATCAGAAACACTTTCACGACAGCGACGAACACCAGCGCAGCCGACGCGATACGCAGGCTGCGAGCATCGAAACGCGCCCCAAGCCAAAGAAGGGCGATGCCGATCAGCAGCCAGACGACGGAATAGGAATAGACTTCCCCCTGGATGAAGTCATTCCAGAACGGGATGTATTCGCCCTGCCAGAAACGGCGCACCGACAGCGTCGCCCAGGCAAAGGCCATGACCGCGCCGGCGACGGCCAACATCGTCACATAAGGCCGTGGCCGTCTGCCCCGCGCATAGAGCGCCAAGCCGCCATAGGCGATCGCCGGCAGCAGATAGCCGAGCAGCAACAGGTTGAAGAAAGGAATCCCGCCGGTGCTTTCGCCTGTCATGAAGGGGTTGAGCCCGAGCAAATGCAACGACAGGATCAGGATGACGGAGAGGACACCGAGCGCCATTCCGCCATAACGGAAGACGGGGCTCGATGCGCTGAGATCAAGCGCCATCAGCGTCGCCGAGGCGCCGATCGCCAGCAATGTGTAGATCGATTGTTCGCTGAGCGTCGGAATGTTTGCATTCAAGACGCCGCCGTTCATCGCATGGCGCACCAGGATTGCGATGGTCAGCAGCACCAGGAAGCTCGCAAGCGCCTGCAGCGTGTTGCGCAGCCGGAGGTCCTGCGAATGCCTGAGCTCGAAGGCGGCCCAGACGGCGAGGGCCGCGGGGATGCCGTAACCAGCAAGCAGCATGTTGAAGATCGGCGTCGTGCCGAGTTCATCCGGGTCGACGATGGTCGGCTGCCAGGCAATGCGCCCGAGGGTGATGAGCAGCGCCGCAACCATCGTCCATGGCAGGGCCGGCCAGGAGCGGGCGCGCCCGGCGAGCAGAAATGCCATGCCAAGCACCGGCAGCAGTATCGTCGGGGTGGCGTTATGGGTCAGCGTATGAAGAGCGAAGACCAGGGCAGCGAAGGAGCCTGCCGCGAGGATATTGGTCGGCAAGGCCCCGTTGGCTTCCGGGGAACGGCGGTGCTGCAATTCGGCGAGCGCCATCAGGACCGCAGCAAGCACGATGCCATAAAGCCCATGCAGCCAGTCGCGCATCCAGTTGCCGAAGGTGACATAGCTGATCACGGCGATCGTCAGCGGCGTGGCGACCATGATCGCGCTCCATAGCGCGGCAAAGGGCTTCTCGCTTTCGCCAAAACGCTTGAGAAAGAAGAAGCCGGCGATGACAAAGATCGCGCCAAGGCCGAGACCGTCATAGACGACAAGATGGGAAAGTGCCGGAACGATCTGCGCTATGTTCAGCTCCGCACCGATCTCCGGCTGCATCAGGGCGATGAACATGCCAAAGCCGGCCGCTATCGCCGACAGGATTGCCGCCCAGGCCGCATACACGCGGCTGGCTCCGAAGACCGCAACGGTTGCGACGATCACAGCGAAGAGCAGCGATGCGTCCGGGAGCGGGTATCCGTACAGAAGACTGTAAGCGAGGAAGGCCAGGGCGACCGCAGTGCTGCCGATCGATGCCGTCAGCGTCATTCCAAGCGGTGCGCGCGCCAGGAACGCGGCCCAATGGCTGGCCGGTGGTGCGACCGATAACCCCTCGGTTTTGACCGAATCTATATCTTTCTCGATCGTTGCGGCTGCTCCATAGCGTCCGGGCCAAATAAAAATCGTGCCGGCGATCATCGCCAGCATGGCCAGAGTAACCGGGGTCAGATCGACGACATCGCTATTGAAGATGTAAAGCAGCGGCCAGATGCTGAGGAGGGCATTGGCGAAGGACGGTACAGTGTGCCAACGGCGCAGGCGCGATGCCGCAATGGTGGCGAGCCACGTGAAGACGAGATAGCCGAACAGCGTCCACGGTCTTGGCGCCGTCGAGGCAATGAGCACCGGGGTGATCATGGAAGCCAGGAGCCCAAGCCCCGCAAGCGCCTGGCCATGCAGCAGCGACAGGCCAAGCGTGGCGAGCGAAATCAGCCCCAGAAGGACGAAGGCGGCCGCCGGTCCGATGAAGCCGTAAATGCCATGGGCAGCATAGGTCGAGCCGAACAGCGCGACGACACCCGCCGCCGTCAGCACGCCGGGGATCATCGCGTTCTGGAAGGTATTGGCCAGCATAGGCTCGGACCGGCGCCGGATGACTTCGCCAGCAGCGATAAGGACCAAGCCGAAGATGGCGGCAAGCACCAGCCGCACGGCAGGACTGAGCAGGCCGCTTTCGATCGAATATTTGACCAGGAAGATGCCGCCGAGCGCCAGCGCAATACCGCCCACCCAGACGGCCCAGCGGGCGCCAATCGTGCTCTCCAGACTTTCGTCTTTCTGCTGAAGGGCGGCCGCGACCATGTCCTCTTGTTGCTCTGGCGTGCCGCCATCGGAAAAGGCGGCTTCCTCCATGTCTGACGTTGTCTCTGCGGCGGCTTCGGTCAACGGCTGCGCCGCGGTTTCGGACGCTTCGATTACCTCTTCAACAGACTCTGCCGCCGCGGCTGATTCGCTCGAATCGACCGACAACACATGGCCAGCAAGCGCATTTTGCAGCTCTGAAACGCGGCTTTCCAGCCGTTGTAGCCGTTGGTTGTAGCTGCGCAGTATCAAAATACCCACGACCACAATCACGATCAGCAGCAGTTCGGTCATATCCACTCCATGGGCTTCCATCGTTACATTATACGAAAAGACCAGGACAGGAAGGGCCAGTCGGCCGATTTTCCCTATGATTACAGGGAATTACCAGATAGGGAGCGGGACGCACTGCGCGGTCGGCCATCATAGACTTATTAGGAAATAGCGATTTATAACTTGAAAACTATTGTTAATACTCATTAACAATTCGTCTTTACCCGGGCGGCAAATCAGCCTATCAACACTCATAGTTAACCAGAACGTATTGCGTACAAACGACGTCGCATGAGGCGGCTCCTCACCCAAGGAGGTTTGTATGTCCCATGTATCTTCCACATCCAATAGTACCTATCCTTATCGCGGTACGCTTTCGCGGCTCGATGCGAATGACGACGGTGTTTTGAGTCGTGAAGAGCGCGAAGCCGACGAGCGACCGGGCATTCTCGAGACCGATGCGGTCGATAACGGTAGCGCGAATGGCGCATTGGGCAGCCTGATGGCAAAGCTGATGCAAATGTCCACCGGTAGCGCGACGACGGGCAAAATGTCCGCGGCCAGTAATGCTTACGACCTCGATCTGTTGACGCCGATGGATGCTTACAACAGCACTTACGGCCAATACGACGTGGACAGCAGCATGGCGGCCTGAGCGGTCGCCTTGGCCATGCCATCATAAAGGCCCGCCGGACAGTGGCGGGCCTTTTTGCGTCCAAGACCTGCCCATTTCTCTTCTCGCGGGAACACCCGACCCTGTGATGCGTTGCCTTCACGACTCAAACGGGAGAATGTTCCATGAGGACGATCATTATTGCTGCGGCCCTGGCCTTGGCGGCAGCTCTGCCCGCGACTGCGCAGGACAAGCAGACGGCAATTGCCAATTTTATCGGTGTCGACGGCAAACAGGCGGGACGGGCGGTCCTGACCGAAGCGAAGACGGGCGTGCTGATCGAACTCGACGTGTCCGGCCTGCCCGCCAATCGATGGGTCGCCTTCCATATCCATGAGAACAATCATTGCGACCATACGCACGGCTTCGAATCCGCCGGCGGCCATTTCAATCCCGCAAATGCCGAACACGGCCTGCTTGCGGCCAATGGCCCGCATGCCGGCGACATGCCCAATCAATATGTCGACCAGGACGGCAAGCTCAGGGCGCAGGTCTTCAACGGCATGGTCTTGCTGGACGGCAAAAACGGCATTCGCGGCCGAACGCTGATGATCCATGCGGAGTCGGATGACTACCGCAGCCAACCTGTCGGCGGCGCCGGTAAACGGCTGGCTTGCGCCGTTATCGAATAGCCCTGCGCCAAGGGTGATTCGCTCGATTGTCGTGATCTGCGCCAAGCAGCGGTTGTCTCTCGCTCGTAGAGGCCCACCGCCAATATGATTCGCTGCCTGTCAATTGGGGTTAATGATCAATTAACACCTATCTTTGACCGCCTCCGAAAATCGGCCTATGCCAATCGGCATTTCAACGAGCGTACTGCGTCCCACCGAAAACGCCTGACAGCGTTTACTTCAGGAGATTTGGATGAGTGGTATTTCTTCAGTTGGAAGCAGCATGAGCGCTGCCTCGTACAATCCCCTTGATAAGAATCACGATGGCGTTGTGGACGCCCAGGAGCTGCAGGAAGCAGCACAATCCGGCCTCCTGTCTGCAAGCGTTCTTGCCGACGAGGACAGTGACGACAGCAGCGATCAGAGCGCCACGGGCGCTTTCTCGGGCAATCTGGCGTCTATGCTGCTGCAGATGCAGCAGAGCAGCGGCAGTGGCGAGACCAGCACTGATTCGTCTGCCACCGACACCTCATCCGTGGAAAAGACGTCCAGCAGCAGTAGCGGCGGCACGGCCACCAGTGACAATACCAGCCAGAATGCGTTGGAAGTCTTCATCAAAGAGATGGAGGCCTCGATGAATGTCTATCAGAATACCTACGGTCAATACGATCCCGATCAGTCGGATAGCGTTGCCGCCTGATCGGCCGTTCTCGTAAAAGCTGAAAATGGACGGAGATTGCGCAAGCGCAGTCTCCGTTTTTATATGACGCCGATTTCCGCTTGTAGCGATAGGACAAAGGGCGCGTTGCCGTCCGCATCCGCGCCGCGGCCGATCGCCTTGACGGCGTCGACGAGCCGGCCTTTGCGGTCAAGCATCTGGTCACCGATCATGATCAGCCGTGCATTCGGCGTCGCATAGGGCGAGGCGGTGCGCAGCCGATGGGCAAGCGCCAGATCGTCCTGCTCGGGATGGACGGCAAGCGCTGCGATCAGCGCGGCAGCGGGGGAGCGCGACACGCCCATCCAGCAATGGATCAGCAGCGGTGCCGTGCGATCCCAGTTTCTGGCAAAATCGATGATATCGCGGACATGTGTCTCCTGCGGTGCCACGAGGTCGCCGGTGCCGGGAAAGCTGATGTCGTTCATGCCAAGCAGCAGGTGCCGTTCTGCCTTGATCACCGCCGGCCGGTGAAACGTCTGTTCCCTGGCCATCAAGCTGATCATTTCGGATGCCCCGTGACGAACGGCCATCTCGGCGATGCGTGCCAGCGGCGATACGACGATGGCGGTCATGCGTCAGTTCTCACGGTGGCGCGTTCGGCCTCGATCGCTGCGAAGCGCGCCAGGAAGAGGCGTTGCGCTTCGATCGCCGGCATCGGTTCCATCGGCAACATCTCCTGCGTAATGCCGCGAGGCTGGCCGAAGAACTTGCGCGCTTCCTGCGGCGTGAAACCGGCAAGCAGCGTCGCCTCGAAATAGGCAGAGACCGTATCGGCCTTCTTGATCTTTTCCTTCAATGCCGGCCCGCAATGCGGCGGCAGGGTAAAGCGTCGGTAGATCGCGGCTTCCAGGCGCTTCTCCACCACCTTGTAGTCGCCGCCGACCACGGATTTGAACGGCGAGATCATGTCGCCGATGACATATTCGGGCGCATCGTGCAGCAGCGCCGCTAACTGCTCGTCCGGCGTCGGCTGGTTGAGATGCCGGAAGATCGTCTCCACCACGAGACTGTGTTGCGCCACCGAGAAAGCGTGATCCCCGGAGGTCTGGCCGTTCCAGCGCGCCACGCGGGCAAGCCCGTGGGCTATATCGCCGATCTCGACGTCGAGCGGCGAAGGGTCCAGCAGATCCAGCCTGCGGCCGGACAACATGCGCTGCCAGGCGCGCGGGATATTACCCGCTGTCATGCCGAAGCCTCATCGCTCTGCGTGGGGAAGGAGAGGCCGGACCAGGCGGGCAGCGCGAGCAAAACTTCGCGATCTGCCGCAAGGATCGGCGTGCCGGCGGCGATGGCTTCGCCGGCGCGGTCGATGCGGACGATGGCAAGGCCCTTGGCGCCATCAGTCGAACCAAGCGTGCCGATCGGCTTGCCGTCAGCAGTCAACTCGGTACCGGTGGCGGGCAGATCGGTGCTGCCGCTGACGATGACGACCCGTCGGCGCGCCGTGCCGCGATGCTGCATGCGGGACACCACTTCCTGGCCGACATAGCAGCCCTTGCGGAAGCCGAGGCCGCCGTTCAGATCCATCAGCACGTCATGCGGAAAAGCATCCTGCAGGGCGAAATCCTGGCCGGAAACTGCAATGCCATTGGAGATGCGGAGCGTCTGGTAGAGCGCCTCCGCATCGTCGCCGTGCTGGCCGGGCGTGCGCGTAAGCGTGATCCCTGCCTTGGCGAAACGGCTGTCCTTCCGGCTTTCAGCCGCATTCTCGCGCCAGGCGACCGTGACGCCTTCCGTCTCTATTACAGCAAAATCGACCGGTGCGCGCAGGCGGTACATGGTGAGCCGCTTCAGAAGCCCTTCTCTCTGCGCTGCATCGGTCTCCAACAGAAAGCCGGGGCCATCCCGCCAGATCATGAAATCGAACAGGATCTTGCCTTGCGGTGTGAGCAGCGCGCCGGGACGGGCCTCGTCCGTGCCGAGCGAGGCAAGATCGGTGGTGATGAGATTGTGCAGGAAGGCTTCCGCCTCCGCGCCGGTGACGCGAAGAAAGGAGCGATCTCTGAGGAATACGGCTGGCATTGTGGACCCGCTAATTTGGCCTATCGCTCAGAGGTAAGGCCTCCGGTCGGGAACCGCAAGTTCTGAGCAGGGATCATTCGCCCGACGTGAAGAATTTCCACTTGCCATCGGGTGTGATGCCGACGCGGTAGAAATTATAGCCGCCGAATTCCAGCATGTCGGAGAAATCGCCGGCGGTAACGATGCGCATCAAATCGACCTTTTCCGGCGCAGTCAGGGACTTGATGTCCTTCTCCGCGAAATAGGGCCAGACATACATTTCATCCGGTGTGCCTTGGCCGACATGCGCAAAGCCGGACGACATGATGTCAAGGAGAATGGAGAGGATCTCGATGCCGTCGGGGTCGCCGGAAAGATCATGCAGCGTCTTGATCGGGTCTTCGGTCGGATCGTCCGCCGTCACCTGCGTCTGCTTGAGGCCGCCGCCGACGTTCATCAGCGGACGCAGACGCTCTAGATCACCGGAGGCGGCCGCCTCGACGATCGCTTCCCGCAGCTTGCGCACCGGCTCAGGCGCCTTGCTGATATCGAAGAGAATCTCCGCCTGCTTGCCGCCATTCGGTGCACTGCTCGATGCGGCACCACTGCTCTGTCCGGCCTGGTTGTTAACCAGCGGATCGGGTGCGGGAATTGTTTTTGAGGGTGCCTCCAGCGCCTCTTCGACCGGCTTGTCATTGCGCTGCTGCGCTGATTTCCCGGCAACGCCCGGCTGGGCGGCGGGCGGATTGAGCTGGGAGAAGGCAAAGGCCGGCAAAGGTAGGGCGAGGCTGCCGAAAAACATGGTCGCTACGGCAAGCGAGGCAATGGAACGTCGAAACTCATTGCCCGGTACGGTGTGCATAGGGATCTCTGGCTGTTATTGCAGGGTGCGGTTCGGAGAGAATTCACCAGCAAGCATGCGGTCCCTAAGTGATTCGAGCAAGGCTTCTGCGCCCTGTTCTCCCTGAATGCGAATAGTCTCGCGGATGGCATGGGCAATTGCAGCGTCGGCGATGATTTCCGGCTCGATGCCGTCAGCCATCCCGTCAGCCCAGGCCTCGTTCTGGTATTCCAGCGCTGCCTGCCTTTTTTCGTGGACAATCATGTCGTCGATGTCGTTCAGGCTTGGTTCCATTGTTTCGTTCCTCGAGACGTCCATGTCCTTACCGCTTGATTAACGACTTTATCAGCCTTTTCCTAAAACGACACGGCTCGGCATGAAAAGGGGTTAATAAATCGTCAATTTCCAAAGCGAGCGGTTATTTCTGTGGCAAGTGTTGCACCTTCGTTACGGTAGCGCTCCTCAGCCACGATAGCCTGCGGCGTGCAATCCGTGTAAACCGATGCAAAGGATCTATATCCTCGGTTGAACGAGGCAGTCAGTTTTTCCTTGCGTTTCGGCTCGTCTTTCGTCTCTGCGTCCAGCAATCGCTGCATATCGGCCCGCCAGGAATCTTCTTTTCCGGTGTTGCAGAGATTGCGCAGATAGTGGATCGAGCCGAGAATTTCGGCGAGCCGTGACAACTGATCGTCATAGGGCGTCGGCCGCTCAGCATTATCGGTGTTGCCCGGCACCTGCGCCTCCGGAACGCTCGCCGGAGGCTGCGCAAAGGCCGGAAATGCGGCCACAAACGCGGCGCAGACCGGGAACAGGTTGATGAGGCGACGGTGATTCATACACACAGTTGATATGCCAAGCATGACCGGAGCAAGGCGAAAGCCTCACTTTCCACGCCGTTATTGTTACGCATCGTTAACGCTGGGGCTTCGAATATCTTGTTAGACCCGAGCAGCCGTCAGCCGTTCGGCGCATTCGAGCACGCTCGCCGGAACGGGCAGGGCGCGGATCTCTTCCAGTGAATACCAGCCAATCGCCGCGGCATCGTCGGCAGCTTCGGCAATCGCATCCTCGTCGGCATCGACCAGAAAGACCGACAGAACGAAATGGCTGACGAGCCTCCCGTCTGCTGCATGGCTCCTGAGATCGTAGGTCTCGTAGAGGCGGGGGTTTCGGGCTGATATTCCGGTCTCTTCCCTGAACTCCCGCAATGCCGTTTCCGCGGGCGTTTCGCCATCCTCGGCCCGCCCGCCGGGAAAGGCATACATATCGGCGGATGGCGGATTGCGCCGCAGCACCAGCAGGAACCGGCCGTCACGTTCAAGGATGGCGGAGGAAGCGGGGCGAGGGATGGAGGTCATGGATCGATTCGGGTTCTGATGAAGATATCGGAGGCAAAGGATACGGCGCTTGTCGTCCGAGATAAAAGCTCTTTTAATTACGAATGAGAATGGCGGCGATTCGGATTCGCCAGCCAGACTGCCGAAAATCATGATGACCTATGGACTTTACGCGCTCGCGGCGCTGGCCGAAATTGCCGGCTGTTTCGCCTTCTGGGCGTGGTTGCGGCTGGCAAAGCCGATCTGGTGGCTTGCGCCCGGCCTGGTGTCGCTGGCGCTGTTTGCCTGGTTGCTGACGTTGGTGCCGAGCGATGTGGCGGGGCGCACCTTTGCCGCCTATGGCGGCGTCTATATCGTTGCTTCCCTACTCTGGCTCTGGCTTGTCGAGGGGCGTTCGCCGGATCGCTGGGATCTCTCCGGCGCTGCCGTTTGCCTTGCGGGCGCGACCATCATTCTCTTTGGTCCTCGCAACTGACCTTGTTCTTGACCGGGCGCCTTGCGGGTGCAAAACAAGCTGCATGTGCGGACGATTTGCGTTGACCGAAACGGAGAAGAAGGTACGGGAATTGCTCGGTTATCTCGAGCATGAAGACTTTCCCGCGCGCTTCAACATTGCCCCTACACAACCGATTCTGGTCGTCGTTTCAGGCGATCGGCCGGAGCGGGGCAGCAATTTGCCGGATCGCCGCGCGCTGCTGGTGCGCTGGGGTTTCACGCCGGCCTGGGTGAAGGATCCCAAGGAATTTCCGTTGCTGATCAATGCCCGCGCAGAAACCGCGATCGGCAAGGCATCGTTCCGCGCCGCCATGCGCCATCGGCGCATCCTGATCCCGGCATCGGGCTTTTACGAATGGCATCGTCCGTCGAAGGAGAGCGGCGAGAAATCGCAGGCCTATTGGATCCGTCCACGCCACGGTGGCGTCATCGCCTTTGCCGGACTGATGGAGACCTGGTCGTCAGCCGATGGTTCCGAGGTCGATACCGGTGCGATCCTGACGACATCAGCGAACCGAACGATGCGTCCGATTCACGACCGGATGCCTGTTGTCGTCAAGCCGGAAGATTTCACGCGCTGGCTCGATTGCAAGACGCAGGAGCCGCGTGAGGTCCTCGATCTGATGGGGCCGGTTCAGGAGGATTTTTTCGAGGCGATTCCGGTTTCGGATCGCGTCAACAAGGTCGCCAATATGGGACCGGAGCTGCAGGTACCCGTTGCGATCGAACCTCCTGCCAAGCCGTCGAAGAAGCTTGATCCCGGCGATGGCCAGTTGAGCCTTCTCTGAACGGCTTGCATTCGATCGGATGCGGCAGGCTTTAAGCGATCTTCTTCTTCAGCGGCTGGGTCTTCAGCATCAGATGTGCTGCCAGGACAGCCTTGAGGCCAAGCGGGCGATAGAGCAGAGTAGGATCGATCTTAACTTGCGGTTGTGCTGATTCGTCTTTTTTCGTGGTCATGTGTTACCTCCTCAACGTGTTCCCAGGGTGTTTTTTGATTCTGCCGTGCGATGTTGTTTTGTCATAAATCATGACAAATCAAAGGCATTCGCCAATCAGCTTTTGTAAACACCGACCATATTTCGCGAGGGTGGCGCGAAATTTAACGCAAAACATATCTAATTTAGTTGTTTATTTTTCGTTAATGAGTTGCGTTAACCACAACGGAATTTGGCCGGAGAGAGTGATTGGCGACCGCGATTTTATCACGATTGGCCCTCCCAATTCCTGCTGCACCACAACTACAACCCGATTGCCGACGTCAAATCGGGCCTGGTTTTAGGCGCTAGATATGCCGGCCGATATCGTCGTTTGAATCATCCACATCAGGATCGGCGGGGCCGTTGATGGTGAAGGTGCCGTATTTGCGTGTCCAGGAACGGGCGCCCAAGGGCAACGACAGGAGATAGGCAACGACGGTGACCACCATGACATGCCAGGTATAGCTCATCAGCAGCGCCACATAGACGACGAGGGCAAGCATGATCGGCAGCACGAGATCGCGGCGAATGCGGCTGCCTTCCGTTTTTCCGGACCAGACGGGCAGGCGGCTGACCAGCAGGAAGCCAATCAACACGGTGTAGGCGGCGCCCCAATAGGCAAAGGTCCTGGTGGGTGCCAGCCCTAGAAAACCGAGATAGACCGGCAGCAATACCAGCATCGCCCCGGCCGGCGCCGGTACGCCGACAAAATATTCAGACTGCCAGGATGCCTTGTTCTCCCGTTCCGCCATGACGTTGAAGCGTGCAAGGCGCAGGCCGGCCGCGATGGTGTAGATCAGCGCCGCGATCCAGCCGAGCGAGCGGGCCTGATCGAGCAGGAATACGTAGACCACGAGCGCCGGCGCGACACCGAAGTTGACAATGTCGGCAAGCGAATCCATCTGCGCGCCGAACTTGGAGGTGGCTTTCATCAGCCGTGCCACGCGTCCGTCGATGCCATCGAGGAAAGCGGCGACAAGCACGGCCACGACCGCGAGCTCGTAACGATTTTCGAAGGCGAGACGGATGCCGGTCAGGCCCGCGCAGATCGCCAGCACGGTGATCATGTTCGGCACCATCAGCCGTAGCGGGATTTCCCGCAGGCGCGGCCCGCGCGCCTCGTCGTTGGGACCATGCGGCTCGAAGGGCGGAAAAGGCGTCTTCATCTCGCTCGTTTTCTCCGGGCTCAGCTACGGCGGCTAAGGATGGGGCCCTTCAACGAGCCGAATTCGGCAATCACGGTTTCACCGGCGATTGCCCTTTGGCCGACTGCGACGCGCGCCGCCGCTTCTGCCGGCAGGAAGACATCGAGGCGCGAGCCGAAGCGAATGAGGCCGATGCGCTCGCCAGCGTCGACCGGCTCGTTCTCATTGACGAAGCAGAGAATGCGGCGGGCGACGAGGCCGGCAATCTGCACGACGCCGATCTCGCCATGCTTCGTCTCGATGACGAGGCCGTTGCGCTCGTTCTGCTCGCTGGCCTTGTCCAGCTCCGCATTGAGGAAGCTGCCCTGACGATAGGCGATAGTAGTGATGCGGCCGCGCATCGGCGAACGGTTCACATGGCAATCGAAGACGTTCATGAAAATCGAAACGCGCAGCATCGGCTCGTGGCCGAGGTTGAGCTCGGCCGGCGGCGTCACCATCTGCACGCCGGAAACCCTACCATCGGCGGGCGATACGACGAGATCGTCGTCCTGCGGCGTCATGCGCTCGGGATCGCGGAAGAAATAGGCGCACCAGAGCGTAAAGATCAAGCCGATCCAAAAGAGCGGCTTGAAGATCCAGCCGAGAACCAGCGACGCAACAAAGAAACCCGCGACAAAGGGATAGCCTTCCTTATGCACCGGGACGATGACGTTGCGTACACTGTTCAACAAGCTCATCTACGGCCTACTCCGTTAGGGCACCCTCACCGAAAACCGGGGTCCGGTTGTCGGACGAGATCATGCCAGTCAAAAGAATGAAAGCAAGATACGCGGTCTTGCTCTGATTACTAGTTGAGCGTGACTACAGGCAAACTCTGTCATGGGCAATGCTTTCGCACGCTCGCCCCCAGCGCAATCCGCGCGGGGCCAAGATGCCAACGATCCGTAGCGTTGAAAAGCGTTGCCTGTGGAAACTCGACACCGGGCGTCATGAAAGGCCGCCGACGGGAAGCGACGGCCTTTCATGACCTGTGATGACAGGACGGAATTTAGAGGCCGAGAGCGGCGCGCAACTCGGCCTTGGCGCCTTCATATTCGCTCTTGTAGTCGTCATGCGTCATGATGGTTTCGGCGATGACGGTGCCTGCGATGTGGGCGGCTTCGATGTCGGAGGCGTAATGAATGCCGCCGACGACGCGGTTATGGCCGTATTCCCAGGCCCGGGCCATGATGGCGGCGCGCTTCTCCGGCACCATATTCGCGAGCACAATGCCCATCAGCGTGCCGACCGTGGCGTGGCCGGATGGATAGGAGCCGGACTTGGAGAGCGGTACGATCGGCTTTACGAGATCGCTGTAGAGATGCGGACGCGGGCGCTTCCAGACATCCTTCGCCGGATCGACGACGGCGCCTTCGGTCTCGACCACACGATCGAAGAATGCCGAGAACTTCGGCAGATTTTCCTTGGTGAATTTCGGGTTGTCGATGACATCGGAGAAGCGCCAGACGTTCTCTTCCGCATCGGCAACGGCACGAGCCGCCATTTCTGGCGTGCGGGTAACCTGGATTGTCAGGATTTCGCCGAGTTCGGCCTTCATCTGCGCCGAATCATTAGCCGGCGGCGGCGGCAGCAGGTTGAGGAGGTTGATCTCCCTGGCATCCGCAAACGGCTTGGCATCTTCGGCAAAAACCGGCGAAGCGACGCCGACGACGAGCAACAGCGTCAAGGCCTTGGCAAAATTACGCATTTGGGGGCTCCCTTGATGTGAGACCCGTACCTATCAAGCTGTTATCTCAACTACGTGACAAGCGAAGTCCGCAACATCGCTGCGCCGCACTTGCCCACAACGATCGCGCAACGTCGCGGCGACGCCATTCTTCAGCTTGCAGGCGCCAGCCGGTTGACCACGCCGAGATCGTCGCTCTCGCGCACCTGCTTCAGATGTTCTTCCGCCTGAGTAGCCTCGCGCTGGCGGTTCCACATCGACGCATAGAGGCCGTTCTGCTCCAAGAGGGCGGCATGCGTGCCGCGTTCGGCGATTTCGCCGCTTTTCAACACGATGATCTCATCGGCACCAATGACGGTTGAGAGCCGGTGAGCGATGACCAGCGTCGTGCGGTTCTTGGAGACGACGTCCAGTGCTGCCTGAATTTCCCGTTCGGTCGTCGTATCCAGCGCCGAGGTGGCCTCGTCGAGGATCAGCACGGGCGGCGCCTTGAGGATGGTACGGGCAATGGCGACGCGCTGCTTTTCGCCGCCGGACAGTTTCAGGCCGCGCTCGCCGACCTTGGTGTCGAAGCCCTCTGGCAAATGACGGATGAAGTCACTGATCTGAGCGATCTCCGCAGCGGCCGTCACCTCGTTCTCGCTCGCACCCGGTCGACCATAGCGGATATTGTAGGCGATAGTATCGTTGAAGAGCACCGTGTCCTGGGGGACCATGCCGATCACCTTGCGCAGGCTCTTCTGCGTCACCTTGCGCAGATCCTGGCCATCGATGGTGATCGTGCCGCTCTGTACGTCGTAAAAGCGGTAGAGAAGCCGTGACAGGGTCGATTTGCCGGCGCCCGAGGGGCCGACAACCGCGACCGTTTTGCCGGCTGGCACTTCGAAGGAAATACCCTTCAGGATCGGCCGCGCAGACTCATAGGCGAAATGCACATCCTTGAAGGAGATGGCGCCGTGGCCGATGACCAGCTCCTTGGCGTCGGGAGAGTCCGTCACCTCCGGCTTGACTTCGAGCAGATCAAACATCTCCTCGATGTCGGTCAGGCCCTGGCGGATTTCGCGATAGACGAAGCCGATGAAGTTCAACGGCACCGAAAGCTGCAGCAGCATGGAGTTGATGAAGACGAAATCGCCGACCGTTTGATGCCCGTTAAGAACGGCCCAGCCGGAGAATATCAGCATGACCGTGGTACCGAGGCCAAAGATCAAGCCTTGGCCGAAGTTCAGCCAGCCGAGCGATGTCCAAACATCGGTGGCGGCCTTCTCATAGCGCGACATCGACTGGTCGAAGCGTCGGGCCTCCATTTCCTCATTGCCGAAATATTTGACCGTTTCGAAGTTCAGAAGCGAATCGATCGCCTTGGTATTGGCGTCGGTATCGCTCTCGTTCATCGAGCGGCGGATGGAGATGCGCCAGTCGCTCGCGCGGACGGTGAACCAGATGTAGAGCCAGACCGTGATCGCCGTGATGGCAAGATAGGAAAAACCGTAGCCACGCCAGAAGATAACCGCAGTCAGCAGGAATTCGACAAAGGTCGGAACGGTGTTGAGAATGGTGAAGCGGACGATCGTCTCGATGCCCTTGGTGCCGCGTTCGATGATGCGCGACAGGCCGCCGGTCTTGCGCTCGAGATGGAAGCGCAACGACAGCTCGTGCATGTGGACGAAAGTCCGGTAGGCGAGCTGGCGCACGGCATATTGGCCGACGCTGGCAAAGAGCGAGTCGCGCAACTGGTTGAGGCCGAGCTGAATGAGGCGCGTAACATTGGTGGCGACGATCAGTGCGATGGCGCCCACCATGAAGGCCGGCAGGATGCCCTGCATGTCCAGCTTGCCGTTCAGGGCATCGACGGACCATTTGAAGAAATAGGGAACCAGCAGCAGGAAGAATTTCGAGATCAACAGATAGACGGTCGCCCAGACGACCCGCATCTTCAGGTCCATCCGTCCTGCCGGCCACATGTAGGGCCAGAGATTGACGATCGTATTCAATGGATTGCTGGAATCCGCCGATATGGTCTTCTTGCGGTCTGCCATGTCCGTCTCCGGCGAATATCTGAGCCAGCCGGGGCAATGGCGTAGTTGCGCAGCCTGGCTGGAGGGCCCCGTCAGGTAATGAGCGGGGCAATGGGGGTCGGCGGCACGATTATACTATTTTTATGTCGGGTAAAAGCAGCGGCCAGGCGTTGATTGCGCCTGGCCATATTGCATCGGTCTTATTGTGAGGGGCTATGCCCTATAGATGCCCACCTGAAAGCCGCTTGCGGTGCAGCTCTTCAGAATTGGGCAGCGCATCCTTCGGCAGGCCGAAGACCTGGCCGGGCAGGATACGGTCCGGATTGTTGATCTTGTCCTCATTGGCGAGATAGATCGTTGTATAGCGCACGCCAGCGCCGTAGGTGCGACGGGAAATCTGCCAGAGCGTATCGCCGCGGCGGATGATGACGGCATTGGTATCCTGCGAGAGCGGTGCTTGCTGGAGGGTCTTGGGGCCGCCGCCGTTGGAGGAGGTTTCGACGCTCGTCGGCGCAGGGGCTGCATTCTCGGGCTTGGTAACGGCGGCCATCATCTCTCCGAGCTTGGGCAGGGCATCGCCGACCG
Source organism: Rhizobium sp. NXC24 (assembly GCF_002944315.1). Lineage (NCBI taxonomy): Bacteria > Pseudomonadati > Pseudomonadota > Alphaproteobacteria > Hyphomicrobiales > Rhizobiaceae > Rhizobium > Rhizobium sp. NXC24. Next base: position 1,271,623 of record NZ_CP024311.1, read on the forward strand.
ACTTCGGATCCTTCGGTAGAGCCTGCAGCACGGTCAGCGCCCGGCCAGCCGCGTTTGCGGCATCGGTGGCGGCCTGTTTCAGCGTCGCACTGGCATCGATCGCCGGACGGAATTCCGAAAGCGACTTCAGCGCAATTTCCGTGCCCGAGCGGGCAGCGGCGAGCTGTTCCGCATTCGGCTGCTTACCATCCGCAAAAAGGTCCTTCAGCAGGATGAAAGCCTTGCCGGCGTCCCCCCTCAGCTTGCCAAGCTCACCTTCGTCGAGTGGCACCATGGTGGTGGCGGCAGCGTTGCCGTTGCTGCCGGAAGCCGCCGGTGTTTGCGCCGCGACCGTCACCTGGTTGCCCTCGGGGCGAGTGAAATTGACGCTGGTGCGCACCGTGACCTTGCCGGAGCCGTCGAGGACGTCGACACGGATCTTGTGGTCGCCGACCGTCAGCGGCATCGTGCCGTCGACGACGAAATGCCCGTCGGCTCCTGCCACGATCTCGCCGATCAGCTTGTCGTCGGCATAGGCGCGAACCTTGGCGTTCGGCTTCGTCGTGCCAGCAACGAAGATATGGTTGTTTTCGATCTCGACTGCATTGACCATAACTTCAGGTGCGCTAGCGGTCGTCGCTGCAGGCGCGGTTGCCGAGTCGCCGTTGCCGGTGGCGGAGGCAGCGGCGGTGTTGTCCTGTGGCTTGGTGCCGGTACTGTCATTGGCGGTCGCCCCGCCTGCACCATTCGCGGCTGTATCGGCTGCCGACGCTTGCTGGTCGGTTGCGACGCGCCCTTGCTTGGCTGACGGCGCGGTGATGATGCGGCTTGCCGTGCCGGGTTTGGAAACCATGGCGAGAAGCTGGCTCTTATCGTCCTTCGGAACCGATACGGTAGCAACTTCCTCTGAAGTGACGGCCTTGCCGTCCTTGCCCGTTGCGCGCAGCACCAGTTCATGATCGCCGGGCGGCAGCGGGTTGTCGAGCACGGCGGCGAAATCGCCGCTCGGCCCGACCTCGGTCGTCGTCACCACCTTGTCGCCGTCGACGATTTCCAGCTTGGAATTGGGCTCGGCCGAGCCCGCGATGACGGTGGAACCATCCGGCTCGACGCGCAGCACGTCGAAGGACGGGGTTACCGGTCCCGCCGCTTGCGTTTGCGGCGCGGCCTCGCCAGTGAGTGCTGCCCGCGCCTTGTCGATCGCGGCGGCGGCATCGGCGATGTTCTCTGGAAGAGACTGGATGATGGCAAGTGCCTTGCCGGCGCCGTCATGTGCCTTGTTGACCAGGGCGGTCGTCGTGGCATCCGTCCCTTGGGGAGCGGTAAAATCGACGATCGCCTGCAGCCCAGTGACCGTCTTCGTCTTGGCTGTGGTGAAGACGTCCTCGGTCGGCCCCTTGCCGTCCTTGAAGAGCACTTTGAGATCGGCAAGAGAGGTGACGGCCGTGCCGCTGAGATCGGTGAGCTTCTTGGTGACATCGGCGGCGTTAATTGCGGTCGTGGCGGCACCCTGCGTTGCTTCACCGGCCTTTTTCACGGCGTCGCCTGTTTTTTGGCCATTTTCCGTGATGGTGTTCTTCACCGCGTCGCTCGCCTGATTGATGGCGTCACCGATTGACTTCTTATCGCCGTTGATGCGCGGCATCACAAAGAAGACCATCAGGACGGTCGCAACTACCAGTACCAACAGAGCCAGCAAGCCGGCACGGTTCTTCATCATCATTTCTCTCCAAGCGGCGGAGTCATCTCCACTCTTGAAATTGCTAACGATTTCGCCTGCTTTTACAAGCTTTCTCAGTCATTTCAGCGTGCTCTGGCACAAGTTTTCTTTTGAAAATTCTTGACTGAGCACTTGCAGCATAGTTGTTTGCATTCATGACTGACGATTCTGTGCCAATTCGATCCATCTGCGTCTATTGCGGCTCCAGGCCGGGTCGCGATCCTTCCCACATGGCTGCGGGCCGCGAGCTGGGCAAGAGCATCGCCGAGAGCGGGTTGCGCCTAGTCTATGGCGGCGGCACGAAAGGCATCATGGGCGCTGTCGCGAGCGGCGTCCTGTCGCATGGGGGTCAGGTCACCGGCATCATTCCGGAGTTCCTCGTCGATATGGAAGCGACGCGCCATTCGCTCGGTCAATTGGACGAACTGATCATAACCCCGGACATGCATACGCGCAAACACACCATGTTCGAGCGCGCCGACGCTTTCGTAGCGCTGCCGGGCGGCATCGGTACGCTGGAGGAGATCGTCGAGATCATGACCTGGGGCCAGCTCGGCCGCCATGAAAAGCCGATGGTCTTCGCCAATATCAACGGTTTCTGGGACCCGATGATGGAGCTGATCCGCCATATGACGGAGGAGGGCTTCGTCCACACCGCTCATCGTGTGCAGCCGCTGGTCATCGACAAGGTCGCCGACATCATTCCCGCAATTCGCAAGCATGCGGCCGAGGCGCATGGCGACCGCGGTGGCGAAGAGGCCGTTATCTCGAAGCTGTAATTTTGGATCCACCTGACAGCTTGTCGGATTGTGGCAATAGGATATTGTGCGGCTCAGTCTTGATTGGACATGGGCGAGTAAATATGTGGTCGGTTTTCAAGGCATTATTGTCGGGTATTAAACCATTCAACGTGATGGCTGGCGATGTCATCTTTGCGACGGCATGGGAAAGCGGAACATCCCGATTTTCGTTTTTCGAATGGCGCGTCAAAGAATTACTCGACAAGTCCGATGTCCTAATAGGCGTCAAGATGCGCCCTGATAGCTACGCAGGTCCTGAAGGTGACGTCAAAAACTATATCAACTTCGATATTGAGACGGCCATCAGGATCCGCGACAGCTTGAACGAATGCATCGAATTCGCGCGGCAGTATCGCGAAATAGGCGGGAAAGCCTCTTACGCTCCGACTCCGAATGTTGGCGAAACTGCTTAATGCATGGTTGACGTGTGGCTCAGCAGCCACGCTGAGTCTCAGCGCCCCCGGCTCTGACGCAGCATAGACCAGCTATAAAGCGCCAGCCCCGCCCAAATCAGCGAGAAGGCGATCAATTGGGTCGTGCCGAAAGGCTCCTTGAACAGGAAGACGGCGATCAGGAAGACCATGGTCGGCACGATATACTGCATGATGCCTATGGTGGAGAGCTTCAGCAGTTTCGCTCCATTGGCAAAGATCATCAGCGGCAGGGCGGTCACAAACCCGCAACCGAGCAGAAGCGCCATATCCGTGACGCCCGTGCGATAAAGATGGCCTTCGCCGCGCGCCTCCAGATAGATGATGTAAAGCAGCGCGGGGATGCAGAGCAGCAACACCTCGATAAAGAAACCTTGATTCGGCCCGACCGGCAGCGTCTTGCGGAAAAAGGCGTAGAAGCCCCAGGAGAAGGTCAGCGACAACCCCACCCAGGGCAGGGTGCCGGCTTGGACAGTCAGGATGACGACCGCTGCGGCCGCCAGGCCGATCGCAACGATCTGTGCCGGCGCAAGCCTCTCCTTCAGCAGCAAGGCGCCAAGCGCGATGCTGAACAGCGGATTGACGAAATAGCCGAGGGCTGCATCGAGCGAATGTCCTGCGCCGATGGCCCAGACATAGGTGCCCCAGTTGATGGTAATCAACACCGCCGTCAGCGACGCCATGGCGAGCGTGCGCGGGTTCGTCAGCGCCGCCTTCACATCGCCCGTGCGGCCGAGCGCCAGAAGCACGGCGCCGGCGACCGGAACGGACCATAGGATGCGGTGGGCAATGACCTCTGTCGCCGGAATATGTGCCAAGGCCTTCATGTAGAGCGGCAGGACGCCCCAGATCAGATAGGCCGTCAGCACGAAACCGAACCCGCGTGGGCTTTCCTCGTTCTTGATATCAGGTGCGACCGTATCGGTAGCCATTGGTATTTCCCGCCGTAATATTTTCTTTTACGACGGGCTTACTCCAATGCGCCTTGTGGGGCCAATTCATTTCCTTGACGGCATCGTCAAGGTTTTTGATAGGCGGCGGATCACTCCGCCGCGATCTTGCCCGCCATGTGCCGGTTTTTCATCAGCTTGTAGATGACGGAATCCATCAGCGCCTGGAAAGAGGCGTCGATGATGTTTTCCGAAACCCCGACCGTCCACCAGCGCACGCCGCTGCTGTCGGTGGATTCGATCAGGACCCGGGTTATGGCCTCCGTGCCGCCGTTGAGGATGCGCACTTTGAAGTCAGCGAGCACCAGATCGTCGATCTCATGCTGGTATTTGCCGAAGTCCTTGCGCAGTGCCAGGTCGAGCGCGTTGACCGGGCCATCGCCTTCGGCAACCGACATGATAGTCTGGCCGTCGATGATCATCTTGACCACCGCTTCCGAGACGATCTTTACCCGGCCGTGAGAATCGAACCGGCGCTCGACCATCACGCGGAAACCGTCGATCGCAAAGAATTCCGGAATGGTGCCAAGGGTGCGGCGCGCCAGAAGCTCGAAGCTGGCATCGGCGCCCTCGTAAGCGTAACCGGACGCTTCGCGCTCCTTGACGATCTGGATCAGCCGATCGAGCTTCGGGTCGTCCTTGCCGACCTCGATGCCGCGCCGCTTCAGCGCGTTGATGAAGTTCGACTTGCCGCCCTGGTCTGATACCATGACCTTACGGAAATTGCCGACGCTTTCCGGCGGCACATGCTCGTAGGTGCGCGGGTCCTTCAGCAATGCAGACGCATGGATACCGGCCTTGGTCGCGAAGGCCGAGGCGCCGACATAGGGCGCCTGATGATCGGGCGAGCGATTCAGCAGCTCGTCGAAAGCATGCGACAGGCCGGTCAGGCCCAAGAGCCGTTCGCCGTCGATCGCCGTTTCGAAGCGCTCGCTATAGGCCCTTTTCAGCGCCAGCGTCGGGATCAGCGTGATTAGGTTGGCATTGCCGCAGCGTTCGCCGACGCCGTTCAACGTGCCCTGGATCTGCCGCACCCCGGCTTCGACGGCAGCGAGCGAATTGGCGACCGCCTGGCCCGTGTCGTTATGGGCATGGATGCCAAGACAGTCGCCGGGGACGCCCTCGGCGATCACGGCTTCAACGATGGCGCGGACTTCCGGCGGCTGCGTGCCGCCATTGGTGTCGCATAGCACGACCCAACGCGCGCCGGCTTCATAGGCCGTCTTGGCGCAGGCGAGCGCATAGGTCGGATTGGCCTTGTAGCCGTCGAAGAAATGCTCGCAGTCAACAAGCGCTTCTTTGCCGGCTCCGATGGCCGCTTTGACGCTTTCGGCGATGCATTCGAGATTTTCCTCATTGGTGCAGCCGAGAGCGACCTTGACGTGATAGTCCCAGCTCTTGGCGACGAAACAGATAGCATCGGACTTTGCCTGCAGGAGGCTGGCAAGACCGGGATCGTTGGAGGCGGAAACGCCGGCGCGCTTGGTCATGCCGAAGGCGACGAAGGAGGCAGTCTGCGTCCGCTTTTCATTGAAGAAGGCGGTGTCGGTCGGATTGGCGCCGGGATAGCCACCCTCGACATAATCGAGGCCGAATTCGTCCAGCATGTTGGCGATGGAAATCTTGTCCTCGACCGAAAAGTCGATGCCGGGCGTCTGCTGCCCGTCGCGCAAGGTCGTGTCGAAGAGATAGATTTTTTCGCGTGTCATTCGGTTTCCTCCGGCGAACCGGTTTCCTCTTATCTAGTCGCTTCCTCTCCCGCCTCGGCCTAGCGAAGCGGGGAAGGGTTCAAATTTTCCCTGCGAACTTATCCGTCGCGCGGATGAGCTGATCGAGAATGCCCGGTTCGGAAAAAGCGTGGCCGGCCCCTTCGATCAGATGGAATTCCGCCTTTGGCCATGCCTTGTGCAAAGCCCAGGCGTATTTCGCCGGGCAGGGCATGTCGTAGCGGCCGTGGACGATGACCCCGGGAATGTCCTTCAGTCTGTGGGCATCGCGCAGGAGCTGGCCTTCCTCCATCCAGCCGGCATTGACGAAGAAGTGGTTTTCGATGCGCGCGAAGGCATGCGCATATTCGGCTTCCTCGAACTTTCCGCTGGTCGAAGGATCCGGCAACAGGGTAATCGTCTCACCCTCCCAGATCGCCCAGGCCTTGGCGGCCTTCAGGCGCATGGCCTTGTCCTCGTGGGTCAGCCGGCGGTGATAGGCAAGCATCATCTCGTGACGCTCTTCCAGTGGGATCGGCGCGATGAAGCGCTCCCACTTGTCCGGGAACATTTCCGAGACGCCGAATTGATAATACCAGTCAAGCTCGGCCCTGGTCAGCGTGTAGATGCCGCGCACGACCAGTTCGGAAACCCGTTCGGGATGCTTTTCCGCATAGGCAAGCGCCAGCGTCGAGCCCCAGGAGCCGCCGAATACCAGCCACTTGTCCACACCGGCCATTTCGCGCAAGCGCTCGATATCGGCGACCAGATGCCAGGTCGTATTGGCGTTCAGCCCCGCGTGCGGCGTCGACTTGCCGCAGCCGCGCTGATCGAACAGCGTGACGTCATAAAGCGCCGGATCGAATTGGCGGCGATGCGTCGGCGAGATGCCGCCGCCCGGGCCGCCATGCAGGAAAACGGCAGGCTTGGCCCCAGGCGTGCCGACGCGCTCCCAATAGACGACATGGCCGTCACCGACATCGAGATGGCCGGAGGCGTAGGGCTCGATTTCCGGATAAAGCGTACGCGGTATTTCCGTCATATTTTCAATCCCTCGGCGGGCCAGACGTCGGTATCGTGATCAGGGTGCTGGAAGGAGATGATCTGCTCCTGCCGTGCGTAAAAATCCGGATCCTGATGGACCGGCTGCTCAAATATGGTGTCGACCCAGGGCAGGCGCGAGGCGTAGTTCACCTGGATCTGCGGCGCCAAATCGTCGCGCTCGTCGAAGGCGCCGATGGCGATCTCCAGCCCGCCGGGATGGCGGTAGGTCAGCGGCGTGCCGCAATTCTTGCAGAAGCCGCGGTCGATGTTGACGGAAGACTGGAAATAGGTGGGCTCGCCCCGCGTCCATTCGAGGCCATCATCCGGCGCCGTGACCAGGGCGGAGAAGAAGTTGCCGAACTGCTTCTGACACATGCGGCAATGGCAGATCGAGGGGCGGCCGAGCTCACCGTGGATGCGAAACCGCACGGCACCGCATTGGCATCCTCCGCTTCTGATGGTTTCAGTCATGGCTCTTCTCCTGTGGCCAGGTTTGGGTATCGTGATCGGGGTGCTGGTGGTTGGATGACCGGATCGCCAGATCACGATCCGAACCATCGCCATCCGGTTCCACTGGCAGCGCATCGAGCGCATGGAACCATGGCATTTTTCCCGCAAGATTCGATTGGGCGACCGGCTGCACCGCCATCGGCTCGTCGAGGGAACCGAGCGTTAGATTGATGAAATCCGTACCCGGAATGTCGTAGAACAACGGCGTACCGCAGGCGCTGCAAAAGCCGCGGCGTACGAGATCGGACGAATGAAACCACGAGGGCTCGCCGCGCGTCAGCTCGAAATCGGAGCGTTGGGCGCTGCCGAGCGGCAGAGCGTAATTGCCCGAAGCCTTTTGGCACATGCGGCAATGGCAGAGATGGGGATAGCCGATCGCGCCGGCCGCGCGATACCGGACCGCGCCGCACTGGCAACCGCCGCTATATCTCATCGCCATCGTCATTTGCCTGTTTCCGGTGGCCATGTTGCCGTGTCGTGGTCCGGATGCTGGTAAGACACGATCTCCAACACGAAGGGTGCCTGCTCCGCATCCTCTTCCGTCCGATGCCCCGGCAGCAGATGCAGCCTGTCGACGAAGTCTATCTTGCCTTCCACGCCGAACTGCACCACCGGCGGCAATAGCGACGGATCATCGAATGCGCCAGCCGCGACCGCCACGCCATCGGGCGCCTCATAGGTCAACGGCGTACCGCAATCACCGCAAAAGCCACGCTCGACGAAATTCGACGACCGGAACTTTTTGCGCTCCCCCCGCGTCCAGACGAGCTCGGCGCCGCGGGCAGAGACGAGCGGCGCATAATAGGCACCAAAGGCTTTCTGGCACATACGGCAATGACAGATCGACGCATCCTTGAGCTCGCCTCGTATACGGAAGCGAACCGCGCCGCATTGACAGCCGCCGGTGAAGGTTTCAGTCATCTCTTCACCTCCCAGGTCGTCTTACGCTCACCAGTCGCTGGGTCCTTGCCGTCCTTCAACTGAATGCCTTCAGCCAAAAGCACCTCGCGGATCTTGTCAGCTTCGGCAAAGTTCTTCGCCTTTAGCAATTCCAGCCGCTCCCGCACGCGCCTGTTGATTTCCGCAACAACGGCGTCGTCCATCTCCACCTTCTCGGGCAACAGGCCGAGAAGTGCCGCGCTTGCGGCGAAGGTGGGCAGGACGCTCGCATCGGCATTGGCGGCTTGCGCCAGAGCATGCAGCGCCTGGATGGCGGCAACGGTGTTGAGGTCGTCGGCCAGGGCCGCCACGATGGCAGCATCCGGCGCGGCATCGCCGACATCCGCCGCCGGCCATTTCGCCAGAAGCCGTTCAGCCTCTTCCAGCCGCTTCACGGAAAAGTCGATCGGCTCGCGGTAGTGTGTCATCAGCATGGCAAGCCGAAGCACCGCGCCTGGCCATACCCGCCCGCCGAGTTTTTCGGTGTGCAGCAGTTCGTAGATGGTGACGAAATTGCCCTCGGATTTCGACATCTTGCGGCCTTCGACCTGCAGGAAGCCGTTATGCATCCAGACATTTGCCATCACCTCGGTACCATGGGCGCAACGCGATTGGGCGATCTCGTTTTCATGGTGCGGGAAGATCAGGTCCAGTCCGCCGCCATGAATGTCAAAGACGTCGCCGAGATAGCGCCCGCTCATGGCGGAGCATTCGATATGCCAGCCAGGACGGCCGCGGCCCCAGGGGCTTTCCCAGCCGGGCTCGCTCTCGTCCGAGAGCTTCCAGAGCACGAAGTCACCCGGGCTTTTCTTATGCGCGTCGACAGCAACGCGAGCGCCGGCCTGCTGCTCCTCGAGATTGCGTTTTGAGAGCTGGCCGTAATCCGCCATGGATTTGGTGTCGAACAGCACTTCTCCAGCCGCCTGATAGGCATGGCCTTTGGCGATCAGCTTCTCGATGATCTCGATCATCTGCGCGATGTTTTCCGTCGCCCGCGGTTGCATCGTCGGCTCAAGGCAGCCGAGCGCAATTGCGTCCTGGCGGTACTGCGTCTCGGTCTTTTCGGTGACCAGGCGGATCGCGTCGTTCAGCGGCAGTCCAGGATGGTCACGCAGTGCCCGCGCGTTGATCTTGTCGTCGACGTCGGTGATGTTGCGCGCATAGGTGACATGATTTTCGCCATAGACCTCCCGCAACAGTCGGAAGAGCACGTCGAAGACGATCGCAGGCCGGGCATTGCCGATATGGGCGAAGTCATAAACCGTCGGGCCGCAGACATACAGGCGGACGTTCTCGCGGTCGATCGGCTGGAAGTCGACCTTTTCGCGCGTCAGCGTGTTGTAAAATTTAAGGTGCGGCTCGGTGCCCATTTCACTCTCCCAAAGGCATAAATCCGAAAAATATCGTCACCGGCAGGCCGGACGTTTATCATCTTGAATTTTGGGAGACGAAAACGGCCAGGCCAGCGAAACGCTAGCGAATAATCTTCCGGCAGATAATGCAGATAACCGTTTTCATGGGCGGCTTTATCGCGCGAGTAGGGGATTTGGTCAAGGGGGGATGTCGCCTTCTCCGCGTGGGCAGAAGGTGGCTCGAAGGGGCGGATGAGGAGGGCGCGAGGAGCAAAGAAAAGCGGCAAGCGAAAGGTTCCCGGCGGTGTATCACGCCTTCAACCCGCGCTGCGCGCGACCTTCTCCCCCGGCGGGCCGAAGATCGTATTATTCCGGCATCCGGTAGTCGACGAGCTTGTTTTCGCGCACGACAAAGAGTTTGCCGGTTTCGGTGACATCCGGACCCGCGAGCGGCAGGATGGCTTGCGCGACGTCGCGCGGATGCGGCAGCGTGTCCGGATCTTCGCCGGGCATTGCCTGGGCGCGCATCGCGGTGCGGGTGGCGCCGGGATCGACGCTGGTGATCCGTAGCGCCGTGCTTTGGGTTTCTCCGGCCCAGGTACGGGCAAGTGCCTCGACAGCCGCCTTGGATGCCGAGTAGGGACCCCAGAAGGGCCGGCAGCGATGGGCTGCGGCCGATGAGAGGATGATGGCGCGGCCCGCGTCGGCGCGCATCAGCAGCGGTTCGACCGAGCGGATCAGCCGCCAGGTCGCGGTGACGTTGATGGTCATCACCTTTTCGAACACCTTCGCCTCGACGTGGCCGATCGGCGAGATGACGCCGAGTACGCCGGCATTGGCGACGAGGATATCGAGCTTGCCCCAGCGCTCGAAGATGGAGCCGCCGAGCGCATCGATCGCGTTCATGTCGGCAAGATCGAAGGGCACCAGCGTTGCCGAACCGCCGGCAGCCTTGATGGCGTCGTCCAGCTCCTCAAGTCCGCCGACCGTGCGGGCGCAGGCGATCACATGCGCGCCGGCCTTGGCCAGCTCCAGCGCGGTGAAATAACCAATACCGCGTGACGCGCCGGTCACCAGGGCGATTTTGTCCTTGAGGTCTATGCTCATGCTGTCTTGGTCCGAATGCGCTGGAGAAGGAGAGCGGTGAAAAGCCCCGTGTCAGCCGTTGCTGGCGAGCACGGAAAGCTTGCGCACATTGCTGGTGCTTTCCTTGTCGAGCAGGCGTGTCGGATAATCGCCGGTGAAATAGTGGTCGGTGAACTGCGGCTGCGCATTGTCGCGCGGCGCGCCGCCGACGGCGCGGTAGAGACCGTCGATCGACAGGAATTCCAGCGAATCGGCACCGATGAAATCGCACATCGCCTTCAGGCTGCCGTACTGGTTAGCGAGCAGCTTGTCGGCGTCCGGCGTGTCGATGCCGTAGAAATCCGGATGGTAGATCATCGGGCTGGCGACGCGGATATGCACTTCGCGAGCGCCGGCATCGCGGATCATCTGCACGATCTTGACCGATGTTGTGCCGCGCACGATGGAGTCATCCACCAGCACGACGCGCTTGCCTTCGATGATGGCCCGATTGGCGGAGTGCTTCAGCTTGACGCCGAAGGCACGAATCTGCTGCGTCGGCTCGATGAAGGTGCGGCCAACATAGTGGTTGCGGATGATGCCGAGTTCGAAGGGAATGCCACTTGCCTGTGCATAGCCGATCGCCGCCGGCGTGCCGCCATCCGGCACCGGCACGACGACATCGGCCTCGATGGGCGCTTCCTTGGCAAGATTGATGCCCATATTCTTGCGGGCGACGTAAACGTTGCGGCCGCCAACCACGGAATCGGGACGGGCGAAATAGACATATTCGAACAGGCAGAGGCGTTCAGGCTGGGAAACGTCGGGCTTGCGGGCATCGATGGTGATCGATCCGTCCGACTGGATCTCGCAGATGATGACTTCGCCATTTTCCACGTCGCGAACGTATTTGGCGCCGATAATATCGAGCGCGCAGGTTTCGGAGCAGAAGATCGGCTTGCCGTCGAGTTCGCCCATCACCAGCGGCCGGATGCCGATCGGGTCGCGCGCCGCAATCAGCTTGGTGCGCGTCATGGCGAGCATCGAATAGCCGCCTTCCATCTGGCGGATCGCGTCGATGAAGCGATCGGAGGAGGAGGGATGCTTGGAGCGGGCGATGAGATGGAGAACGACTTCCGTGTCGGACGTCGACTGACAGATGGCGCCGTCGGCGATCAACTGACGGCGCATCGTCAGGCCGTTGGTGAAATTGCCGTTGTGAGCGATGGCGATGCCGCCGACTTCCAGTTCGGCAAACAGCGGCTGCACGTTGCGCAGGATCGTCTCGCCCGTCGTCGAATAACGCACATGTCCGATCGAACGGTCGCCGGGCAGGCGGGCGAGGGTGGCGGGATCGGTATAATGGTCGCCGACAAGGCCCATGCGCCGCTCGGAATGAAAGCGCTGGCCATCGAAGGAGACGATACCGGCCGCTTCCTGGCCGCGATGCTGCAAGGCATGCAGGCCGAGCGCCGTCAGCGTCGCGGCGTCGGGATGGCCGAGAATGCCGAATACACCGCACTCCTCATGCAGGGTGTCGCCGTCGATATCATCCTCGATGGAAAGGGAATGGTTCATGGCTGCAGGCCTTTGCTCTCAACATGGGACGGGTCAGGGCGGCGTCGCGACTGAATGCAAAAATAACTGAAAATCCGGCCGGAAAGAATATCCGGCCGGATTTTCGGATTTCGTGCCGCTCACATGGCGATTATCGCTCTGCGGGTCAAGCCTGTAAACGCACTGTTAATTGTTCGTCTGCGGCGCAGGCGCGTCATCGGAGGGCGCGGTATCGTTCGTTGAGCCATCCTGCGGCTGCGATTGTTGCTGCTGCTGGTTCGGCGCGATCTTGTTGATGATCTCGGCGGGAAGCATCGCCTGAATGTTTTCCGGAAGCGCCGATTTGAGCTTTTCGACCATCGAATCGAGGAAAGGCTTCGACTTGGCGTTGTTGACCCAATCCGGACGTGCGGCCGGCGCAACCAACCAGTTCCAGAAGGCCACGACGACGACCATCAGCAGCAGGCCGCGGGCGGCGCCGAAGAGAAAGCCGAGCGTACGATCCAGCGCGCCGATGCGGCTGTCGATGATGAAGTCGGCGATCCTGATGGTGATGAAGGAAATGATGATCAGTGCGATCAGGAAGATGACGGCAGCAGACGCAACGGTCGCGATGCGGGTGTCCGCCGTATAGTGCAGCGCATAGGGCACCAGCAGCGAATAGAGATAATAGGCGGCGACGGCCGAGCCGCCCCAACTGACGATCGAGAGAATTTCGCGGGAAAAGCCGCGGACCATGGCCAGAACGGCGGAGAACAAAATAACGCCGATAACAATACCGTCAAAAATCGTAATGGGCATGTATAATCCACTCCAAGACTTGCCATGCCAAGCATGGCTGCCATCGGCCTCAAATATGTGCCTCTCTCCCCGTCAAGAACGGTTTAAGGAAGGCTCAGTCTTCGTCTTCTGCACGCTTGAGCGCGCCCCTCGATCCGGCTATGCGCACCACCAGATCCGGCAGGCTTTCGATCTCGTTCCAGCGCCCGCCATTGCCTTTCGGCAGGTCGGAGGAGGCGGTGGGGAGAAGCGCTGCAGAAAATCCCAGCTTCTCGGCTTCCTTGAGGCGCTGAGCGGTGTGCGCAACCGGCCGGACGGCGCCCGACAGGCTGACTTCGCCGAAATAGACGCAATCTGCCGGAAGGGCAAGACCAGCCAGGGATGAAACCAGTGCAGAGGCGACCGCAAGGTCCGCAGCCGGCTCGGAAATGCGATAACCGCCGGCAATATTGAGATAAACGTCGTGCTGACCGAGCCGAACACCGCAATGCGCTTCCAGAACCGCGAGAATCATCGACAGCCTCGCCGAATCCCAGCCGACCACAGCGCGACGCGGCGTGCCGAGCGATGTCGGGGCAACGAGCGCCTGCACTTCGACCAGCACAGGCCGGGTGCCTTCCATGCCGGCAAAGACGGCCGCGCCCGGCGATTTGGAATTGCGCTCGCCGAGGAAGAGTTCGGACGGATTGGCCACTTCCCGCAGGCCCTTGTCGGACATTTCGAAGACGCCGATCTCGTCGGTCGGGCCAAAGCGATTCTTCACCGTGCGCAGGATGCGGTAGTGATGGCCGCGATCTCCCTCGAAATAGAGAACGGCGTCGACCATATGTTCGACGACGCGCGGGCCGGCGATCTGGCCGTCCTTGGTGACGTGGCCGACCAGCACCATTGCCGCGCCCGTCTGCTTGGCGAAGCGGATCATCGCCTGCACGCCGGTGCGCACCTGCGTCACCGTCCCGGGCGCCGATTCGGCAAGCTCGCTCCATAGCGTCTGGATGGAATCGATGATGACGAGGTCCGGCCGCTTGCCTTCGGCGAGCGTTGCGAGGATGTCCTCGACATTGGTTTCGGCGGCGAGCATCACATCCGTATTGGCAGCGCTCAGCCGCTGGGCGCGAAGCCGAACCTGCGCCACCGCCTCTTCGCCGGAGACGTAGACGATCTTGTGGCCTCTTCGGGAAAGGGCAGCGGCCGCCTGCATCAAGAGCGTCGACTTGCCGATGCCGGGATCGCCGCCGACGAGCACTGCCGAGCCGCGCACGAAACCGCCGCCGGTCGCCCGATCGAGTTCGGAGATGCCGGTGTGAATGCGCGGTGCTTCCTCGATCTCGCCCGACAGCGCCGTCAGCGTTACTGGACGCCCCTTCTTCGGCACCTTGGCGGGACCACCGCCGATGCCGCCCATCGGGTCTTCCTCGACGATGGTGTTCCATTCGCCACAACCATCGCATTTGCCTGCCCAGCGGTTATGGACCGTGCCGCAGTTCTGGCAGATGAATTGTGTACGGGCTTTTGCCATCAGATGCTGTTCTCAATGTCCTGTGCTTCGCAGTGCGAAGCGAATCGCGGCTGGCTGTCAGATAATGTCTTTCGCGTCAGATCAAAACTAATGATTTCCGCATCAACGGCGATTGTGTCAGCCTTTATGCTGGGTTTTCGATCGATGGTGACGGATGTTCGATTATACGCTTGCACATTGGGTCGCGTTTCTTTCGGCCGCCGTTCTGCTCAATCTGTCGCCGGGACCGGATATTGCCTTCATTCTCGGTCACACGATCAGAAGCGGCATACGCTCCGGCTTTGCCGCGCTGTTCGGCATATGGAGCGGCGCCTGCGTCCATGTTCTGATGGCCGCAGCCGGGCTATCGGCGATATTGGCGGCCTCGGCCATCGCGTTTTCGGCGGTAAAATGGGCCGGCGCGGCCTATCTCATCTGGCTTGGGATACAGGCGCTGCGCTCGAAGGGCGAAGGCGCCTGGATCAAGGAGGCCGGAAGGGCAGTGCCCTGGAGCCGCATCTATCGGCAAGGCATCCTAGTGTCGCTGCTCAATCCGAAGGTGGCCATCTTCTTTCTCGCTTTCCTGCCGCAGTTCGTCGTTGAAGGGGCAGGCCCGGTCTGGGCGCAGCTCTTGCTCCACGGCAGCCTCATCATAGTAGTCGCCGCCTTCATCGAACCGCCCCTCATTCTTCTTGGAGGTCGTCTTGCCGAGGCACTACGGCGCAATCGAAACGCGGGCCTGTGGCTGGACCGGGGGCTTGGAACATTGTTTGTAGCGCTGGGGGTCCGCTTGGCGGTCAGCGCGCGTTAGGCGGTGGTGATGCGCTCCTACTCGTCGGCCTCGTCAAAGATGTAGCGCCGCTCATGTCGCAATCCCAGGCCGGTCAGCATCTCGTAGCTGATCGTCCCGGCCGCGCGGGCAGCGTCGTCAACGGGGATATTCTTGCCGAAGAGCTCGATATAGTCACCGGCGCGGACCAGTTTTTCGGGGACGTCGGTCACGTCGAAGATTGTCAGATCCATGGTGATGCGACCGGCAACAGGCACCTTGTAGCTGGCGATGAAGCCCTGGCCGCCGGCAATTCCGGTCTGGCGCAGCGGCACGCCGTTGTTCGACTGGCTGCGCATGTAACCATCTGCATAGCCGGCCGAAACAATGGCGAGGCGGCTGTCGCGCGTCAGCTTCAACGCCCCGCCGTAGCTGACGGTCTCGCCGGCTTTGGCGGAGCGGGTCTGGATGATTCTCGCCTCTGCTGTGGCGACCGGTCGCATCGGATTGGCCATATTGCCGACCGCCTGGCCGCCATAGATGGCAATGCCGGGACGGGTAAGGTCGAAATGATATTCGGAGCCGAGGAAGATACCGGCGGAATTGGCGAGGCTCGCCTCGATGCCTTCGAAGGCGGCGCTGACCTTGCGGAACGCTTCGAGCTGCTGCCTGTTCATCGCGTGTGCCGGGTCGTCGCCGCAGGCGAGGTGGCTCATCACCAGAACAGGCGCAAAACTCGCCGGGCGAGAGACGTCGTTGGCGAGCGCGATCGCATCCTCTACCTGCAGTCCCAGCCGGTTGAAGCCGGTATCGACCTGCAGCGCGCAAGGGTGATCGCCATGGTCGGCCAGCACCGACATCCAGAAGGTCAATTGCTCTTCGGAAGCAATGACGGGCACTAGATCGTTTTCGAAAAACTGCCGCTCTGTCCCCGGCCAGATACCGCTGAGCACGAAAATCCGGGCATCCGGGGCGTAGAGCCGGAGTGTGGCGCCTTCCTCGGCGGTGGCGACGAAGAAATCACGGGCGCCGGCGAGATAAAGTGCCTCGCCGACATCTTCGATCCCCAGACCATAAGCGTCGGCCTTCACCGCGGCACCGGTGCGGGCCCTGCCGGAACGGCGGGCCATGTCACGCCAGTTCTCGACGAGGGCGCCCAAATCGACCGTCAGCCGAAGGCCGGCGGAGGCGAAAGCGTCAATGTCTTCGAAATTATCTGTCATGGAGCCGCCTAAAAAAGGGACGGAGGGATGCTGCTCCGGCCAGAATAGTGATCATCGATGGAAAGAGAAAGTGCTGCAGTGCACATATGCGCCGCAGGCAGCCTTCATCAGTGCTCTTCATATTGCAGGAAGGACGAGTCCGCGAGGTCGGCGAAGCGCGTGAACTCCGACTGGAAGGCGAGTTTCACAGTGCCGGTCGGCCCGTGACGCTGCTTGGCGATGATGACGTCGGCCGTACCTTTCACCTTGTCGAACAGGGCTTCCCATTCCGCATATTTCGGGTCGGCCGGATCGCGCGGTTCGGAGTTCTTGACGTAATATTCCTCACGGAACACGAAGAGCACCACGTCGGCGTCCTGCTCGATCGAACCGGATTCGCGCAGGTCCGAGAGCTGCGGACGCTTATCGTCACGGCTTTCGACGGCACGCGAGAGCTGGGAGAGCGCGATGATCGGAACGTTCAGCTCCTTGCCGAGCGCCTTCAGGCCGGTGGTGATCTGGGTGATTTCCTGGACGCGGTTCTCATTCGATTTGCCGGAGCCGGTCATGAGCTGAACGTAGTCCACCACCAGAACGTCGAGGCCGCGCTGGCGCTTCAGGCGCCGTGCACGCGCGGAAAGCTGAGCAATGGAGATGCCGCCGGTCTGGTCGATATAGAGCGGCACCTTCTGCATCATCATCGAGCAGGCAACCAGCTTTTCGAAATCGGCATCGTTGATGTCGCCGCGACGGATCTTCGATGAGGAGACTTCCGTCTGCTCGGAAATGATACGGGTGGCGAGCTGTTCGGACGACATTTCCAGCGAATAGAAGCCAACGACGCCGCCGTTCTTCGCCTTGGTGGAGCCATCGGGCTGTACCTCGCCTTCATAGGCGGCGGCAATGTTATAGGCGATATTGGTGGCGAGCGAGGTCTTGCCCATGCCGGGACGGCCGGCGAGGATGATCAAGTCCGAACGCTGCAGGCCGCCCATCTTGCTGTCGAGCGAGTGAATGCCGGTGGAAATGCCGGATAGACCCCCGTCGCGCTCCTTGGCGACGGCCGCCATGTCGATCGCCAGCGCAACGGCATCGTTGAAGGCCTGGAAGCCGCCGTCGTAGCGGCCGTTTTCCGCAAGTTCGAACAGCCGGCGCTCCGTATCCTCGATCTGCGTCTGCGGTGGCATATCGAGCGGGGCGTCAAAGGCGATGTTGACCATATCCTCGCCGATAGTGATCAGCGCGCGGCGCAGCGCCAGATCGTAGATGGCGCGGCCATAGTCCTCGGCATTGATGATCGAGACGGCTTCGGTCGCGAGACGGGCGAGATATTGCGCCACCGTCATGTCGCCGACCTTCTCTTCGGCCGGAAGGAAGGTCTTGATCGTCACCGGATTGGCGGTCTTGCCCATGCGAATGATGTCGCCCGCCACCTCGAAGATCTTCCGGTGCAGCGGCTCGTAGAGATGAATGGGTTTCAGGAAGTCGGAGACACGGTAATAGGCGTCATTGTTGACGAGGATAGCGCCGAGCAGGGCCTGTTCCGCCTCGATATTGTTGGGCGCTTCGCGGTAATGCGGTTCGGCAGGAGCAATGGCAGCGATCTTGCGCGCGGCTTCGTTCATTTTCCGTCTCTTCGTATTCTTGAGTGCTGACTGGTTTGCGACGATCCGGCGTCATGGTCAATTGCGGAAGGGCAAGGGTGTGTCGCAGGAAACTGGTTCGACTGAGCTATTCACGTTGTTCCACTCATCCACAGGGACAAACGCTCCGCATTAAAAAAACCCGTTGTCGCCGCTTTGCAACGCAATGTCCGACACGCGAATCACATACAAAAACGTCCATGGGTGATTTTAGCCCGATCTGTCCCGGCTGACATCCGGCAGGCGGCAATCGTGCTTGAAAAGCTGTGAGAACCCCGCTATTTCGTTGAAATAGGGTAGGATACTAATAGTATAAAGTAGCAATAATGTCTGGTGCGCCATCACGCCGAGAACTATTCGACGAGCTTTCTGCTTTCAATCGAAAGCTGAGGGCGGCGTTCGACAGCCTGGTGCGCGAGCACGGGATGACATTGGCCCGCGCCCGGGTTTTCCATAAGCTTTCCAAGCGCGATGGCATCAATCAGCGCGAACTCGCCGATGAGCTGGAGCTTGAGACTCCAACCTTGGTGCGTATCCTCGACGCCATGGAGGCGCAGAGCTTCATCGAGCGCCGTGCGGTGCAGTCGGACCGCCGCGCCAAGCAGATATTCATGACCGAATCCGGAAAAGTGGTGGCGGCCGAAGTTGAGGCTCTTGCCACCAGCGTACGTGCGGATATCCTTCAGGGGATTTCGGACGATGATGTCGGCATGGCCCTCAAGGTCATCCGCGCCATGACCGCCAATCTGCAGAATGTGGGTAAGTCATGAGGTAGTGTATGAGCGGTGACCCAGGCCCGATCAATGCGGAAGCCAACACCGCCGCGCCTGCTGCCCCACCGCCCGTGCCGCGCTGGAAGGTGCCGCTTTATATCGGCGCTTCCGTCATGTTCTTCCTGACGCAGGGCCTCGGTCTCAATCTCGCCTTCGCCAATCTCACGCAGATCCAGGGCACCATCGCCGCCACGACCACCGAATCCGCGTGGCTGTCGGCGGCCTATATGGCGCCGAATGTCAGCCTTGCCATCGCGTTGGTGAAGATCCGTCTGCAATACGGCGTGCGCAATTTCGCCGAGGTCAGCATTCTCGGCTTCGTCGTCGCCTCGCTGCTCAATCTCTTCGTCTCCGACCTGCATTCGGCCATTGTCGTCCGCTTCCTGAGCGGCATTGCCGGCGCGCCGCTCTCGACGCTCGGCTTTCTCTATATGCTGGAGGCTTTCGAACCGGCCAAGAAGCTGACGATCGGCGTCAGCCTGGCGATGACGAATACGCTTCTGGCAGCACCCATCACTCGTCTCGTCTCGCCGTCGCTCCTCGATTACGGCGAATGGCGCGGGCTCTACACGCTGGAAATGGCACTGGCGCTGCTGGTGATGCCGATCATCTATCTGCTGCCGCTGACGCCGCCGCCGCGGATGAAAGTGATCGTCTTTGGGGACATCATCAGTTATCTGCTGGTTGCGGTCGCCTTTGGCTCACTGGCCATCGTTCTTTCCGTCGGGCGGCTTTATTGGTGGCTGGAAGTGCCTTGGCTCGGCGTGTTGCTGGCCGTCAGCATCGCCACATTGACGCTCGCCATCGTCATCGAATTGCGTCGGCCAACGCCTCTGATCGATGTCCGCTGGCTACTCTGTCCGGAGATATTGCACCTGACCGGCATTCTCCTGGTCTTCCGCATGATCGCCGCCGAACAGACCTCGGTCATCATGACCTTCTATCAGAATGCCGTCGGCCTGCTCTACGATCAGCTTGCGATGCTCTATTGGATCATCTTGGCTTTTTCGGTCATCGGCGGCCTCATCTGCACGGTACTGATGAGCTATGGCCTGAGTTGGCAGATCCAGTTTGTCGCCCTCGTCATGATGGGGGCGGGTTCCTTCATGGATTCGCAGGTCACCACGCTGACCCGGCCGGAACAGATGTATCTCAGCCAGGCGCTGGTGGCGGCCGGCGCCGCTCTTTTCCTGCCGCCGTCCATGTCCCAGGGGTTCAAGGCCGCCTTTTCCAAGGGCGCCCCCTATCTGGTGACCTTCTTCGTCGTCTTCACCTTCACCCAAAGCATCGGCGGCCTGATCGGCTCTGCCTTCTACGGCACGCTGATCACCATCCGTGAAAAATTCCATTCCGCCGTCCTGACGGAACATGTGCTGCTGACCAACCCCGATGTTGCTCACCGTGTCGGCCAGCTCTCTTCATCTTACGGCAGGGTGATTGGCGACAGCGCGCTTTTGAAGGGCGAGGGGTTGGCGCTACTTGGCGCACAGGTCACCCGCGAGGCCAATACGCTCGCCTATAGCGATGCCTTCTTCGTTGCCGGTGTCATCGCGGTCGTGTCGCTTGCTGGACTTTCGCTGCATGTATTCTACCGTTTCATCAAGGCGCGGCTCGTCGACGATCGGCCGCAGACCATGGCTTCCAACCCGTGAGGATATGAAATAGCTCCATGTCGAAGCTCGTTCGCTCCCCCATCGAAGTTATCGCCGTCCTCTCAGGTGTCGGCGGTGTCATGCTCGTGCTTTATGCCTGGCACCTGCCGCCTTTCCAAAGTTCCGTCGAGACGACGGACGATGCCTATGTCAGAGGCTATGTCACGACCATCAGCCCGCAGGTCAGCGGCTACATTACCGACGTGCCGGTCAGGGACTATAAGCTCGTTAAGCAAGGCGACGTGCTGACCAAGATCGACGATCGCATCTATCAGCAGAAGGTGGCGCAGGCGCGGGCGACGCTGGACGGTCAAAAGGCAGCACTTGCCAATTCGCGACAGCAGGAACAGGCGGCCCGTGCCGGCATCGCCTCTAGCGAAGCGCAGATCGACAGCGCCAACGCTGCGCTGAAGCGCGCCCAGCTTGCCTGGGATCGTGTGGCGACCCTGGTCGCCAAGGGCGTGTCGACCACCAGCGATTCCGAGCAGGCGCAGGCGACGTTGGAACAGGCAAAGGCTGCGGTCAATCAGGCGAAGGCCGGCCTCGACGTATCGCAGCAAAACCTGACGACGATCATCGTCAACCGGGCCTCGCTGGAGGCCGGCGTCAGCGGCGCGGAAGCGGCCGTGCAGCTTGCCGATATCGATCTGGAAAATGCAACGATCACCGCGCCGCGCGATGGCCGTATCGGCGAAGTCGGGGTCCGCCTTGGCCAATATGTGACGCCCGGAACCCAGCTCATGGGTCTGGTGCCCAAGGACGTCTGGGTCATCGCCAATTTCAAGGAAACGCAGCTCGACGGCATGAAGGTCGGCCAGCCCGTGACGATCTCCGTCGACGCGCTCGGTCACCGCGAGCTCAAGGGTCATATCCAGCGCTTCTCGCCGGCGGCGGGCTCGGAATTCGCCGTTATCAGACCCGACAATGCCACGGGCAATTTCACCAAAGTGGCGCAGCGCGTCGGCGTACGGGTCAAGATCGACGAAAATCAGCAGGAAGCGCAAGATCTTGCGCCCGGCATGTCGGTGGTCGTCTCCGTCGACAAGGATTCGGCACCGTTGCAGGATACTGCGGCGAATTGAGACGGCAGATGCGTCGCTAAGCCTTGTGGTCAAATAAAAAGCCTGGGTCGCGAGACCCAGGCTTTCTCATGTTCGCAGTCGATGCGACGGCTTGAATCAAGCTTCGTCTTCGGCGTTGCCGTCAGCTTCCGGATCGAAGAAGTCTTCCGGACGCAGGGCATCTTCGTCGACGCCGTAGATGGCATCAGCGGAGGTGAGGGTTTCGCCCTTGGCCTGACGCTCGGCTTCTTCAGCGGAACGGGCAACGTTGAACTCGACGGTGATTTCGACTTCGGCGTGAAGCGCGATGGCAACATTGTGCAGACCGATAGCCTTGATCGGCGTGTTCAGGTGAACCTGGTTGCGACCGATGTTGAAGCCTTCGGCGGCCAGGATTTCAACGACGTCACGAGCGGCGACCGAACCGTACAGCTGGCCGGTTTCGCCAGCCGAGCGAACTACGATGAAGGACTTGCCGCCGAGAACGTCGGCAACCTTCTGGGCTTCGCTGCGGCGCTCCAAGTTGCGGGCTTCCAGGGTTGCGCGTTCGGCTTCGAAGCGAGCCTTATTGGCGGGGTTGGCGCGCAGCGCCTTGCCGAGCGGCAGCAGGTAGTTACGGGCAAAGCCGTCGCGAACCTTGACCACTTCGCCCATCTGGCCGAGCTTGGAGATGCGCTCGAGGAGAATGACTTCCATTTTGTTGTTCCTTTCTGATGTCAGATTTTCGTGTTTGTTGGTTTGGATGTATCGGCATTCTTGTTCGGGGTCAGCGATATCGCCTTGCGAGTATCGTAGAGGCCGAGAACAAGGATGATGAAGAGCGGTAGCGTCAGCAGGAATGACGCCAGATAGCAGAGGAAGAGCACGGGTATGCGCCAGTCCTTGCCGCGCGTGCGAAAATGCAACGATGAGAAGCCGGAAATGAGGAAGCCAGCACCGAAAGCACCGAGGATGGCGGCGGCGATCAGGCCAATCACGCCGCCGAAGAATATCGCGACGATCGCTACGAGAAAGACAAAGATCGCGTTGCGATTCATGCGCAATGATGAGGGGATATCCTCCCGCGGGCGCAGATTATGCTTTGAAGCTGCAACGATGCGGATCGCCACATAATAGGCGGCAAGTAGCATCATGACCCAGATCATGCCCCACGCGATCGGGATCGTGTAAAGCATCAGCGACTTCATCTTTGCGATCGCAATCGGATCGAGCTGAAGATCGGGGGACTGTTGGTTCACCGCGCCGACATAGGCGTCGACAACCTGGCCGACCAGATCGGCATTGTAGCCCATGATCGCGCCGACGATGACGACGGTCGCCGCCGTGAGGCCGCAGAGATGCAGCATGATGTCGGAGAGCGGATACCAAGCCATCAGGTGGTCTGGGCCGCCGAGTTCGGAAGCCGGACGCGCCAAATTGGCGAGATGGCTGAGCCAGGCCGGTATCAGCGTCATGACGAGCGTAAATATGCCGAAATATACCGACTGCCAGATGGCGCCGATGACACTCGCCACCACAACGGCGGTGATGACGGCCGCGTTACCCCAGCCAAGACCGACAATCAGGATCGGGAGCGCGGAAAGAGCGCCGAAGAGAATGAACAGCAATGGCTGAGCCGTCGCGCCATACACAAGTAGGGCGGCGGTAAGACCGGCGAGGGCGCCGATGGCCAGCACTTTCGGGTTCATCTGTTGCACGTCGCTGTCCTGCTTCGCATCGAGCAGTTAGAGGATGCTTCCGACACTCCGGTCTGAAAGCCGTCCCCAACATGGGGTTTTAAGGTTCCGATCCGCGCCCATCGCGAAAGGGAGAAGGGAAGGCATCGCTGCCTTCCCTCAATTCATTCGTGCAGCGCCGGCGCGATTAAGCGACGACGTAGGGCAGCAGGCCGAGGAAACGGGCGCGCTTGATCGCCTGGGCGAGTTCGCGCTGCTTCTTCTGGGAAACGGCCGTGATGCGGGACGGAACGATCTTGCCACGCTCGGAAATGTAGCGCTGCAGGAGACGGACGTCCTTGTAGTCGATGCGCGGCGCATTGGCGCCCGAGAACGGGCAGGTCTTGCGGCGGCGATGGAACGGACGACGGACCGGTGCGGAGGAAACTTCAGACATTCTCAAATCTCCTTAAACGCGGTCTTCGCGCGGACGGCGCGGACGGTCTTCGCGGTCACCACGATCCGGGCGCGGACCACGATCGCCGAAGCTGCGCTCCGGACGGTCACCATCGCGGCGCGGACGGTCGTCACGGTCGCGCTTCTGCATCATGGCCGACGGGCCTTCTTCGTGCTTCTCGACAGCGATCGTCATGTAGCGCAGGACGTCTTCGCTGATGCGCATCTGGCGTTCCATTTCCTGGATCGCAGCGGCCGGTGCATCGATGTCCATCAGGGCGTAGTGAGCCTTGCGGTTCTTCTTGATGCGGTAGGTGAGGGACTTGAGGCCCCAGTTTTCGATACGCCCGACTTTACCGCCGTTAGCTTCGATAACACCCTTGTACTGTTCTACGAGGGCGTCGACCTGCTGAGCGGAAATATCCTGCCGGGCAAGGAATACATGTTCGTAAAGAGCCATGGATAGCTTTGCCTTTCTTGCGTTGGTCTGAACCCGATATTCGGCGGCTAAGCCTCAACGACTGCTCCTGAGAGGGAAGACCCCAAGCAAGAAAAGCGTTTCCGAGACGGTCGAGAGCGGAGACACGGGAGGCTGGAACACTTCCGTTCCGAACGATTTTCAGCGAAGAAAACCGGCCCTCCGTTCAGCCACCAGCCAGAAGACCGGGTTGCGAACAGGGCGGCTTATACGGATTTTTGCGGGAAAGGCAAGGGGCGAAATTGCGCCGTCCGACAGCGGACGCCCTTGCCCAGGCCGAGGTAGGCGGCTTCAATCGTCCGGCAAGGTGAAGACGGCGCAGGGGTCGGCGATGCCCCGCAAGGAATATTCGCCCAAGGGGATCAAGTCGGTTTTCGTCTCTGCCGCAACCGCGCCCGAGACGAGTACACTGCGGCCAAGAGGCTTGCACAGGCCTTCGAGCCGGCTCACCAGGTTTACCGCCGGGCCTATGGCGGTGAAATCCAGCCGGTCGGCCGCGCCGATATTGCCCCAGAGCATCTCGCCGAAATGCAATGCGGCACCAAAGGGCAGCGGCGGCAGCCCTTGCGCTTGCCGCACGGCATCGAGATGAGCCATGCCGGCGCGAGCGGCGACGACTGCGCGCAGCGCCGCCTCGCAGGCATCGCCTGGCGTGCCGGTGACCGGGAAAATTGCCAGCGCGCCGTCGCCGATGAATTTCAGCACCTCGCCTCCGAAGGCGTGCACCGCTCCTGCAACGCGGTCGAACCAGGCGTCGAGAGAAGCAATCATCGCCGCTGGTTCCGTCGCCTCGGACAAAGCGGTGAAATCGCGCAGATCGGCGCAGAGCAAAGCGGCCCGGATGGTTTCGCCGGTGCCGCGCTGCAGCGCGCCGGCCTGTACCCGCGCAGCGCTGCGCCGGCCGAGATAGGCCTCGAGCAGCGCTGCCAGCGCCGCCCGCGCGGCGAGGGCGCTCAAGGGTGCTGCGGCGAAGCGCGCGGCTTGCCGCAGACGGTCAGCCTCGGCAGGATCGAATGGCCGGAGCCCGGCCCAGCCGAGCACCGGACTATCCGCAGCCGTACCGACCGTATCTTCATGCACGGGGCCAAGCCCGGCCAGCCACTCGTGTCCGGCTTGGCTGGATGGACCTCCTGCGAAGCCCAACGCCTCGATCACGGCCCCGGTTTCCGCCCGCCATAGCCAGATGCGCCGGGCGATGATCGGATGCGGCACGGCGAGCGTCAGGGCTCCTCCGGCAAGCGGCAGCCCGTCAGCCAACAGCCGGCCGCCGAGCTCGGCCAGAAACCGTTCAGGGCCGGGAGAGGCATCGGCCTCATCAACCAGCCAGGCAAGAGGGGTGGGCAGATCCATCTGTCGATCATGCCACGGCAGCCGCAGGCTGTCATCCGCCGTTGCGGTGGTGCTCCTGCGTGTGATGCTGGTCCACGAAACTGCCGCTCGGGACTAGTGAGTTCGGGAACGGAAAGCGGTCATTTCCTGCCAGCCATGGGGTCCGGACCCGGGTCACGCCCGGCTGCAGCTTCGGCCAGCCGTCCGAGATAGTGAGCCCAGCCTTCAGCGTGACCGGCGCATTGTTCGGCATTGGGCAGGCCGGTGTGGGTCAGGCGCAGCAGCGTTCCGTCCGGCTGCTCGATCAGGTCGATTTCGACCAGGCTCGATCCCGGTGGAACCACCTCGCTGCCATCCCAGCCGAAGCTATAGGCCAGGCGGTGTACTGGTACCACCTCGCGAAAGGAACCGCGAGCGAAGCGAGCGCCGGTGACGTTGATGAGATAGAGCCCCTCGGGCTGAGGCTCGACCTGTGCCTCCGTTCCCATCCAGCGCAATATCTTCTCCGGATCGGTCAGGAGGGCGAACACCGCGGCTGGTGGCGCCGGGATGCGCTTTTCTTGGCGGACGACAAGGGGCTCTGGCATCGGTCTCTCCTTGGGTTGCATGGCCTGCCTCACCGGAGGCGGAGAATGGACAGGCGCATCCTATCGCGGAACGTCCTTACGCGACAGCATTTTGGGGCAGGCTCGCCCTCAACAAGAGCGTTGTCTTCGATGGTGTTGCCGCGCTGTGCGCTCGATCTTCAATGTTCGCAACGGGCGGAAAGCGACACTATCCTGGGCAATTCTAATAATGATCCGCGGGAAATATCGGCATCGGCGCATCCTCCATCATTTCGGCGTAAAGCCGTTCGGTCTGCTGATCCGTCGGGAACATGCATTCGAGCCTCAGTTCCTGCGATGCAATGGTCATCGGAGTGCCGACTGTCGTTATCAGTGAGAAGAAGCCAAGGTTCTTGCCGTCCTTCACAAAGACCAGAGGAATGACGGGTGTGCTGCTGGGCGCGGTGAGTGCTTTCCAGTCGACATCGACATCCGGATAGGCAAGCAGCGCTTTCAGCAGCTCCCGGGTCTTATCGTCGACCACCCGACCGATGGACTCCCGATGGACGCGCGCCAGCAAGCTTCTCGATGTCTCCGGCCAGTCGCGAATGAAGGGGCGCATCCCGACAGGATCGAACATCAGATGCAGCAGGTTGCGTGGCGATTTGCGCGCCGCCATATCGACGAAGCAATTGAAGAAGCGGGGCACGGCGGTATTGGACAGCAGAACGTTCCAATAGCGGTCCATGACAACCGCGGGGAAAGGTTCATGCTGACGCAACATCCGCCGCAGAGCATCCGCGACGGGTTGCATTTCCGGTGCGTCCCAGGAATCGTCCGAATAGATCGGCGCGTAGCCTGCGGCGAGCAGCAGCGTGTTGCGTTCACGGAATGGCACATCGAGTGCCTCGGCAACGGTCAGCAGCCTCTGGCGGCTGGGAACGCTGCGGCCGCTTTCAACGAAGCTGATGTGACGCTGCGAAACGCCCGTCTCCATCGAAAGGTCGAGCTGGCTCTTGCCGCGCACCTCCCGCCAGTGGCGCAGCAACGGTCCAAGCTGTTTCGAGACCGATATCGCTGTGTTGCTGTTCGTCATGGAGGGCCTCTTTGTGGGCTATGCCTGCGGCATCTTATGCCTGGTTCGGCAAGATCAGAATTGCACCGGCCCGACGGAACCGAACCAGTGGCGCACCTTAGTGTGATCAGCCTCGTCCATGTAGAAGAAGTGCGTCATGACGGGCCTGACGACAGGATGGTTCGGATCGTCCGGGGTCATCGTGACGAAGCCGCGGAAGACCTTGAGGAACCCGCCGTCCCAATATTCGGTCACATCATGAAGGGCGGTAAATCCGGTGTCGATGAAAGCGCGCAGACTTTCGCGGATAATCTCGCGGCCCTTCCATTCGGCAATACCCAAATTGGCGGTGGCGTCTTCTGCGAAGCAGTCGAAGCCGGAGCCGAAGGTCTTGTCGTCAATTTCCCTCCAGAAGGCCAACAGCCAGTCCGGTGTTTCGCGCTTCGTGAAAATCATCTTATTCATAGTATGTCTCCTGACGTATTTGCTTGGGGCACGAAGAGACCGGAGCTGCCGGAGCGAAGCCGCCGGCGCTTGAGGTATGGTCTCTTAGCGGCACCGGTTCGGTGCCTATCTCTTGTGGAGATGTCCCAAAATTACGCGTGGGTATGACGCGCCTCAATTACGTCAGGGGTCATACTTTCGCGGCTTGTTTGGCCGTCATTGTGCCGATTGCCAGGTTGCGCCTTGCCACCGCGGCAAGGCGCTTCCACTGATCACATCGGCATCGGATACTGCCGGTGTACTTTTTCGATCTCGGCAATCGCCTCTTCGGGCAGCGTCACATAGGCTGAGGCAATGTCGGTTTCGAGCTGGGCCATCGAGGTCGCGCCGATGATGACGGAGGTCATGAAGGGCTTGGTCAGGCAGTAGGCGAGCGCCAGCTTGGCCGGATCGAGATGATATTTGGCGGCGATCTCCAGATAGGCCTTGACCGGCGGCTCCTGCAACGGCTGCAGACGGCCGCCGATGTCGGTATTGATCGAGCCGCGCGAACCGGCCGGGCGTGCGCCGCCGACATATTTGCCGCTGAGAATGCCGCCGGCGAGCGGCGAATAGGCGAGCAGGCCGACATCTTCATGGTGCGACAACTCGGCGAGGTCGAGGTCGAAGTGGCGGTAAAGCAGATTGTATTCGTTCTGCGTGGTGGCAATGCGCGGCAGGCTCTTCTGCTCTGCGATCGTCAGATATTTCTGGATGCCCCAGGTCGTCTCGTTGGAGAGGCCGATGGCGCGGATCTTGCCGGCCTTCACCAATTCGCCCATCGTTTCCAGGATATCTGTAATGTTACCGACAACCTTTTCGCGATCCTGGGTGAAGGGGTTGTAGCGCCAGTTCTGGCGGAAGTGGAAATGGCCGCGGTTCGGCCAATGCACCTGATAGAGATCGATATAATCGGTTTTCAGCCGCTTCAGGCTGCTGTCGATGGCCGCGCGGATATTGGCGGCATCGGCGCCCTGGCCGCCGCGCAGATAGTCGCGGCCAGGGCCGGCGACCTTGGTGGCAAGAACGATATCCCTGCGCTTGCCGGTCTTTTCGAACCACGTGCCGATATATTCCTCGGTGCGGCCTTGGGTCTCCGCGCCGACCGGCGTCGTCGGATACATCTCAGCCGTGTCGAAGAAATTGACGCCCTTGTGAAGGGCATAGTCCATCTGCTCGTGCGCCTCTGCCTCGCTGTTCTGTGTGCCCCAGGTCATCGTGCCCAGGCAAATCTGCGAAACCGAAATATCGGTGCGGCCTAAATTCTTATAGTTCATGGGAAAACCTTGATGCTTGCGGAAAAAGTCTGGGGAAAGATCGCGTAAATCTAGGTGGGAAATGAGCAAGCGCAAGAAGAAAATAGAAACTCCTCGCAAACGCAAAAGGCAGTGACTGCAGGGGCTGCGCTATTGACTCCACCGCAAACAATGTCATTGGGAAGCGAAACGACCCCTAAGGAAGCCCGATATAATGACTGTTGCTTTCACATTTCCCGGCCAGGGTAGCCAGACCGTCGGCATGGGCAAGGATCTTGCTGATAATTTCGCCGAAGCGCGCGCCGTCTTCGAGGAAGTCGATGAAGCGCTCGGTGAAAAGCTTTCCGACATCATCTTCAACGGCCCGGATGATAGGCTGACGCTGACGGCGAATGCGCAGCCGGCGCTGATGGCTGTGTCGATCGCTGTCATGCGCGTTCTGCAGGCGCGCGGCCTCGATCTGAAGAGCAAGGTTGCTTATGTTGCCGGTCATTCGCTTGGCGAATATTCGGCGCTTTGTGCCGCCGGCACTTTCTCGCTTGCCGATACGGCGCGGCTGCTGCGCATCCGCGGCAATGCCATGCAGGCTGCGGTTCCGGTCGGCGTCGGCGCCATGGCGGCGATCATCGGCCTGGAACATGCCGATGTCGTCGCGGTTTGCACGGAAGCTTCGGCCATCGGCGCCTGTCAGATCGCCAATGACAATGGCGGCGGTCAGATCGTTATCTCCGGTGAGAAGGCTCCCGTCGAAAAGGCTGCCGAGCTTGCGGCTGAAAAGGGCGCCAAGCGCGCCATTCTGCTGCCGGTATCCGCACCCTTCCATTCGTCGTTGATGGCGCCCGCCGCCGAGGCGATGCGCGCCGCTTTGGCGGAAGTGGCAAAATCCGATCCCGTCGTGCCCGTCGTTGCCAATGTCCGCGCCGCCCCGGTGCAGGACGCCGGCGAGATCGCCGATCTGCTGGTTGCGCAGGTTACGGGGCAAGTGCGCTGGCGCGAGACGGTGGAATGGTTCGCCGCCAACAATGTGACAACATTGTATGAAATCGGCGCTGGCAAGGTGCTGACGGGTCTTGCCCGGCGCATCGACAAATCGGTGAACGGCATCGCCGTCAACACGGCGGCCGACATCGACGCAGCTCTCGCAGGCCTGCTTGGCTGATACATAAATTAACGAACGAGGGACACCACATGCTCGATTTGACCGGCCGCAAGGCCCTTGTAACCGGTTCTTCCGGTGGTATCGGCGAAGAAATCGCAAGGCTGCTGCATAAGCAGGGCGCTATCGTCGGCCTGCACGGCACGCGCGTCGAGAAGCTCGAGGCACTGGCTGCCGAACTTGGCGACCGCGTCAAGATCTTTCCGGCCAACCTTTCCGATCGCGACGAGGTAAAGGCGCTCGGCGCCAAGGCTGAAGAAGAACTCGGTGGCGTCGACATCCTCGTCAACAATGCCGGCATCACCAAGGACGGCCTGTTCGTGCGCATGAGCGACGAGGACTGGGACGCCGTACTGGAAGTGAACCTGACGGCCGTCTTCCGCCTGACGCGCGAGCTGACGCATCCGATGATGCGCCGCCGCTATGGCCGCATCATCAACATCACCTCCGTAGTCGGCGTCACCGGCAATCCCGGCCAAGCCAACTACTGCGCCTCCAAAGCCGGCATGATCGGCTTCACCAAGTCGCTGGCACAGGAGATCGCAACGCGCAACGTCACGGTCAACTGCGTCGCTCCCGGTTTCATCGAGAGCGCCATGACCGGCAAGCTGAACGACAAGCAGAAAGAGGCGATCATGGGCGCCATTCCCATGAAGCGCATGGGCAGCGGTGCAGAAGTCGCATCCGCCGTCGCCTATCTCGCTTCCTCCGAAGCCAGCTACGTCACCGGTCAGACGATCCACGTCAACGGTGGCATGGCAATGATCTGAAAAAGGAAAAGTCTGTTGGGGGGAGCTTTCCCCTCCAATAGCATGTTGAGCAACCTGGAAGCGGCGATTTTCTGGCTTTGCGACAGACTTAAACCGTGTTAAGCGGGCCATGACTGTGATCAGTCGTCCCGAAAATGCAGATGGACCGGGCCGCGTGTACGGCGGCCGGGACCGGATGTGAAGGCCGGGTTGAACGGGTTTGCCAGCGGCGCCATGCAGGTGCTGCAGGCTTGAACAGGGTAGGGATGTCACACGGCATTCTGATCAGGACATAAATAAGGTCGAGGAAACCGACATGAGCGATATCGCAGAACGCGTAAAGAAAATTGTTATTGATCATCTTGGCGTCGACGCCGACAAGGTTGTTGAAAGCGCAAGCTTCATCGACGACCTGGGCGCGGACTCGCTCGACACGGTCGAACTGGTCATGGCCTTCGAAGAAGAATTCGGCGTTGAAATTCCTGATGACGCTGCCGACTCGATCCTGACGGTCGGCGATGCGGTAAAGTTCATTGAAAAGGCCCAGGCCTAATCTTTTGCGCTTTGTCACGGGCGGGCTCTCTGAGTCCGCCCTATTTCGTCCGGCGAGGTCGGACGGATCATATTCATACGCATGGCATGATAAAAAGACGGGGGTCTGCGGGCGATGAGACGTGTCGTTATCACGGGTACCGGCATGGTATCACCTTTGGGCTGTGGCACTGAGGTGTCCTGGTCGCGTTTGATTGCTGGGCACAACGGCGCGCGTCTTGTCACGGAATTCGAGGTCGAAGATCTCGCCGCAAAGATCGCTTGCCGCGTTCCGGTCGGTGATGGCAGCGACGGCACTTTCAATGCCGACGACTGGATGGAGCCGAAGGAACAGCGAAAGGTCGATCCTTTCATCATCTATGGCATGGCAGCGGCCGATATGGCGCTGAACGATGCCGACTGGCATCCGACCTCCGATGAAGACCAGATCGCAACAGGCGTCATGATCGGCTCCGGCATCGGCGGCCTGGAGGGCATTGTCGAGGCAGGATATACGCTACGCGACAAGGGTCCGCGCCGCATCTCGCCCTTCTTCATTCCGGGCCGTCTCATCAATCTCGTTTCCGGCCAGGTCTCGATCCGCCACAAGCTGCGCGGCCCGAACCATGCCGTCGTCACGGCTTGCTCCACCGGCGCGCATGCGATCGGCGATGCGGCCCGTCTGATCATGCTCGGCGATGCCGACGTCATGGTCGCCGGCGGCGCCGAAGCTCCGGTTTGCCGCATCTCGCTCGCCGGCTTTGCCGCCTGCAAGGCTCTGTCGACCGATTATAACGACAATCCGCAGAAGGCTTCGCGTCCTTACGATCGTGACCGTGACGGCTTCGTCATGGGCGAGGGCGCCGGCATCGTTGTTCTCGAAGAGCTGGAACATGCCAAGGCACGCGGCGCGAAGATTTACGCCGAGGTGGTCGGCTACGGCCTTTCCGGCGACGCCCATCACATTACTGCCCCGTCCGAGGATGGCGAGGGCGCGTTCCGCTGCATGACGTCGGCCCTCAAGCGCGCCGGCTTGACGCCGGCTGATGTGGACTACATCAATGCCCATGGCACCTCGACCATGGCTGATACGATCGAGCTCGGCGCTGTCGAGCGGCTGGTCGGCAATGCTGCTTCCAAGATTTCGATGTCGTCGACCAAGTCGGCGACCGGCCATCTCCTGGGGGCGGCCGGTGCGATCGAGGCGATCTTCTCGACGCTTGCCATTCGCGACAATATCGCGCCGCCGACGCTGAACCTCGACAATCCGGAGCGGGAGACGGCCATCGATCTCGTGCCGCATAAGGCCCGTAAGCGGGACATCAATGTCGCGCTGTCGAACTCCTTCGGATTCGGCGGTACGAACGCATCACTTGTCCTGCGTCGCTATGAGGCATAATAACAGCGCATAACTCCGGAAAGCTGTAGCGTTTTTCGGCAAAACTATGCGCGATCCTTGAATGTTGTTGTGTTTTTTTGCGTGTCCCATGGATGCGCCGCAGCAATGTCTAATCGGTCGAAAGCGGATCTTCACCAGGCTCCGCTTTATCTTCTGAACCTGTTTTTTGCCGCATTGCTTGGTCAAAGAGCAGGCAATGACAAATGAAGGGATTGCCGGTGAGCGATACGAACCAGAACAACGGAACTCCGAACGGGCAGAAGGGGCCGATTATCCCGAAATCGGCCAACGAAGCTCTGCGTCCGGAGCGTGTTCCGGATCCGCCGAAGCGCTCCCGCAAAGCCCGCAGCCAGATGGTGATTTTCCTGAACTTTCTGATGACGCTGGTCGTCTTCGTGATCGTTCTCGCGATCGTCGGCACCTATTACGCCATCTCCGCCTACCAGAGCCCCGGACCGCTGGCGACCAACACCAATTTCATCGTGCGCAACGGCTGGGGCCTTGCCGAGATTTCGGGCCGGCTCGAAGCCAACAACATCATCTCCGATGCCCGCATCTTCCGCTACCTGACGGCCACCTATCTACACAATGGCGAGACGCTGCGGTCCGGCGAATATGAGATCAAGGCCGGCGCCTCCATGAAGGACATCATGGAGCTGTTGAAATCCGGCAAATCGATCCTCTATTCGGTTACCTTGCCGGAAGGCCTGACCGTGCGGCAGATCTTCAACAAGCTGCAGGCCGATCCGGTGCTGGAAGGCGAACTGCCATCGGCGCTGCCGCCGGAGGGTAGCCTGGAGCCTAATACCTATAAATTCACGCGTGGCGCCAAGCGTACGGAAATCATCGATCAGATGAAGGCAGCGCAGGAAAAGC
The DNA here is from genome assembly GCF_002944315.1 of Rhizobium sp. NXC24. NCBI lineage: Bacteria > Pseudomonadati > Pseudomonadota > Alphaproteobacteria > Hyphomicrobiales > Rhizobiaceae > Rhizobium > Rhizobium sp. NXC24. The sequence goes on from NZ_CP024311.1 coordinate 1,305,042, forward strand.
TCGTCGACCAGATATGGGACAAGCGCGATCCGTCGATGCCGCTGACCAATAAACAGGATCTGGTCACTCTGGCGTCGATCGTTGAAAAGGAAACCGGGCTTGCGGATGAGCGCGCTCATGTGGCGTCGGTCTTCCTCAACCGTCTCGGCAAGGGCATGCGTCTGCAATCCGACCCGACGGTGATCTATGGGCTCTTCGGTGGCGACGGCAAGCCGGCCGATCGCCCGATCTTCCAGTCGGATCTCAAAAAAGAAACGGCTTACAATACCTACATGATCAAGGGCCTGCCGCCGACGCCGATCGCCAATCCGGGCAAGGACGCACTCGATGCCGTTGCCAACCCATGGAAGACGCAGGACCTCTATTTCGTTGCGGATGGCTCGGGCGGCCACGTCTTCGCCGCGACGCTGGAAGATCACAATGCCAACGTTAAGCGCTGGCGCAAGCTCGTCGCCGAAAAGGGCGAGGATCCCAGCGCGATCGCCGTTGACGGTCAGCCGGACGATAGCGGAGCCGCAGCCGGTACGGCCCCTTCCGGCACACAGCAAAAAAAGAAGACGAACTGATCTCTGCTGCGCTGTGCTTTCGATCGAACGGACGGCGTAGTCTCACCTTGCATTGGTCCATGATTGTTGAGCGATTGTGGACAAGAATTATCGGAGGCTTGCATGGTATTGCAGTCCATGACCGGTTTCGCCCGGCGTGAGGGAACGAGTGGGCGCTCTCGTTGGGCATGGGAATTGCGATCGGTCAATGGCAAGGGTCTCGATTTCCGCCTGCGCCTGCCGCAAGGGCTGGAGCGGCTGGAAACCGATATACGCAAGCTCATCACCGACAGGTTTGCGCGCGGCAACCTGCAGGTCGGTCTTTCATTGTCCGTCGATGAAAGCCGCGTCGAGGCGGTCGTCAATCAGGACGCGCTGGCGACAGTGCTGGCCTTACGCGGTCAGCTCTCAGGCGTCATCGATCCTGCGCCGCTGCGGCTGGACACGCTGCTCGCAATCCGCGGCATCGTAGAGTTCAAGGAAGCTGAAGAGAGCGACGATGCGCTTGCCGCACGCGACGCCGACATCATGGCGGGTCTCGAAGCCGCGCTCGCCGATCTCAGCGATATGCGCCGTCGGGAAGGGCAGGCGCTCGGTCAAATCCTGCTCGGCCATGTCGGCGCCATCGAGACGCTGACGACAACGGTTGAGAGCGATCCGTCCCGCTCGCCGCAGGAGATTGCCGCGAGGCTTGCGACGCAGATTGCCATGCTTCTGGACGGAACCTCCGGCCTGGATCGTGACCGGCTGCATGCCGAGGCCGCTCTCATCGCCACCAGAGCGGATCTGCGCGAGGAGATCGACCGGCTGAAGGCGCATGTGGTGGCAGCTCGCGACCTTATCGCCAAGGGTGGACCGGTCGGACGCAAACTCGATTTCCTTGCACAGGAATTTAACCGGGAATCAAATACTATCTGTTCGAAGTCGAATGCCGCAGCGGTCACCGCCGCCGGCATCGAGTTGAAAGTGGTCATCGACCAGTTCCGCGAACAGGTCCAGAATTTGGAGTAAGCCATGAAGCCGGCGATATCCACATCCATTCCGATTGCGCGCCGGGGGCTGATGCTTGCCATTTCCTCGCCATCCGGTGCGGGCAAATCGACAATTGCGCGCACCTTGCTGGAGACCGATAAGCAGATCGGTCTTTCCGTCAGCGTCACGACGCGGCAACGGCGGCCGAGCGAGATTGCCGGCGTTCATTATCATTTTGTCTCGTTGCGGGAATTTGAGCGGCTGCGCGATTCCGACTCGTTGCTCGAATGGGCGGAGGTACACGGCAATTTCTACGGCACGCCGCGCGAGCCGGTAGAGACGGCGATGGCCGAGGGCCGCGATATGCTCTTCGATATCGACTGGCAGGGTGCGCAGCAACTGCAGGAGAAAATGCCGGCCGACGTCGTATCGATCTTCGTGCTGCCGCCCACCATGACGGAGCTGCAATCGCGCCTGCACCGCCGCGCCGAAGATTCCGAAGAGGTGATTGCCACGCGGCTTGCCAATTCCAGAGCCGAAATCGCCCATTGGCGCGAGTATGACTATGTCATCATCAACGATGATCTGAACGCCGCTTTCGACGCGGTTCAGTCGATCGTCAAGGCCGAACGCCTGCGCCGCGACCGCCGCCACGGCATGTTCGACTTCGTTCGTGGTCTGCTGGAAGAAACGCCGAAGCTGTAAATCGCGATCAAAGCGAGTTTGCCAACCGGCAGAACTCTTCGACGGACAGCGTTTCGGCGCGTCGCTGAGGGTCGATGTCGGCTTTCCGCAACAGTGCTTCGCCGCCAAGCGATTTCAGACTTTGGCGCAGCATCTTGCGCCGCTGACCAAAGGCGGCCTGCGTCACCTTTTCCAGATTGTCGACGGAGCAGGGGATCGGGTTTTCCTTGGGCGTCAGATGCACGACCGTCGAGGTCACCTTCGGCGGCGGCGTGAAGGCCTGTGGTGGCACATCGAAGGCCATATGCGCATTGGTGCGCCAGCCGCTGAGGACGCCGAGGCGGCCGTAATGATCGTCATCCTCGTCGGCAACGATCCGCTGGCCGACCTCTTTCTGGAACATCAGCGTCAGGGACTGCCAGAAGGGCGGCCAATGGCCTGGCAGCAGCCAGTTCACCAGCAATTGCGTCCCGACATTATAGGGCAGGTTGGCGATGATCTTGACCGGTCCCTCTGGCGCCAGTGCCGCGAAATCCGTCTTCAGCGCATCGCCTTCGATGACCTCGAGCCGGCCGGGATAGTGATCGGCGATCTCGGCGAGCGCCGGCAGGCAGCGCGCGTCGCGCTCAACGGCGATGACCTTGGCGGCGCCAAGCGCAAGGATGGCGCGCGTCAGCCCCCCTGGCCCTGGGCCGACTTCGAAGACGGTGGCGCCCTCCAGCGATCCGGCGGTGCGGGCAACCTTTTGGGTCAGATTAAGATCCAGCAGAAAGTTTTGGCCGAGCGCCTTGCGCGCGTCGAGGCCGTGGCGCTGGATTACGTCGCGAAGCGGCGGCAGACCGTCGAGTGCAGCCATCAGCGATTGCTTCCCGTCGCGCGGCTGAGCTCGCTCGCCAGCTTGAGCGCCGCCACGAGGCTGTCCTCTTTGGCGATACCCTTGCCGGCGATACCGAAGGCGGTGCCGTGGTCCGGCGAAGTGCGGACAAAGGGGAGGCCGAGTGTGACATTGACGGAATCGTCGAAGCCGAGCGCCTTGGCCGGAATCAAAGCCTGATCGTGATACATGCAGACGGCGACATCGTAGTGACGGCGCGCATCGTCGTGGAACATCGTGTCGGCGGGGAGGGGGCCAAAGGCATCGATGCCTTCATTGCGCAGTGCCTCGATCGCCGGACGGATGATGGCCTCATCTTCCGTGCCGATCGCGCCGTTCTCGCCGGCATGCGGATTGAGGCCGGCAACGGCCAGTCGCGGTTTTGCGATGCCGAAACGAGTCCTGAGGTCGTGGTCGGTGATCCGGCAGGTCTCGACAATCAAATCCGAGGTCAGCGCCTGCGGCACATCCTTCAGCGGAATATGGATGGTGACGGGAATCGCCCGCAGCTTCGGTCCGGCGAGCAGCATTACCGGCATTACCGGCTTGCCTGTCGCGCGTGTCGCAAGATCGGCGAGGAATTCGGTATGGCCGGGAAAGCCGAAGCCGGCGTCGTAAAGGACTGACTTGGCGATTGGGTTGGTCACGACCGCGCAGGTATCTCCCTTCATGCTGAGCGAGACCGCCATCTCGATAGCCGCAATCGTGGCTTTCGCCGTAACGACATGCGGTTCGCCTGCAACCACATCCATGCCGGCGGCAATCGGCAGCACCGGCAAGGCATCGGCAAAGACGCCGGAGGCCGTCGATGCGTCGGCTTCCTGAAGCGGCACGGTCAGGTTCAACTGGCGCGCTCGCGCCGAAAGAACGTTCGGGTCGCCGAGAAACAGGAAGGGAGACAAACCAAGCTCGCCGCGGCGAAGCCAGGCGGCGAGCGTGATGTCAGGTCCGATACCTGCTGGGTCCCCTTGCGTGAGTGCAAGGGGGCGGGAAGGGCGGGAGGGCATCGGAAGGAACGATCAGCGATAGAGGATCTGCGCCTTGGAGCGCAGTTCATCCATATACTTCTTGTCGTTGGCGCTGACGCCCTGGGCATTCGCCTTGCCGAGATCTTCGGCGCGGAAAACGGCCGCGGCGGCGATGTCGTCGTTCACCTGGCGCTGCGAGCAGATGGCAACATATTCAACACCGCGATCGGTCACGATCGCATCGGTCGTGTTGCCTTTTGCCTTCTCAAGCAGCGGCTTCCAGGCTTCCGGCAGATCGGGCGCAAGCACGCGGCCAAGATCCTGGACGGAAACGTCGTGCATCGTCGCGGCAAAGACTTTCGCCTGGTCGCAACCGGGGAACTTGGCACGCGAGGCTTCCGCTTCGGCCTTGCGTTTACCGAGAATTGCGTTGCGCTTGGCAGACGGGACGACGAAGACCATCTGCTTCAGGAAATATTCCGTCGTGACCGGCTTTGTCTTGTTTTCCGTCATGCGCGTCACGAGGGCATCATTCGACATGCGGCCGCCGCTCGAGCCGAAGCGGGCATTGACGACGCGCGGCCAGCTCATGGAAATGGCGATATAGGATTTGAAATGGTCGACGGTGACGCCCATCTTGTCCAGGATCTGTCCAAGCTGCTGCGGCGACATTTTGTTGCTGGCGGCGAAGCGGGCAAATGCGTTGTCGACGTCCGTCGTCGATACCGACATGCGCACGCGGGAGATTTCCGAGCGCTTTAGGGTCTCATCGACGAGCTGCTGTTGCGCCAGCTTGTTGAGGTCGCCTTTCGCGTGCTGCAATTTCAGGAAGTTGATGCGCTTGGCGACATCGCCTGATGTGATCACCGTATTGTTGACGACGACCTTCACCTCACTTGCCGCGAAGGCAACATCGCTGCTTGGCACGGCAAAAGAAGCCATAACCAACGCTACGGCGCCGAATAGCACAGCGCGCATCGGTGTCTTTCCAGAGAACATCAACTAACCCCTTCCCAAAGGTCCTTGTCTGCACTGCGTCACATTGGAACGCCATTGGCGCAATACGGCAAATTCGCGCCAATATCTACAACAAGCACGACGAATTGCAAAATCCTTGCGGCGAAACAATGACGCGGAGAGACATGGCGATCGCTTCAAAGCAAAAGGGCCGGCTTTGGAGCCGGCCCTTTTGGATTTGAGTGATCAGAACGTCGCGTCCTGGACATTGCCCAGATTGACGTCGCCGAGCGTACGGAACGTGATGCGGGCGCCGATCGACCAGTCGCTTCCCGACTGGTTCGTCGAATCCTTCTTGTCGAGGAAGGAGACGCTGAAGATCGTGCATTCGTCCTCATAGGAAAGACCGATGCCCTGGCGCGTGATCTCGCTGTCGTTGAGATCATAGCTGACCGTGCCGAAGACAGACCAATAATTCTTGAATTTGATCTGGGCGCGGGTTTGGATTTCGTCCTGGTCCGAGGTGAAGCCATATTGCGGCTGAGCGGCGATATGGGTGTAGGTCACCGAGGTCTGGAAGTCGTCGTTTGCAAAGCCGACCTGCGTATCGCCGCGACGGAACGCGAAGTCCTTTTCGTCGAAGCGGTAGGACTGCGAAAGCGAGATGCCCTGCGGCGTCGTGAGGCCGAACATGGTCACATAGTCGGAGCGGGTGGTTTCAAGTCCCGAATCCGAACCGGCACCCACCAGATCGTCGGTTGCGAACGAGTTTCGTCCGGCAAGCTGGTACGATTGGCCGAAGATGTGCTGCAACTTGTAACCGCTGTCGAAGCTGCCCGTATAGCGCCAACCCACGTTGGCGCGCGTGCCGCCTTCTACACGGTCGAAGCCGGAGAATTTGTCGCGATCGAACAAGTTGGTCGCATCGAAAACAAAGCTCTGGGCGTCTTCATTCGGCAGCCGTCCTGCAAGTTGCTCGTCAGGACGCACATAGATTTGTGCGATCGGCTCGAACACATGCGTGCTGTTGCTGGTGGAAATGAGGAACGGGTACTTGGCTTCGAGGCCTCCCGTTACCATACCGCGCGTCGCGTAATCGCTGGTGTCATAGTTGCCGGAATAGTCGCCGTTAGGCGCATCCATACCGAGGCCATAGATGTCGCCGCGAGCTGCGGCAAGCGGCGTCAAGACCAGACCCTGATCGGTCGTGAAGGTGCGCTGCCACTGTAGCTCGGTGGTAAGACGCGTATAGCTGCCGGAAAGACCGAGGAAGCGGTCGTTCAGGCTGGCGTCGCCGAGATTGTTGACGTTGTCGAGCACCGACGCCTTGTCACGCGACAAATGCGTGAAGTTCATCGTCGCGGACAATTCGCCGCCATAGACCGAGTTCGGATCGACATAATGATAGTCGACGCTCGGATAGACGACCGCCTGCTGCTTTTCGGCGGTGCTGTTGTCGTCAGCGTCCTGAATGTCATAGTAGAAGGCGCGCATATCGAAATAATTGCGCTTGCCGAGACCCGTCAAATAGATGTCGTTCGTGTGGGTGCTCTGGCTGAGACCTTGCAAGCCATAGGTGCGCGAAAAGTTATTGTCGCTTTGCGCCATGACATCCCAGCCAAACGTCCAGCGAGGATTGATTCTGAAATCGGCCTTCGACGAGATCACGCCGCGGGTTTTGTGCTCGGCGTCACTGGTATTGGCGGTGAACTGGTCCGGGCTCATCTGATTGATACCGGCGACGCGCAGAATATGCGTACCGTTTTCAAAGCGTTGCCGGAATTCGCCTTCGAGCAGCAAGCCCTGGCTTGTATAGCCGGTGGCGCTGATCGTCGCGTCCATGCTCGGCGAGATGACGTAATAGTAGGGAACCTTCACGCCAAAGCCGAGGTTCTCCGAATAGCTCATCGACGGAAACAGGAAGCCTGATTTGCGCTTCACCGTATTGTCGGGAACTTCGATCCAGGGAACATAAGCGATCGGCTGGCCGAACAGTTCGAAGCGGGCATGCTCGAGACGGACGGTATGCGTCACGCCGTTCTGCACCACGCGCTGAGCCTTGACCTGCCATAGCGGCGCGCGGCCCTGCTCGGAGCACGGCAAACAGGCGGTATAGACGCCCTTCGTCAGAATCAATTGGTTGCCGCCCACACGTTCGCCCTTTTCGGCGGCCATGCGGGTATTGTCTGGCATTTCGATACGCAGAGCGTTGACGAAACCGTCGGAGAAGCTGTCGGTGACATCCATTTTGTCACCGTACATCCGGTTGCCGTCCGGGCTGATCAGCTCCACATTGCCAATCGCCGTCATCCGTCCGCTTTTTTGATTATATTCAACCTTTTGCGCGACCATCTTGTAGCCGCCATAGTTGATCTGAACCGCACCGCTGGCGGTAACGATTTGAGTATCCTTGTTATAGACCAGTTCGTTTGACGAAAGGATCAGCTTGGAGCCTTCCGGCACTTTGACCTTAACGGGAGAGGTCGCAGCGCCAGCGCCGCCGTTATTATTGTTGTCCTGGGCGTAAGCTACGACCGGGCTCATGACAAATGCATACGCAGCCGCGCCCATGACGAGGGCAGCGACAAATTCCTTGATACTCTTGCGGTTGCCTGCCGCCACTTAGCCGTCCTCCTGATGAAGCAGGATCGTTGCTCCGAATGCCAAAGCGACGATCACGGGTATCCATGTCGCCACGAAAGGAGGAACCACTCCGCTGCTCCCGAATGCCTTTACCAGCACGGTGACAACATAAAGCACGAAGCCTGAGAGGATTCCACCCAGAATCACGGAGCGCGATTGGTTGAATCTACTGAATTTTAACGAGACGGTGGCGGCGATCAGCGTCATTGCCACCAGAAGGAATGGCTGCGACAGCAGCGAGTGAAATTGGGTCTCAAGAGCTTTGGTTGAGATGCCAAAGGACTTTGCAATCTTTATTCGATTAGAAAGATCATAAAAAGCAATGGTTTCCGGCTGTGCCAGGCGCTCTGAGACGAAATCCTGTTTCAGATTCGTACGAACCTGTACCGTACTCTTATGATCCGGAATTTCGCCCGGTCTGCGCTCGACGACACTGTTAAGAAGCCAGTAACCATCTTGCAACTTTGCCGACTGCGCGTCCTGCCTGAGAACGATATTCCCTTGTGAATCGAAGTGGATAAACACGACGTTCATCAGCGTCGTTCCGTTGTCGAGAACGGCCTTGGCGCCAATGATGACGTCGTCTTTGCCGTTCGACTGGCGCAGCCACGGAATCGAGAGCTTGTTGTGATAGGATGGATCGCCGCGTAGGTCGGCTTCCATCGTTTCCGCCTGCCGTTGTCCCCACGCCGCAACAGGATTGAGGGCAAACATGGTCAGCAGGCCGACAAAGAATGCGCCGATCACGAACGGCGTCATGAACTGCCAGACGGAGATGCCGGCCGCACGCGCAATCACGAGCTCACGACGCCGATTGAGCGCGATCAGCACCGTCATGCCGACGAACAGGGCGATGAACGGCACCGTCTGCTGCAGGATGAACGGCAGCCTGACGGCCGTCATCAGCAAGCCGAGGCTGACCGTGTACCCGGGAAGGCCGGCAAGCCGGCCGGCGGTCTCGCTGAAGTCGACGAGATAGACGATCGAGACAACGCCGAGGAAAAACCAGAAGGTTGTCACGACGTAGCGCATGAAGAAGTAGCGGCCGAGCGTATTGAAGATCATGCGCCGCCCCCATTCGAGCCGCCGGGCGCCGGCATGCGATCCTGGATCTTCTGCCGCAGATTGGCGAAGCGGTTGCGGATGGACCTGGGCACCGACATCTTCCGGTTCCTGAACAGCAGGGCGATCGCAATCAAAGCTGCGCAGATGTTGGCCGCATAGAGAACGCCGATGAAATAGGGAGCATTCTCGATCTGGTTTGCCGCATAAAAATCCGCCCAGCGCAAGGCAAAAGCAATGGTAAGCGCCGACACCATCGGATGCAGCCGTGCTTCGCGATGGGATCGCGCATCGCCGGCTATCACCAGGGATATCAGGGCAAAGATTGCCGGCAACGCCCAGTCGGTGAGACGCCGATGTAGCTCCGCGCGGTAGCCGCCTGGTTTTGCTTTATAATCTGGATCGTTCGGATCCGGGTTCAGCAGGAAGCCAAGACCGCGGTCGCCGGCGCGCAGCGTTGCCTGGCCGCGGCTCTGCGTCATGTCGGAAAGATCGAAGGAATAGGAGTCGAAATTGATGACGGAGACGTTGCCGTCAGGCGTTTTGCGGTGAACTTCGCCATCCTTCATCAAAAGCGACGTGCCGCTCGCATCGACGGCGCCTTCCTTGGCATAATAGATGAGATCGAAAGTGGGATCGCGCGAATCCACCACGAACAGGCCCTTCAGGATTCGTCCCGACAGGCGCTGGGTGATCTGCACATAAAGCCCGTCTTCGATACGGCGGAAATTCTTCTCTTCGATGACGGTCGAGAGAAGGTCGGCATAGGCTTCTGCGACCATCTCGCGGGCGGCTACACGCGCTTTCGGCTCGACCATATTGTCGACCACAAATGAGAAAACGCTGATAGCTATCGCGAGAATCATGATCGGGCGGACGATGATGCTGCGCCGCGCACCCGCCGCCTCCATAACCGTCAGTTCCGAATCGCTGTTCATCGCCGTCAGCGTCTGCGTGATGCCGATCACCAGAGCGAAAGGCAGAACCACGGGAATGATCGTCGGCAGGATGAGAGTCGCAAGCTTAGCAAACGAGCCGATCGACTGGCCGCTGTCGGTCACGAGGTTGATGCGCTGCAGCACCTGGGTCGTCCAGATGATGGCGAGCACCGGCAGCAGCGCTACCAGGAACATCATGCCGACACGCCGTACGATATATGTTTCGAATAACTTCATGCCGGCCCTTAAACGCAACACTCCGCCGTGCGAGCCGGCAGAGATTCATCCTCCTCTACGCCGTTTGCGTTTTTTTGGCGACAGCCCACTCGCAAAAAATTCGTTAATTTTCTGAATTTTTTCTGCTGTGTGTCGTTTGGGATAACGCCATGAGAGCGGTGAATATGACAAGCGAGGAAAGCCAACCCAAAACGGCATCCGAGAGGTAGTGACCGCCGAAGGCTACTCGGAGGGCTGGAATGAGAATAGACACGGCTGCGATCGGCAGGGCGATGGCCGTCCGCGCCGGCTGCGGGATGATGAAGATCAGGCAAAACAGCCAGCCGGCAGCGGCGGATTCTCCGGAAATGAAGGAACAGTTGCTCACACATTTCCCGGCAAAAGAGCCGGCATGAACGAAATCGAGCATGCCGCCGAAGAGATCGGTCTGCCGTGGCCGAGGACGGCCCGAGAAGGATTTGAGCCAGAGATTGACGATCAGCACGGGGCCGAGAAACAACGAACCGAGCGCGATTTTCAAATTGCGGGCCCGCAGCGTCCGGAAGGTTGCGCCGTGTTGCTGCCAGCACTCGACCAGCATCCAACAGAGAGCAATCGCGACGATATAGGGAACCTGAAAGAAAACTTCCCTGAGCAGACGCATGTGCGCATCGTCATTATAAGGGAAAATGCCGCAGATCTGGCCGGGCCTGACGGGAGTGGCGCATTGTTCCTGCAGGAAGAACATATTGGCCACAGCAAGATCGATCTGTGGAAGAATCGAAAACAGCCCGAGCAGCATCCACCAAAGACAAAAGAGAACGACGAAGGCATCGCCCGCCGTGCGCGGCCGCAGGATTTCGGGGAAACGATCCCGATGATCGAAGCTGGCGGAGTCTATGATCAAGGCGGCGTTCCGATAGATGATCGCGTCGCGCAGGCGGCGAGACCCAATAGATGCTCCGGCAAACTAGCGGCGGTAGATGACAGGGATTTGAATGTCTCAAGGTGTTTCTTCGCGGAATGCCTCGCCAAAAGCTTGTATTTGATATGGAAACCTTGAATGATCCGGAGTGTGTAATTCTATTTTGCACGACACGTATTATCGGAGCAGAAATGTCTGTGAAATTCGAGATTTCCTTTGCCAAATCGGTTCGGCTGACTGGCGGTCTGGCCATTCTCCTGAAAGACACGGACAGCGAGTTGCCGGCAGGGGCAGAAAGTGCCGATCCGGCAAATGTTTTCGCCAAGGCCGCACGGATTGCCCGGTTCACCGCCAAAGGCTTGAGCAGCCTCGATATCGTCGCGCCCGAAGGCTCGCCGGTCGACCGTATCATCGTTATCGGCACCGGCAAGGCGAAGGAGCTGAATGCGCATGATTGGCTGAAGCTCGGCGGCGGCGCGGCCGCGAAAATCCGCAATGTGGAAAAGGCTGCGATCTTCATCGATGCACATGACGGTGAGACCGAGGCCACGGCAGCGGCCGATTTCGCCCTCGGCATGCTGTTGCGCGCCTATAGCTTCGATACCTACAAGACGAAGAAGAACGACGACGAGGACAAGAACGGCACGCCGAAGTCCGTCAAGGTGACGATCGTTACCTCGAATGCCGCTGCGGCGAAGAAGCTCCTCGCGGCATCGGAAGCGATCGCCGACGGCGTGATTCTGGCCCGCGATCTCGTCAACGAGCCGCCGAACGCTCTCGGCCCGGTCGAGTTTGCCGCCAAAGCCAAGGGGTTGGAAAAGCTTGGTGTCGAGGTGGAGATCCTGACGGAGCGTGAAATGCGCCGGCTCGGCATGGGGGCGCTGCTTGGCGTGGCGCAGGGTTCCGTGCGTCCGCCACGCCTGGTGATCATGCAGTGGAAGGGCGGCAAACCGAAAGACAAGCCGATTGCCTTCATCGGCAAGGGCGTGGTGTTCGACACCGGCGGCATTTCCATCAAGCCGGCTGCCGGCATGGAGGACATGAAAGGCGATATGGGTGGGGCTGCCGCTGTCACCGGCTTGATGCACGCGCTCGCGGCGCGCGGCGCCAAGGTCAACGCCATCGGCGTCATCGGCTTGGTCGAAAACATGCCGGACGGCAATGCCCAGCGTCCCGGCGATATCGTCACCTCCATGTCGGGCCAGACGATCGAGGTGATCAATACGGATGCGGAAGGTCGGCTCGTGCTCTGCGATGCGCTCTGGTATACCAACGACCGCTTCAAGCCGCAGTTCATGATCAACCTCGCGACGCTGACCGGCGCCATTCTCATCGCGCTCGGCAATCTGCATGCCGGCCTGTTCTGCAATGACGACAAGTTGGCGAACGAACTGACCGCCGCCGGCCTTGCCACCAACGAGCGCCTGTGGCGCATGCCGCTCGGCAAGGACTACGACAAGATGATCGACAGCAAGTTCGCCGACATGAAAAATACCGGCGGCCGCCATGCCGGTTCGATCACCGCCGCGCAGTTCCTCAAGCGTTTCGTCCAGGAAACGCCTTGGGCACATCTCGATATTGCCGGCACGGCCATGGGCTCGATCCAGGACGAAATCAACCAGTCCTGGGGCTCGGGTTTCGGCGTGCGCCTGCTCGACGAGCTGGTCCGCCAGAATTACGAATCGTGACCTTCGAAGGTGTTTGAGATAGAAGGAACGGCATGACCGACGTTCTCTTCTATCACCTGACCGAATCGAAGCTGGAAGACGCCCTTCCTCCGCTGATCGACAAAAGTGTCGAGCGCGGTTGGCAGGTTGCCATCCAGGCACGCGAAGCGGCGCGGCGGGATGCTCTTGACGTGCATCTCTGGACCTATCGCGAGGACAGTTTTCTGCCGCATGGCACGGATGATGGAGACATGCCGGACAAACAGCCGGTGTTGCTGACCGTCTCGCCCGACAATGCGAACAACGCCACGGTCCGCTTCTTCGTCGATGGCGCCGAAGCCTCGGATATCGAGAATTATCAGCGCGTTGTTTTCATGTTCGATGGCTACGACCAAGAGCAGTTGGAAGGCGCCAGGGCGCAGTGGAAGAAGCTGAAGGGCGAGGGGCATAACCTCACCTACTGGCAGCAGACCCAGGATGGGCGCTGGGAGAAGAAGGCGTGATCATTCTTCTTTTCCCGTTGGGAGAAGGCTTAATCACCAGTCGCTGCAACAATCTTGTCAATAAAGACCTTCTTCGCCTCCGTATATGCGGCACGATTGTCGGCATATTCGTCGGCTAGCCCGATTTTCAGTGCCTCATAGGCTTGGGCGAGAGCGGGATTTGCGCGGAGCCTGTCGCGGAACAGGATAAACCGGTTCCATTGGGCGCCGCCATGTTCGACAATGTGAACGAGATGGGTGCGCGTTTCGCCTTTGATGCCGCGGCCGAAAATATGATCGTCGGGGACGATGTCGTTGCCGACATACTCATAACCAATCTTTTCCATTGGCTTGATGCAACGGAATCCTTCGTCGAAACGCCTAACACCAACGGCGATATCGATGATTGGCTTGGCCTTGATCGCCGGTATAGACGTACTGCCAAAATGCTGGATGTCGAGTGCGAGATCGCGGAGGGCTTTGCGGATAGCGATCTCTTCCAGAGCATAGGCTTCCCGCCATCTTGCATTCGGCTCGGCCAGCGTGACAAGCTTGTGTCTTACGCCCAGCCCGAAGCTTTCCCCGCTTTCGGACGACATCGCAATCTCCCCACCCATGAAGATGCGCCACTTTAGCATTCTGCGCGGCGCATCTCATCGGTCAATGGAGCTTAGTCGTGGAAAGCCTCGACGAACTTGCGCTTGCCGAGCATGAAGGCGTCGGCGACGTGGCGAAGCGGCGCCAGGTCGACATCAGACGTGCCGGCTTTGACGATCTCGGCGAAGCGGCGATAGAGCGAAGGATATTCCGCCTCGGGGGCGGTGAACTTCAATTCGCCGTTCACCGAAAGCTTCGAGCCGCCCTCGGAGAGCACCATCTGGCCGGCTTCGGTTTCAGCGACGATATCCCAGCTCTGCTTGCCGGTCTGGCGCCAGTCGAATTCGGCATGGACGGCAAGTCCCTGGCCACTCTTGAACTGCAGGTCGGCCGCAATCGGCGAATCGCGGTTTTCGGGGAATTCCAGTACTGCGCCCGTCAGAAATAGCGGCGGCAGGATGTGGGTGACGATCGATAGAGCATTGATGCCCGGATCGAAGACGCCGAGGCCGCCGGCCTGCCAGATCCATTCCTGATTCGGATGCCAGTGGCGCACGTCTTCCTTCCAAATGACATGGACGCTGTTGATCGTCGTCGCGTCGAGAAAAGCCTTCGCGGCCTCGACAGCAGGCGCATAACGCGAATGCCAGCTCGCAAAGAGAGAAACGCCCTTTGCCTTGGCAAGCGCCTCGAGATCGGCAACTTCGCTCAGCGTGGCGCCCGGCGGCTTTTCCAGGAACACATGCTTGCCGGCCTGAAGAGCCTTGTAGGCAGCCTCATAGCGATATTGCGGCGGCATGCAAAGCGAGACGGCATCGATCCCGGCAACGGCGTCCAGCATGGCCTCGATGCTGGTGAAGGCCGGAATGCCGTCGACGGTGCCGTGGCGGCTCGCCGTGGCGATCAGTTTGAAATCCGAATTGTTCGCGATGGAAGGAAGGTGCTGGTCGCGGACGATCTTGCCGACGCCGACGATGGCGAGGTTGATGGGGGACATGGGTGTCTCTCGATTAGTATGATTATTTGCATGATCTTTTATCAGAATGCAGCGGGCGGGCAAGGCCGGCAAGCGCAATTGCTGGCAATCAGGTGGACGCCTGGCATTTCTTGCTGCTGCGCTGTCACATTTGGAAAACCAGCTTACACTCTTGATTCACAGCGTAAAATCGGCACTCTGCCTGTACGCGGCAAGGAGATCTCGGGGAAGACCGCTGCGGGGGAGAAAAATGATGAAAGCATTGCTCGGCTTCAGCCGGCTCGTGGATGCTGTCACCGAATTCATTGGCAAATCGGTTTCTTGGCTCATTCTGGTCGCCGTGCTTGTCAGCGCCGGAAACGCGATCGTCCGCAAGGTGTTCAACACCTCGTCCAACGCCTGGCTGGAAGCGCAATGGTATTTGTTCGGCGCCGCCTTCATGCTCGCCGCCGCCTATACGCTCAGGCAGAACGAGCACATCCGCATCGATATCGTCTACGGCGCCTTACCGCGGCGCGTTCAGCACTGGATCGATCTGCTCGGTCATTGCCTGTTCCTCATGCCCTTCGTGCTTCTGATGGTCTATGACCTCGTGCCCTATGTTCGCACGTCCTTCCTATCGGGCGAGGTTTCGTCCAGTGCTGGTGGCCTGATTATCTGGCCGGGCAAGGCGCTATTGTTGGTAGGCTTCCTTTTATTGGCGGTGCAAGGTGTTTCCGAAATCATCAAGAAGATCGCCGTCATGCGCGGCGATATGGAGGACCCGACACCATACGTGCCGACGCACGCGCCCCTTGATGCCGAAACGCCTGCCGGGGAGGCGCGCTGATGATTGAATTCATTGCCGTGAACATGGCCCCGATCATGTTCGCTTCGCTAATCATCTTCCTACTGATCGGATATCCTGTCGCCTTTGCGCTCGCCGCCAACGGACTGCTGTTCTTCTGGATCGGCGTCGAGCTGGCGCCTTATTCGGGCGGTTCCATCCATCTCTCCTGGCCGTTGCTCAACGCGCTGCCGGATCGGTTCTGGGGTGTGATGTCCAACGACACGCTGCTGGCGATCCCGTTCTTCACATTCATGGGCATCGTGCTGGAACGCTCGGGGATGGCGGAGGACCTGCTCGATACCGTCGGCCAGCTCTTCGGCCCGATTCGTGGCGGTCTTGCTTACGCGGTGATCTTCGTTGGCGCGCTGCTTGCCGCCACCACCGGCGTCGTCGCGGCCTCGGTCATCGCCATGGGCCTGATCTCGTTGCCGATCATGCTGCGTTACGGCTATGACCGCAGCCTTGCGTCCGGTGTCATTGCCGCGTCTGGAACGCTTGCGCAGATCATTCCACCGTCGCTTGTGCTGATCGTGCTGGCTGACCAGCTCGGCCGTTCGGTCGGCGACATGTATGCAGGCGCGCTGATCCCCGGTCTGGTGCTGACCGGCATTTACATGCTCTACGTGCTGATCATGTCGATCGTCCGGCCGAATTCGATGCCGGCGCTGCCGAAGGAGGCGCGCTCGCTCGGCTCCGGGGTGACCTCGCTTTTCATCGCGCTCTTGGTCGGCGGCGGCGTTGCCTATGCGGCTCATGTCTACCTGACGCCGATCTACGGTGAGAATGCCGATATTCTTGGTGCAACCGTCGGCGTCGCTTTCATCTATGTCGTCGCCGTCATCGATAAGACGTTGAAGTTCAACCTGATGTCGCGGCTGGCCCAGCAGGTGATCATCGTGCTGATCCCGCCTTTGGCGCTGATCTTCCTCGTACTCGGCACCATCTTCCTCGGCATCGCAACACCGACGGAGGGCGGCGCGATGGGGGCAACCGGCGCGCTGGTGATGGCGGCAGCGAAGGGGCGGCTGAACATGGATGTGGTTCGCTCGGCACTCGCATCGACGACACGGCTCTCCTCCTTCGTGCTGTTCATCCTGATCGGCTCGCGCGTATTTTCGCTGACCTTCTACGGCGTCAACGGTCATGTCTGGGTGGAGCATTTGCTGGTGTCGCTGCCGGGTGGGCAGGTCGGTTTCTTGATCGCCGTCAACCTTTTGGTTTTCGTGCTGGCCTTCTTCCTCGATTTCTTCGAGCTCGCCTTCATCATCGTGCCGCTGCTGGCGCCCGCCGCCGACAAGCTCGGGATCGACCTGATCTGGTTCGGCGTCCTGCTCGGCGTCAACATGCAGACGAGTTTCATGCACCCGCCCTTCGGCTTTGCGTTGTTCTATTTGCGCTCGGTGGCTGCGAAGGTGCCTTACCTCGACAAGGTCACCGGCAAGAAGACGGCGCCGGTGACGACGGGACAGATCTATTGGGGGGCGGTACCCTTTGTCGGCATTCAGATCCTGATGGTGGCGCTGACGATCATGTTTCCGCAGATGGTCACACACTACAAGGGAGCGGGCGCCGGGATAGATCCCAATACCATCAAGATCGAAGTGCCCGGCTTTGGTGCGCCCGGCCAGGATAATGGCGGCGGTCTCGGTTTGCCGGGCGGCCTGCAGCTCCCGGGTGCCAATCCGCTCGACAACAAGCCGGCAGATCAGGGCGGCGAAAAGAAGAACCCGCCTGCGAATGATCTCAGTCAGCCGCCGTCATTCAATTGAGCAGGGGACGAAGCGGCTGCCGCATTCCAAAGAGAAACCCCGGAGCATCGCTCCGGGGTTTCTTGTTTCGAATCCAATGATCAGAGCTTTCCGGCGCGTTGCTGCGTCATCATGTACACGTCGTAGCTGTATTCGGCGACCTGCGCGTAAAGATAGTGGCCGCCGCGGAACGCCTTGATCGATTCCCAGATCTTTTTGAAGGTCGGGTTCGATGCTTCCATCTCGGCGTAGACTTCGTTCGACTTGTCGAAGCAGGCGTTCAGGATGTCGGTGCTGAACGGACGCAGCTTCGCGCCTTCGGCCACGACACGCTTGATGGCTGCCGGATTGAGATAGTCGTATTTCTGCAGCATGTCGGCATCTGTTGCCTGGGCGGCGGTGCGCAGCAGCGACTGATAGGCCTTCGGCAGGCCTTCATAGGCGGCCTTGTTGAACATGACGTGTACGGTCGGACCGCCTTCCCACCAGCCGGGGTAGTAGTAATAGGGAGCGACCTTGTAGAACCCGAGCTTTTCGTCGTCATAGGGGCCTACCCATTCGGCCGCATCGATCGTGCCTTTTTCCAGCGCCGGATAGATATCGCCGCCGGCGATCTGCTGCGGCACAACGCCGAGGCGCTCCACCACTTTGCCGGCAAAGCCGCCGATACGCATCTTCAGACCCTTGAGGTCGGCTACGGTATTGATTTCCTTACGGAACCAGCCACCCATCTGCACGCCGGTATTGCCGCTCGGAAAACCAATCAGCCCTTGCGTCGCCAGGAATTCGTTGAACATGTCGATGCCGCCGCCATGGTACTGCCAGGCGTTCATGCCGCGGGCATTGAGCGCGAAAGGAACGGCCGCGCCCAGCGCCCAAACCGGATCCTTGCCCCAATAATAGTAGGAGACCGTGTGGCAGGCCTCGACCGTGCCTGCGGATGTTGCGTCGGCAGCCTGCAGGCCGGGCACGATTTCGCCGGCGGCGAAGACCTGGATGGTGAAGTTGCCGTCGGTCGCTTCCGAGACAAATTTGGACAGCACCTCGGCGCCGCCATAGATCGTGTCGAGCGATTTCGGAAACGACGAGGTCAAACGCCAGTTGATCTTCGGATTGCTCTGAGCAATGGCCGGAGCCGCCAGGGCTGCGGCAGCAACCGAGCCTGCGCCGGCAACACCGGCTTTCCTCAGAAATGAACGACGATCCATCTATCTACTCCCCCAGAGGTGAGCGGGCGGTTTGGCCCGCTCTTCGTGATCACGCCGCAACTAATCATGTCGTCAAGCGCGTTTCAAGCGCGTCGAATAATCTTACAACTGCCGATTTTCGTTTGATGTCTAAAGGACTGATTTCAATTCTCACGCGGCTTCACGATCGTCTCGCGAAGGAAGCTGTAACCCAGCGCGATACGCGCCGCGAGCTGCGTCGATGCGCCGTCGCCGCCATGGCCGCCCGAGTGGAATTCGTGGAACAGCGGATGATGGCCGAGTTCCTCCATGCGCGCAGCAAACCGCCGCGCATGGGAGGGATGAACCCGGTCGTCATTGCTGGAACTCTCGATGTAGATGGGCGGATAGGTGATCTCCGAAGCCGGCTTGAGATTGTGCAGTGGCGAATAGGAAAGCAGATAGTCCCGGTCCGCCTGGTCGTCGGGATTGCCATATTCGTCGATCCAGGCCTTGCCGGCCGGGAAGACGTGGAAGCGGGACATATCGAGCACCGGCACCTGACACCAGGCCGCGCCGAAGTCGTGCGGATAGCGTGTCAGCATCACGCCGGTCAGCAGCCCGCCATTGCTGCCGCCATTGACGGCTATGCGCTGTGGTTTGGTGTAGCCGCGGTTGACGAGATCGCGGGCGACGGCGACAAAATCGGCAAAAGCTCTGTGGCGGCCATGCCCCTTGGCGGAACGATGCCAGTTCGGACCGAGCTCGCCGCCGCCGCGGATATAGGCTTGCACATAGGCACCGCCCTGTTCCAGCCAGCGGCCGATGACTGCCGAATATTGCGGACGAACCGAAAAATCGAAGCCGCCATAGCCATACATCAAGACCGGCAGTTCACCGTGGGTCCATGTCTTCGGCAATACCAGGCGGTACGGCACTTTCGTACCATCTTCTGACGTGGCCTCGAGCAATTCGGAGGTCATGCCGTCGGTATCGAAATAGGCCGGGGAGCTCGCGGCGTGAATGAGTTCAAGCGGCTTTCTGCGGTCGGCAAGCTCCAGGCGATAGCAGGAGGGCGGTTGCAGGAAGCCTTCGCCATAGACCTGCAGCGTGTCGTCGCCGAGATGGAGGTCGGAATAGAGCGGCCAGACTGTTACAGTCTGAACATCGGCCGGCAGCGTGATTTCCTCGATCGCCGCATCGGCCCTGGTCAGGTCGAAGACGAAAAGGCGGGGCTGCAGTTTGTCGGAGACGACGAAGACGCACCATTCGCGCATCAGCAGGAACTGAGACACCGACTGTCGCTCGCCGGGCGAAAACAACACGCGCATCGCCTCGGCGCCGGCATCGGTAGCCTCCCGCGGTAAGGGTTGCAGCGCCAGGCTGCCGGCCGGGATGCGCTCGTCGGTCTTGGCGAGCCAGAGGCAATAGGAATAGTTGAGCTG
Source organism: Rhizobium sp. NXC24 (assembly GCF_002944315.1). Lineage (NCBI taxonomy): Bacteria > Pseudomonadati > Pseudomonadota > Alphaproteobacteria > Hyphomicrobiales > Rhizobiaceae > Rhizobium > Rhizobium sp. NXC24. Next base: position 1,324,736 of record NZ_CP024311.1, read on the forward strand.
GACGTCGATGTCCCTCGGCAGATCGATCCGCCGCAGCGAAAAATCCTGCTCTTTGACGAAAACGCTGGAATTGCCGATTTCGTGGCCGGTGATGAACAGCCGGATCGGCTTGGCCGTACCTTTCTTTGCGATGCCGGCAAGCACCGGATCGAAGACCAGGCAGGAGCCATAGACGTCTGTATCGGCGGTTGCGTAAAGCAAGGGTGCCTTTGCCGGCGCCTGGCCACGCTTCAGACGGCGACCGACGCGGGGCCAGCCGGAGCGGGTCGAGGAGAGGCGGTCAATCGAGCCGAAATAGGCGATCTCGTCGCGATTAAGCCAGGTGGCGTGGCAACGTGTCGGCGGCGTGTCAAATCCGCCTTCGACAATGCTTTTGGCTTCGCAATCGAACTCCAGCAGGCGTCCAAGATCGGAGCCGCCGTCGGAAAGACAAAGCAATACCCGCGTCGGTTCCCAAGGGCAGGTGATTGCGCCACGCCAGAGCCAAAGCTTGTTTTCCGATGCGCAGAAAGCGTCGAGATCGAAGATCGGCTCCCAGGGTGCGTCGGGCAAAGGGGCGAGATTGGCAGGCAATCGGAACCACATGCCGAGGGGGTGATCTGCGCTGCGGTGGAAGTCGAACAACCACTTGCCGCGGCGTACCACCTGGATCAGCCGGTCCTTACGCTCGATCAAAGCCTTGATCGCCGCCCGGTCCACCTCGAACTCAGGCGTCATCAGCGCCTGTTCAGACTGTGCATCCCTTTCAGCGACGAATTGCAGTGTCAGTGGATCGTCGTCATGCTCGAGATGGAGATTCATAAGGGACCTGATATGCCATTGATGAAGTGAGTCATATATAATCAAATCAAAATACATTCGGGGAAGCAACAGTGCTTCCCCGAATGTGTTTCATCTTACAGTTTTCCGAGGCTTATCCCGTCTTCAGCGCACAACCGTGACGCTGGCCTGAGCGATCAGGTTGGTTGCAGGTGCGGAGGTGCCCTTGTACTTCAGCGTCACGACCTTGTAGCCCTCTCTTTCGAGACGCGACAGTAGGGTTGGCAGCATGGTGGCCGTGCGCTGGTGGATGTCGTGCATCAGGATGATGCCGCGACCGCGCTTGTACAGTTGGTTCATGGTGCGGGTTACGACGGCTGAGGGCGTCGAGTTGAAATAGTCCTTGCTGTCGATATCCACATCCATGACGACGAGATCCCGCATGGCGACGGCGGTGCGCAGGTGCTTGGAATCAGCGAGATAGGGGAAGCGGAAGAAGGAAACATCCGTACCGATGACCTTGGCAACGGCGTGCTCGCCGCGGGTGATCTCGGCCATTGCCATGTCGAAGCTCATCTTGTCGAGATCGGGATGGCGGAAGGTGTGGCTGCCGATGGTGTCTCCGTCGGCAAAGACCTTGCGGGCGGTGGCCGGGTGCGCCTCCGCCATCTGGCCGACCATCATGAAGGCCGCCTTGACGCCGAATTTGTCGAGCGTGGAGAGGATGCGCTCCGTCTTGCCCGGAGCCGGACCGTCGTCGAAGCTGAGAATGACTTCCTTGTCGTCCAGCTTCAGATCGTGCAGCGAAGAAACTTCCAGCGTGCGCCCGGCGAGGTGATGCGGACCGCCGTTATCGACCGTCTCCCTGGTTTCAAGCTCGGCGCTGGCCCATTTGGTCGGCTCCATTTCGACTGGGTCGTTGGCCTTCAGCGGCTTATGACGCAGCTCTTCCGCTGCAAAACTCGTCTTCAGTGACGCCTCGTTGCCCGGTTTTGTGGCGCAGCCGGCAAGGGATAGGGATACGGCAAGGCCGGCCAAGAGAAGACGGAAGGTCATGGGAATCGCTCAACAATATAGGTCAATGAATGTTGGGCGTATTTTTTCCGATTATGGTTAATGATCGGTTAGGATTGACGCACGGATGCCGAGGGAATTAACCATTTGAAGAGGGCTGCGCGTCCTTCCGAACGAGCAAGACCGCTCCGATATTTTGGATATAAGGCATCCGTTTGTTGGTGATGCGGGATGCTCTAGCCGGCCATCCCGCTTTCATATTCAGACGAAAGCTCAAGCCATTGCTCTTCCGCGGCTGCAAGCTTTTCCGCCGCGTCGGAGCGTTGCTTGGCTTTCTCGGCCGCCTTTGCAGGTGCCTTCTCATAGAGGGCGGGATCTGCAAGTTCCGCATCAAGCGCCTGAATCAGTTTCTCCAGCTTGCCGGTCAAGGATTCGATTTCGTTGATCTTTTTCTTGAGCGGTGCCAGCGAGGCGCGGCGGTCGGCATTGAGCTTGCGCTGATCCGCCTTGGAGACGGAATCGTCAGCGCCATTGGTCTTACCCTTGTCGTCCCTCGGCTTGGGACTGGCGACGACGAGGCTGCGATAGTCCTCCAGGTCGCCGTCGAAGGTGGCAACCGTGCCGTCGCGCACGAGCCACAGCTGGTCGACAGTGGCCTCGATGAGGTGGCGATCGTGCGAAATCAGGATGACCGCGCCGGAATAGTCGTTCAGCGCCTGAATCAGCGCATTGCGGCTGTCGATGTCGAGATGGTTGGTCGGTTCGTCGAGGATCAGAAGATTCGGTGCATCGAAGGCGGCAAGCCCCATCAACAGCCGCGCTTTCTCGCCGCCGGAGAGATCCTTCACCTGCGTGTCCATCTTCTCGGTCGCAAGGCCCATCTGGGCGACGCGGGCGCGCACCTTCGCTTCCGGCGCGTCGGGCATGCGGCGCCGCACATGCTCGACGGCGGTCTGGTTGGGCACGAGATCGTCAAGCTGATGCTGGGCAAAGAAGCCGATCTTCAGGTTCGGCGCCAGCTTCACATCGCCGCTTTCGGCATCGAGGCGGCCGGAGACGAATTTCGCGAAGGTGGACTTGCCGTTGCCGTTGGAGCCGAGCAGGGCGATGCGGTCGTCGGCGTCGATGCGCAGGTTGAGGCGTTTCAGGATCGGCTTGCCGGGCTCGTAGCCGACCGCGCCGCCAGTGACGGCGATGATCGGCGACGCTGCCTGCTTTTCCGGCTCCGGAAAGCTGAAGCCCATCACATGATCTTCGATGACGGCGGCGACCGTGCCCATGCGTTCCAGCGCCTTGACACGCGATTGCGCCTGCCGGGCCTTGGTTGCCTTGGCCTTGAAGCGATCGATGAAACTCTGCAGGTGCTTGCGCGCCGCCTCGTTCTTCGCCTTCGCCTTCATCTGCAGCTCGTCGGCCTCCGCCTTTTGCCGCTCGAACTGGTCGTAGGAGCCGCGATAGAAGGTCAGCTTCTTTTGATCGAGATGGACGATGGAATTGACGGCCGTGTTCAGAAGATCGCGGTCATGCGAGATGATGATGACCGTGTGCGGATAGCGGCGGATGTAATCTTCCAGCCAGAGCGTGCCTTCGAGGTCGAGATAGTTGGTCGGCTCGTCGAGCAGCAGCAGGTCCGGCTCGGAGAAAAGTACCGCTGCGAGCGCCACGCGCATGCGCCAGCCGCCGGAAAAGGAGGAGGCGGGTCGGTGCTGTGCCTCATGGTCAAAGCCGAGGCCGGCGAGAATGCTGGCGGCGCGCGCTTCGGCCGAATGGGCGCCGATATCGGCAAGGCGCGTCTGGATGTCGGCGATGCGATGCGGATCGGTCGCCGTTTCGGCTTCCGTGAGCAGGGCGGTGCGTTCCTTGTCGGCCTTCAGAACGATCTCGATCAGCGGCTCCTCGGTACCCGGCGCTTCCTGCGCCACCTGGCCGATGCGGGCATTGCGCGGAATGGAGACCGAGCCGCTTTCGGCGGCAAGATCGCCGGTGATCACACGGAACAATGTCGACTTGCCGGCGCCGTTCTTGCCGACAAGCCCCGCCTTCGTGCCCGCCGGAAGCGTCACGCTGGCATGGTCGATGAGGAGGCGGCCGGCAATGCGGGCGGAAAGATCGGAAATCGAAATCATGGCGCGGTTTTGGCCGAACTCCGCGCCGAAGGCAAGAGCCGGAGCGCTTAGGCGCGGGTGCCGCCCGCTCGCGACGGCAGGCCGGCGCAGTCTCTCAGCCGCTCCGTCAGCTCGGTTTCGTAAAGCAGCAGGTTGCTCAGTGACGCGTTGAGACTGTCCATGGCGGCGGCGACATGCGGCGCCGTTTCGATCTCGCGGGCAAAGCACTGTTTCTTCATCAGCCCCTCAGCCAGTTGCGCGGCGACTTCGCGCAGCATCTCGGCCGCATCCGCCTCGGATTTCCGCGCGACCAGGCCGCAATGGCTGACGAGGCGATGTTTCAAGCCGATATCGTCGAGGCTGGCTTGCGAGGGGGCGGGGCCAAGCGCTGCGATCTCGCTGGCGATCTTGCGATCCGAACCGTGGAGCGCTTCATGGAAAAGCTGGTAATTGCGCGGCAGGGCTTTGACTTTCAGCTTGGCCATATGGCGGCCGATCATCTCGAGGTCGGTCGCTGCCTCGATGTCGTCATTGCCGATGGGATATGCTGAAACACCTGCCTGCGAACTCTTCATGCCTGCTCTCTGATGATCCGCTACCTGATATATTTCGCAAATTGCAGGTGCGCAGGTTAAGGCAACATGAACAGAACGTCATACTGGCGGGATATTGCAATAAAATTAGACAGTCGAACAACGCCAAACTGTATTGGGGAATGCTGGCTCGCGCCCTGCTTCACATCCAGCGCTTTCCGTCCGTGCGCACGAAATAAATCAGATCGAGACTTAGCGACGGTTTGCCCATTGCCGTCAGTATCATGTGGCATTGGCCGCGGTGGTGGGTCTGATGGTTGAAGAAATGAGTGAGCGCCGGCATCAACGGATGGGTGATGACACCTGGCCGGGTAATCGGCGTGTAGGTGATGTCGGCAGCAAGCGCCTCATCATCGAGCGTGTCCATCCAATCGATGATGCGCCGGTCCTCAGCCTCGCGAGCGGCACGAAGATCCGTAAGATTGTCGTGCAATATGATGTCCAAGGCTGCCGGCATTTCGCCGATGCCGGTGAAGCGATGCATCCAGGCGCGATCGCCGACCAGAATGTGATTGAGCGTGCCGTGCAGCGAGCCGAAAAAGGCGCCTCGGTCCTCGCGATACTCGGCATCGCTGAGCTCAGCGGCGGCATCGTAAAGCAGGGCGTTGGCCCAGCGGTTGTAATCGGCGAACATTCTGTAATGTCTCAGCATCCCGGCCTTCCTCCAAAAGCAATGAAGCAAGCATAAAATGGAAAGGAGTAAATGGGGCTGATGGCGCCCACGAAATTTGCTGATGGGTTGTCAACTGGCCGTCAGTCTCGCTCCGAATCGGGCATCCTGAGTGTGACAGCAGCGTGAAATTGGCGCGTCCCCCTTGTTTTCAGGCTGTGGGGCGGGTAAAGACCGCCCACTTTTCTCTGACGACAAGGACGTGACCCATGGCGATTGAACGCACTTTTTCGATGATCAAGCCGGACGCAACCAAGCGTAACCTGACCGGCGCCATCACCAAGATTTTTGAGGACAATGGCCTGCGCGTCATCGCTTCCAAGCGCGTTTGGATGAGCAAGCGCGAAGCCGAAGGCTTCTACGCCGTTCATAAGGACCGTCCCTTCTTCGGCGAGCTCGTCGAAGGCATGACCTCCGGCCCGACCGTCGTTCAGGTTCTGGAAGGCGAAGGCGCCATCCTGAAGAACCGCGAAATCATGGGCGCGACCAACCCGGCCAACGCTGCCGAAGGCACGATCCGCAAGATCCATGCTCTGTCGATCGGCGAAAACTCCGTTCACGGCTCGGACGCTCCGGAAACCGCTGCGATCGAAATCGCCTACTGGTTCTCCGAAACCGAAATCGTCGGCTGAATCAGTCATTCAGCCTGCGCGCTGAAGCAATTGAATTCATAGAAGAAAGCCGGGGTCTTGCGCTCCGGCTTTTTCATGCCGGGCAGGCCTGGTCGTGGCCATAGTCTATGCTGCCATCGGCTTTGAAGACATCCGGGTTCTTTGTATAGCTCGGGCCGACCACGAGCGGCCTCGTCGGCAGCACGGTCTGGTCGAGATCGGATTTCACCTCGGTCTTGATGATCTGGATCGTCTTGTCGCTGGCATCGACCAGCTTGATCGAGACGGAATAGGGGCGGTCCTTTCGCACGCAGCGCAGATCCGGGCTTTCGAGCGTGATCTTGTCCCAGAACGTATAGATCTTCTCCCGCACCACCAGTGGATCGCCGCCCATCGGGTTTTCGAATTCTGCGACCGCCGTCGTGCCCTCCGGGATCGGCGCGATCTTCTTCAGCGTGATCATGTAGCTCGCGCTCGCGACGCGATAGTTGAAGACGAAGAGCCGGCCGCTGAGTTCGGTCGGACCGTTGTCGGCCTGCCGCTGACAGCCGGCAAGCGCAAGGCCCGCAATTGCGGCCATCAAGACGATCGCCTGGGTTCTCATGGCGCACTCTCCTCCTTCTTGCGGCGATAGTGCCGGTTCGCCTTGGCGCGGTTGCCGCAGACCGCCATGTCGCACCAGGCCCGGCTTTTGTTCTTGCTGCGGTCGATGAACAGCCAGCCGCAGTTGCGGCAGATTTTCATGCGGTCCGGATCAGGCATGGCAATGAGCCGCAGCGTCGAATGCACCGTCGCGGCGTCGAGCCCATCGGGCGAGGTGGCCCGACGCAGCACCTTCGACAGCGCCTCCAGCAGATCGGCCAACAGCGCGTCGGCGTCACGGTCGAGGATGCGGGCGCGAAAATAGCGATCGATCGCTTCACGCAGATCGAGAAAGCCGGATCTATTCTCCTGCCTCACCGGCAGGATATCGCCGAACAAGGCCCGCTCGGCGCAGAAATTCATCGCCGCTTTCGGAAAGCTTTCCATCTGCCCCGGCGCCTCGAAACGATCGGTGCGCCGCTCATCGTCGTGGCGCATTATGACGCTGTTGGCGACGTCCAGCGCCAGTGCGCCGCCGGAAAACCGATGTGGGGTCCAGGAAAAGCTCATGCTCAAAATTATAACTAGTAAAATGGATTTTACTAGTTACTATTCGTCGATATCCGGAGGTTCCATGGCCTATCTCCTGCAGCAATTGGCAAATGCCGTTCCGCTTGCCGCACTCTATGCGGCGCTGGCTTTCGGCTATGCCGTTGCTTTCGGTGTGATGAAGCGGGCCGATATCACCTATGGCGCGCTGTTCGCCTTTGCCGGCCAGATGCTGGTCCTGTTCACCGACGTCGGCTACACGAGGATGTTTCTCATTCTTCCGGCCGCACTCGCCTTCGGCGCTGTCATTGCGCTCGCCTATACGCTGGGGACGAGCTTCCTCATCGGCCGTTCGGTCATGCTGCCGCTGTCGCGCAAATCGCCCAATACGATCATCGTCGCAGCCCTCGGAATGATGATCATATTGATGGAGACTGCGCGACTGGCCTCCAATACACGCGGTATTTGGCTACCGCCTTTCCTCAATGAGATGATCGTCTTCTGGGACAGCGGCAATTTCCGGGTGACGCTGACCGAGATCCAGCTCATCAATACGGCGCTAATGGTTGTGGTGATCCTCGGGGGCGCCTATGTGCTGAGATATACCGGATGGGGGCGCATCTGGCGGGCGGTGACGGATGATGCGCTGGCGGCCGAGCTTTGCGGCACAAGTGCCAACCGCGTCTTTCTCCTGGCGTATATGGCCTCGGCATTGGTCGCAACCGCCTGCGGCCTGCTGGCGACTTGCTATTACGGCACGATGGATTTCGGCGCCGGGCTGATGTTCGGGCTGAAGGTGCTGATGATTGCCGCTGTCGGCGGTTATTCCGATCCGCTGAAATCGGCGGGTGGCGCGGCATTGCTCGGCCTTTTCGAGACCATGTGGGGCGCCTACGGGCCGTTCCTCTGGCGCGATTTCGTGATCTTCTCGTTGCTCGTCCTGCTGCTGGTGTTGAGCCGGCGGGAGCGTGTGGCCCCGTAGAGCAATTGCGCTCTAAAGCCTATTCTTTATCGGCCCATTTGGCCCGCGCGGCATCGTCCGCATCCTTGGCCGAAACCCAATCGCCTTGCCTGCCGTCTTTTGCATGTTCCTTCTTCCAGAAGGGCGCCGAAGTCTTCAAAAAGTCCATGACGAAATTGGCGCCGTCAAAGGCAGCTTGCCGATGCGAGGCGGCGGCGATGACGAGGACGATGTTTTCTCCCGGCGCAATTTTGCCGTAGCGATGGATGGCGGTCAGGCCGCGAAGCTCGAAGCGTTCGATGGCGAGCGTCGCGATGCGGGTGATTTCCGCCTCCGCCATGCCGGGATAGTGTTCGAGTTCGAGAGCGTCGAGCATGCCGCCTTCGTCGCGGCAGAGGCCGGAAAAGGTCACGACAGCGCCGATATCATGCCGTCCTTCGGTCAGGCGGTCGATCTCGGCCTGAAGGTCGAAATCGTCGCTTTGAACCCTGACAAACGGCCCGGCAGCCATGGTCGTCACCCACCCGTCATCGGCGGGAACAATCCAATCTCGCGCGCCCCGGCAATCGGTTCGTCATGATCGGCATGTTCCATATCGATGGCGACGCGGATCGCCTCCGGAAATTGAAGCGCCGTCTCGTATTCCTCGCCCAAGCTCTTCAAATGATTCAAGAGATCGCCAACGGTGATCACCTCGGCGGGAAGAGAAATCTCTTCTTCTCCCTTGCCAATCCGCTCACGTACCCAGGCGAAATAGACGAGCTTCGTCATCATTCCTCATCCACCACATGCTTCAAGCCGGCGCGGAAATAGTCGTAGCCGGTGTAGATGGTCAGTAGCGCTGCGACCCAGAGCAGGACAATGCCCATCTCCGTCGTATAGGGTATCACCTTGTCGCCGGCCGGCCCAGCCAGCAGGAAGGCGATGGCGACGAGCTGAGCGGTCGTTTTCCATTTGGCGATGCGCGTCACCGGCACGCTGACCTTCAGCGCCGCCAGATACTCGCGCAGGCCCGAGACGAGAATTTCGCGGCAAAGGATGATGATGGCAGCCCAGAGCGACCAGCCGGCGATCGTGCCGTCGGCAGCGACCAGCAGCAGGATCGCCGAGACCAGCAGCTTGTCGGCGATCGGGTCCAGCATGCGGCCGATATTCGACGTCTGATTCCAGATGCGCGCGAGATAGCCGTCCAGAAAATCGGTGATCGAGGCGATGATGAAAATCCACAGCGCCACCCAGCGCGCGAAATCGGACCCCTCCAGTTTGCCTTCGACGAAGAAGCACAGGACGATCAACGGCACGCAGAGAATGCGGCCATAGGTGAGCAGATTGGGAATGCTATATGCGCGCGAAGCCATGGAAATCGTTTCGTTTCAGTTGTTTCACCGGACTAAAATAGCCTTCCCCCAAGGCGTCATCTCGTTCCAGCTATTTGATTTAGCATGATCTTATCCAAAAACCGTCCCGCACCTCTTGAGATCATGCCTTAGATGGCGGTTTGAGGAGCTTGCCGTCAATATTGTTTCTGTTTTTTCACCGTCATTGCGTGGAATTTGCGACCAGCTTTTCTTATTTCGCGGCGTCCTCGTGAAAATGGTTATAGACCTGCCGCGCCACGGCTTCGGATATGCCTTCGACGGCCATCAGGTCGGATAGGGCCGCGCGCGACACGGCCTTTGCGGTGCCGAAATGCTGCAGCAGCGCCCGCTTGCGCGAAGGGCCGATGCCGCCGATTTCGTCCAGCGGGTTTTTCACCATTTCCTTCTTGCGGCGTGCTCGATGCGAGCCGATGGCAAAACGATGGGCCTCGTCGCGCAGGCGCTGGATGAAGTAGAGCACGGGATCACGGGGCGGCAGGGTGAAGCTCTCGCGGGCGGGCGCAAAGAAGCGCTCGCGTCCGGCATCGCGGTCGACACCCTTGGCGACGCCGATGGCGATGACGCTGTCGGTAATTCCGAGCTCCTCGAGAATGGCGCGCACCGCTGTCATCTGTCCTTGGCCGCCATCGATGAGGATGACGTCCGGCCAAGCGGGGAAGGGCTGATCCGCAGCGTCAACGGCTGCGCTCTCCGTATTCGGGCTGCGGTCCGGCTTGCCCTCTTCCTTCAGCAGGCGAGAAAAGCGCCGGGTCATGACTTCGCGCATCATGCCGAAATCGTCGCCGGGCGTGATGTCGGTCGATTTGATGTTGAACTTGCGGTATTGGCCTTTGACGAACCCTTCCGGCCCAGCCACCACCATACCGCCAACCGCATTCGTGCCCATGATGTGCGAGTTGTCATAGATCTCGATGCGTTGCGGCACATAGGGAAGCTGGAATGTCTCCTTGAAGCCTTCGAGCAGCCGCGATTGTGAGGCGGTCTCGGCAAGCTTGCGGCCATGCGCTTCGCGGGCATTGGCAACGACGTGATCGACGAGGTCGCGCTTCTCGCCGCGCTGCGGCACCAGGATCGTGACCTTGTGCCCGGCCTTTTCGCCGAGCGCTGCTGCCAGCAGCTCGATTTCCTCGACCGTCTCCGATAGCAGGATCTGCCTCGGCACCGGCTTGTCGTCGTAGAATTGCGCCAGAAACGCATTCAGCACTTCGGCGCCGGAAAGCGACGGGTCAGCCTTCGGGAAATAGGCGCGGTTGCCCCAGTTCTGCCCGGTGCGGAAGAAGAAGACCTGGATGCAGGAAATGCCGCCCTCGTGATGGATGGCAAAGACGTCGGCTTCTTCGACGCCGGCGGGATTGATGCCCTGATGGCTTTGCACATGCGACAGCGCCGCCAGCCGGTCGCGATAGACGGCGGCGCGCTCGAAATCGAGATCCTCAGCGGCAGCGTTCATCGCCTCCGCCATATGGGCTTTCACGTTCTGGCTCTTGCCGGAGAGAAAGTCCTTCGCCTCCTGCACCAGCTCCGCATAGCCCTCATCGCTGATCTCGCGGGTGCAAGGCCCTGAGCAGCGCTTGATCTGATAGAGCAGGCAGGGTCGGGTCCGGGTCTCGAAAACGCTGTCGGTGCAGGTGCGGATCAGGAAGGCGCGTTGCAGCGAATTGATGGTGCGGCCGACGGCGCCCGCTGACGCGAAGGGGCCGAAATACTCACCCTTGCGGGCACGCGCGCCGCGATGCTTGAAGATCGCCGGTGCCCGATGATCGCCGGTGATGAGAATATAGGGAAAGGACTTGTCGTCCCGCAGCAATACGTTGAAGCGCGGCCGTAAGCGCTTGATCAGATTCGCTTCCAGCAGCAGCGCTTCGGTCTCGGTGCGGGTGGTGACGAACTCCATATTGGCGGTTTCGCGCACCATGCGGGCGATGCGGTTGGAATGCACGCGGCCCATCGCGTAGTTGGCAACACGCTTCTTCAGGCTGCGCGCCTTGCCGACATAGAGCACGTCGCCGGCTTCGTTGAACATGCGATAGACGCCGGGATTGTTCGGCAGGCGCTTGACGAATTCTGCGATCAGTTCCGCGCCCTGAAGGCCGGTTTCATTCTTCCCGCCTTCGTTCCAGTCGACGGGCACGACGGGGGAAGCGCCGGCATCGGCTTCCACCTCGATGTCGTCCTCAATGTCCTCTGATTCGTCATAGAGAATGCCGCCGTCGGGCAGCTTTCGTCCGTTCATTCCATGCTCTCCGACACATCGGGCGTTTCCCAGGCAAGATGCTGGCCACCATCGAGCGCTATCATTTGGCCCGTGATCGAAGGCGTGTCAAAAAGAAAGCGGACGGTGCGACCGAATTCCTCGAGGCCGGGCGCAGCCTTCAATATGAGACCATCGATCTGCGCTTGGAAGTCCTCTTCCGTCTGTCGGACGCTGCGCACCGTCGGACCGGGGCCGATGGCGTTGACGCGGATGCGCGGCGCAAAGGTCTGCGCCATCGTCTGGGTCGCCGTCCACAGGGCGGCCTTCGACAAGGTATAGGAATAGAAGCGTGGGTTCAGCGCCCAGACGCGCTGATCGACAATGTTGACGATCAACCCCGGGATGCCTTCCGGAAGCTGCCGCACGAAATCCGCGGCGAGGATGGAGGGCGCGCGGACATGCACGGCAAAATGCGCGTCGAAGGCTTCGGCGTCGAAGTTGTCGGCGGAATCACCCTGAAAAACGGAGGCGTTGTTGACCAGGAGATCCAGCGGTCCAAGCTCCGAAACGGCCCTTTCGATCAGCGTCGATGTTTCCGCCGAATTTTGCAGGTCGGCCTTGATCGCAATTGCCTTTCTGCCCTGTTGCCGCAATTTCGCCACGACTTCGGTTGCCTCGGCGAACGATTGATTGGCATGCAGCGCCACCGCAAAGCCGTTAGCCGACAAATCCTCTGCGATTGCCCGGCCTATTCTTTTTGATGCACCTGATATAAGCGCTGTGCGTAGTTTTTCCTGGCTCAAGATGCTGCCTTTTCGTCGCCATTACCCAACTGGCACTCATATAGGTCGTCGATACACCATATGAAAAGATGCTTCTGCACGGAGATCCGCAGCGGCGACCTATGTAAAACTTCAGTTATATTTCGATTAAAATAAGTATACATGCTTTAACCAAGCATTAGGGTTAACAATTCGTCTGTTGCGCTCAAGCAACATCGAAATTCAGCCACCTCTGCGCCACAATGATATCATATTTTAGCTCTTCGAATTCCTCATTTGCATTCCAATTTCAGTCCCGATCCGGGAGGGACATCTTGTAATTGCTCGTGGTGCTTCGAGGTCATCAGTAGACGAAGAACACGGGACTGAAAGGAGAAAAGTATGCGTACTCTCATCACGACCCTCATGGTCTCTGGTTTCGCCCTCGGCGGCTTCACCGCGGCTCATGCAGCCGACGCTGTGGAGCAGGTTCCGCAGCCGCCCGTCGCCCAGGAGGCTCCGCCGGTTGTCAACAACTGGGCCGGTTTCTACATCGGTGGTGCTGGCGACTGGAATGCCGGCCACTTCAATCACAACGGCAACTCCTACGCTTTCGGCGGTGAGGCTTTCACCGGCTACAACTGGCAGCAGGGCCAGATCGTATATGGTGTTGAAGGCGACCTCGGCTACGCCGACTCCGACTCGACCCGCAATGGCCTTACCGCCAAGAACGGCGTAAACGGCTCGGTTCGCGGCCGTATCGGTTACGACTTCAACCCGTTCATGCTGTACGGCACTGCCGGTCTGGCAATCGGCCAGAACAAGCTCGAGGACGCTACCTCGTCTGAAAGCAAGACGGCTGTTGGCTACACGGTCGGTGCAGGTGCTGAAACCTTCATCACCAACAACATCACGGCTCGTCTTGAGTACCGTTACACCGACTACGGCAAGAAGGATTTCAACCTCGACTCCGGCAGCTTCTCGCGCGGTTATGACGAGCAGAGCGTCAAGGTCGGTATCGGCGTCAAGTTCTGATAATTTGATGGCATAATCTAACGAAAGCCGGGGTTCTCGCCCCGGCTTTTTCCGTTTCATGGTTCTGATATTTACGCGGCGTCCTTCGGGAAGTCCGTCGAGACGGCCAGTTCGCGCCAGTCGGCTAGTTCCTTGACGACGTATTCATTCTTGGTCTCGATCACGCCGACCGTATCGGAGCCGAAGGGCATGCGCAGCGGCGGGTTGGCCGAATGTGCAAGCGTGATCATCGACTTTGCAAGCCGTGCCGGATCGCCGGGCTGGCCGTGGTTGTGACCGGCGGCGAAATCGCGCATCGCACCGGCAGGCGTGTCCTTGTAGTCGCCAATCGAGCTCGGGCTGACGGCGAGCGAGCTTTCGTCAAGGAAGTCGGTCCGGAAGAAGCCGGGTTCGACAACCGTGACCTTGATCCCCAGCGGCTGCAGTTCCGACGCCATTGCCTCGGACAGAGCTTCGACTGCGAATTTCGTTGAGCAATAGACGCCCCAACCGGCAAAGCTCTGGTAGCCACCGACCGACGACATGTTGATCACATGGCCGGAACGTTGGCGGCGCATGTGCGGAAGGATGGCGCGCGTGACCTTCAGCAGGCCGAAGACGTTGGTGGCATAGATCTTCTCGATTTCTTCGGCTGTAGCCTCTTCAACTGCACCCAACAGGCCGTAGCCGGCATTGTTGAGAAGAATGTCGATCCGGCCGAAGCGCTTGACGGCTTCTGCAGCCGCTTCATGGGCCTGTGCCTCGTTCGAAACGTCGAGGGCAACGGGCAGGAGGTTCGGATGATTGCCGAACTTTTCCGCAAGGCCTGCGGGGTTGCGGGCCGTGGCGACAACGGCGTCGCCGGCTTTGAGGGCTTCCTGAGCTATGAGGGCGCCGAAGCCGCGGGATGCACCCGTAATGAACCAAACGCGCATGACTTTCTCCTTTCGTGGGGTTGCAATTCCGTGCGCGGAATTTGCTTGCAGGGGAAAGATAGCTTGATGGCTCTGATGAGGTAATCTATCTTCTCCTCCTTGAAGTGCTGAGAAAATCTCATCAATGCGGCGCATCCGTTCAACCGATCTGGCAATTTTCCTGGCCATCGCCCAACACCGCAGCTTTCGCAAAGCCGCGGTCGAACTCGGCGTGACGGCTTCAGCGCTCAGCCATTCGCTGCGGGCGATCGAGGAACGGCTGGACGTGCGGTTGGTCAATCGCACCACCCGCGGCGTCGGCTTGACGGAGGCCGGCGAGCGCCTGTTCGAGCGTATCCGCCCGGCCTTCCTCGATATCGACGATGCGCTTGAGGATCTCGATAAATTCCGCGGCCAACCCTATGGCAAGCTGCGTATCAACGCCCCGCGCCCCGCCGCCAAGATGGTGTTGTTGCCGATCGTATCCCGTTTCCTGAGGGCTTATCCCGCTGTCGAAATGGAAATCGTGGCGGACGATGCGCTCGTGGACACGGTTTCCGGCGGCTTCGATGCCGGCGTGCGGTTCGGCGAAAGCATCGCCGCCGACATGATCGCCATCGCCATCGGCCCCCGCCAGCGGACTGCGATCGTCGGTTCGCCCGAACATTTTCAGCGTTTCGCCAAACCGGTCACGCCGCATGATCTGAAGGATCACCCGTGCATCCGCTATCGTTTCCCGAGCGGCACCTACTATCGTTGGGAATTCGAACGCGGCGGCATTGAGCTGGAGATTGAGGTACAGGGGCCGCTGACGCTCGGCGACCTCGACATGATGTTCGAAGCCGCCGTCAACGGCTCCGGTCTTGCGTTCATGTTCGAGGATCTCGCGCTGCCGGCTTTGAAGGATGGCCGGCTGATCCGTGTGCTGGAGGACTGGTGCCCCTATTATCCCGGCTTCTTTCTCTATTATCCAAGCCGCCGGCAGTTGCCGACCGCCTTGCGCGCCTTCGTCGATTTCATCAAAATCGACAGTTCGCGCCAGGGCTAAGAGAGGCGCCGTCAGGCCCGCGGCTTCATAGCCTGATAGTCCGGAAAGTGTTTTTCGAACTTGCTTGCCCAATCGATAAGGTCAGCATGGTCCGCTTCCCACTGTCCCTCGAAGCGCAGTTGCAGATAGCCTATCATGGACGCTAGAGCGAAATGCCCGCCATGCAGTTTCTTGCCGATCTTCGGCGGTTCGGCGTTGAGGTGGGCGAGCGCGCGGCTCACTTTCGTCCACTGCCGGTCGATCCATGGCTGATGCTGCTTGTCCTGATCGCGCAAGCGCCGCTCGTAGACGATCGACAGGAGGCAGTCATTGGTGCCGTCGCAAAGCGCTTCCAGCACCTCGGCGTCTATGCGTTTGCTCTCCTTGGCAGGATAAAGCGTCTTGCCCTTCAGCCGATGGAAATGATGCATGATCGCGCGGCTGTCGAAGATCGACACGCCGTCTTCCGTCAGCAGCGTCGGAATCTTGCCGAGCGGATTGTTGTCGACCAGCAGGGCCGGACCGGCATTGGTGTCGACATGGATTTCGGTGAACTCGATGCCGAGGTGGCGGGCTGCCATCCGCACCTTGCTGGAGAAGGGGGAAGCGGGCGAGCAGAGAAGCTTCATGGGATCACCTGGGCGAAAGAAATATCAGTGTTCGCCGCGCAGCCAGAAGGCGCGTTGCGAGGCGAAGCGGTCTTGCGCCAGCATATCCTTCAGGGCCGGCAGCAAGGCATGCAGCTCGTCCTTCAGCGTAAATGGCGGATTGACGATAATGAGGCCGGAGCCGGTTAGTCCGGTGAAGCCGCGATCGCTTTTGACCGTCAGCTCGGCGCAGAGCATCTTCGGAATCTCCAAAGCCTGCAATGCCTCATGAAAAGCCTTGATCGGTGCATCCTTCTTGAGTGGATACCATAGGCAATAGGTGCCGCCGGGAAAGCGGCGCCAGGCTTTCGCAAGTCCGTCCGCCAGCCGTTCATATTCGCCGTCTTCTTCGAACGGCGGATCGACCAGCACGATGCCGCGCTTCTCCTTCGGCGGCAGATGCGCGCCGAGCGCCAGCCAGCCATCGAGCTCGGTGATGCGCGCATGGTGATCGCCCTCGAACAACCGATGCAGCCGCTGGAAATCCTCCGGATGCAGCTCCATCGCCGATAACCGGTCCTGTGGGCGGAACAGCATGCGGGCAAGCTTCGGGGAGCCCGGATAGAACCGCAGGCCACCTTCGGGATTGAGCTCGCGGACGGCGGTCAGATAGGGCTCCAGCAGATTGGCCACTTGCGGCACAAGTTCGGCTTTCAGCAGCCGGCCGATACCATCCAGCCATTCGCCTGTCTTCTGCGCCTCCTCCGAAGAGAGATCGTAGAGCCCGATGCCTGCATGGGTGTCGAGAACACGGAAAGCCTTGTCCTTGTTCTGCATGTAGCGGATGAGACGGGCTAGTACCGCGTGCTTCAGCACATCGGCGAAATTGCCCGCGTGGTAGATATGCCGATAGTTCATTGTCGGTGAAGTCCGCATGAATTGTTGCGATGGGCCAGATTATGCCTTTTGGCCGGACAAGGCATGAAATATACAAACGGCATGAACATTGCGACCCCCATTCACGCCAAATCCCCGGTCGGCCACACGGCCTGTCCGCACGACTGTCCCTCCACCTGTGCGTTGGAGATCGATCTGACGGAGGACGGCAGGATCGGCCGCGTGCGTGGCGCGGGCGATCATTCCTATACCGCAGGCGTCATCTGCGCCAAAGTCGCCCGTTATGCCGAACGGCTTTACCATCCGGACCGGCTGACGAAGCCCTTGCGCCGCGCCGGGGCGAAGGGAGAGGGCCAGTGGCAGGAACTCTCCTGGGACGACGCGCTGGACGAAATTGCCGATGCTTTCGTCAAGGCTGAGGCTAAAGACGGCAGCGAAGCGATCTGGCCCTATTACTATGCCGGCACCATGGGCTGGGTGCAGCGCGATTCCATCAATCGGCTGCGCCATGCCAAGCGCTATTCCGGTTTCTTTTCCTCGATCTGCACAAACCCCGCCTGGACCGGCTTCACCATGGCGACGGGCACGCTGCGTGGTCCTGATCCGCGCGAGATGGGCCGTACCGATTGCGTGGTTATCTGGGGGACAAACGCGGTCGCGACCCAGGTCAATGTGATGACCCATGCCGTGAAGTCGCGCAAGGAGCGCGGCGCCAAGATCGTCGTCATCGATATCTACGACAATCCGACGATGAAACAGGCCGACTTAGCGCTCATCGTCAAGCCGGGCACGGATGCCGCGCTCGCCTGCGCCGTCATGCACATCGCCTTCCGCGACGGCTATGCCGATCATGCCTACATGGCCAAATTTGCCGACGAACCGGCAGGTCTCGAAGCGCATCTCAAGACGAAGACGCCGGAATGGGCGGCTGCGATCACCGGCTTATCCGTCGATGAGATCGAAGCCTTTGCCAAGCTGGTCGGCACGACGAAGAAGACCTATTTCCGCCTCGGCTACGGCTTTACCCGCCAGCGCAACGGCGCGGTCGCGATGCACGCGGCAGCTTCCGTCGCCACCGTGCTCGGCTCCTGGCAATATGAGGGCGGCGGCGCCTTTCATTCCAACAGCGATATCTTCCGCATGGACGCGAGCGAGCTGACCGGCCGGTCGATGCTGGACCCGGATATCCGCACGATCGACCAGTCGCAGATCGGCCGGGCACTGACCGGCGATGCCGTCGCTTTGCGCCATCGCGGCCCCGTGACGGCGATGCTGATCCAAAACACCAATCCGGTGAACATCGCGCCGGAACAGCGGCTGGTGAAGCGCGGCTTTGCGCGCGACGATCTCTTCGTCGCCGTGCACGAACAATTCATGACCGATACTGCCGAGATGGCCGATATCGTCATCCCGGCCACCATGTTCGTCGAGCACGACGACATCTACCGCGCCGGCGGGCAAAACCACATCCTGCTTGGCCCGAAGCTGGTCGAGCCGCCACCGACGGTGCGTAGCAATCTCTTCGTCATCGAGGAACTGGCGAAGCGCCTCGGCGTCGCCGATCGTCCCGGCTTCGGATTTTCGGCCCGCGAGATGATCGACCGCATTCTGGAGCGAAGCGGTCTGCCGGATTACGATCATTTCCTCGAACACAAATGGTTCGATCGTCAGCCGGCTTTCGAGGATGCGCATTTCCTCAATGGCTTCGCCCATCCCGATGGCAAGTTCCGCTTCCGTCCCGATTGGATCAACCAGCCGGCTCCGAACCGGCCGCCGGAAGCTGTCGGCCTGCTCGGCCCTCATGTCGCGCTGCCGGAGTTTCCGGATCAGGTTGACGTCATCGAAGTTGCCGATCCCGATCATCCATTCCGGCTTGCCACATCGCCGTCGCGCAATTTCTTGAACTCGAGCTTCGCGGAAACGAAGACCTCTCGCCAGAAGGAAGGTCGCCCGGAAGTTATGATCAATCCCGCGGATGCCGCAGCGCTGGACATCGCCCATGGCGACCTCGTTCAGCTGGGCAATCTCAGGGGCGATATCCGCATTCATGCGCGCATCACGGCCGAGGTGAAGCCGGGCGTGCTGATCGCCGAAGGCTTATGGCCGAACAAGGCGCATGTGGACGGCGAAGGGATCAATGTTCTGACCGGCGCCGATCCTGTTGCCCCTTATGGCGGCGCGGCTGTTCACGACAACAAGGTCTGGCTGCGCAAGGATAGAGCATGAACAAGTTCGACGAGGCGAAGGCCGAGATCGTCAGTGAGAAGACGCTTTCGGACCAATGGACGCGGCTCAGCAGCTTCGACATCGACTACACGGATTCGACGGGCGAGACGCATCGGGTGAAGCGGGAAATCTATCACCGCACGCCTGCCGCCTGCATTCTGCTCTACGACCCCAAGCGCGAAACGGTCATCCTCGTGCGGCAATTCCGCCTGCCGGCCCATCTCACCGGCTTTCCAGCCTGGATGATCGAGGTACCCGCCGGCTTGCTCGACGGTGATCATCCGGAAGAGGCGATCCGCCGCGAGGCAATGGAGGAAACCGGCTTCCGCGTCCGTGATGTCCGCTTCCTGTTCAAGGCATTCACCTCGCCGGGCGCTGTTACCGAGATCATTCATTTCTTTGCTGCTGTGGTCGATACGACGGACCGCATCGGCAACGGCGGCGGGCTTGCCCACGAACATGAGGATATCGAGGTGCTCGAAGTGCCGCTCGCCGAAACCATGGCGATGATCGAAGCCGGCGAGATCTACGACGCCAAGACGATCATGCTGTTGCAATGGGCGATGTTGAACAAGGCAAGCCTGAAATAGCCTGAAATAAGACCGTTCGGCGGTGCTTAATGGCTGCCAAAATCAGCGTCGCAGCTTTCATTATGATGTCACGAATCGCGACTACCGAGGGGCGCTCGCCGGAAAGGTCCGGTCCACAGCCATACCTTCAAAACGATTGACGCTATTTCAGGAGAAAGCCGATGTGGCTCAGCAATTTCACGCTCGTTCTTCCCGATGAAGTCGTCGATCAGGGGGCTATCCGCATCGAAGATGGCGTGATCGCCGAGATCCGGTCCGAACCGGTGGAAGCTGCGACATTCGATGGCGGCGGACGGCTGCTGATGCCGGGCTTTGTGGATCTGCATGGCGATATGATCGAGCGCGAAATCGCTCCGCGGCCGAATGCGACGATGCCGATCGATTTCGGTATCCATGAACTCGACAAGAAACTCGCCGCCGCCGGGGTCACCACCGCCTATGCCGCCGTCTCCTTCGCCACAGAAAGTGTCTATGGCCATGTCCGCTCGCTGGAGACCACCTCGGCGGTGATCAAGGGCATCAACAGCCTGCGTGATCACCTGCTGATCGACCACCGCGTTCATGCTCGCTACGAGATCACCAATGTCGGCGCGGCGCCCACGTTGGAGCGGCTCCTGGAAGATGGTGTCGTCGATATGGTCTCGCTGACGGACCATACGCCAGGGCAGGGGCAATATAACAATATTGAAGCCTATCTTCTCAGCATGTCGGAGCGCCGCGGCATCACCCGTGAAGCGGCCGAGGAAGTGCTGGCCCGGCGCATCGCCCTGCGGCAGGATCCGGATATCGAGCTGAAACTGCGCGATATCATCGGCCTAACCTTGAAGCACAAGCTGTCGCTCGCCTCGCATGACGATGACAGCGCCGAAAAGGTGGCCGAAATGTTCGATCTCGGTGTCACGATCAGCGAATTCCCGGTGACGCTGCCGGCCGCCGAAGAGGCGCGTCGTCGCGGCCTCTGGACGCTGATGGGGGCGCCGAACGCGTTGCGCGGCCAATCCATGTCCGGGAATCTGAGTGCGCTTGATGCGGCCGGCGCTGGCCTTCTCGGCATCATCGCTGCCGATTATCACCCGGCCGCTTTCGTGCCGGCCATTTTCAAGATCGCTGAGGTTGCCAGTGGTGGTCTACCGGCAGCCGTGGCCATGGCGACGGCTGGTGCCGCGCGCGCTGCGGGGCTCACTGATCGCGGCGAGATCGCCGTCGGCCAGAAGGCCGATCTGGTTGCCGTCGAGCACGGTGCTGTTCACCGCATCCGCGCCACCTTCCGCAACGGCCGCGTCGTCTACAGCGACGGTACGCTTCATCCCCTGATGGCAATGGCTGCGTAAGGGGAAAGCGGCTAGATCTGATCGATGTCACCGAGCAGTGAAATAATCTGCGGGGCACGGGCAACGGGCGTCTTGGTGGCAGCAATTGCCTTGCCGTCTTCCATGCGCACCTTGCCCTCAGCCAACAACCGAAGCGACTGCGGATAAAGCTGGTGCTCGATCGTGAGCACGCGGGCGGCAAGCGTTTCGGCCGTGTCGTCGGTCAGCACCGGCACGGCTGCCTGGCCGATCGCCGGGCCTTCGTCCATGCCCTCGGT
This sequence comes from Rhizobium sp. NXC24, assembly GCF_002944315.1. Classification (NCBI taxonomy): domain Bacteria; kingdom Pseudomonadati; phylum Pseudomonadota; class Alphaproteobacteria; order Hyphomicrobiales; family Rhizobiaceae; genus Rhizobium; species Rhizobium sp. NXC24. The sequence goes on from NZ_CP024311.1 coordinate 1,345,757, forward strand.
GACGAAATGCACGGTGCAGCCGGCGATCCGCTGGCCGGCGTCGATGGCGCGTTGATGCGTGTGCAACCCGGGGAAAAGCGGCAGCAGCGAAGGGTGGATATTGATGATCCGGCCTTCGTGGCGCTGAATGAAGCGCCCGGAGAGAAGACGCATATAGCCGGCGAGGCAGATGATATCGGGTGACAGCGCCTCGAGCTGCGCAAGGATTGCCTCCTCATGGGCCTCCTTGCTGGCAAAATCCTTACGGACGAAGGCGAAGGTAGCAATGCCCTCGGCTGCGGCTTTCGCCAAACCGCCGGCATCTGCCTTATCGGAGATCACACCGACAATTTCGGCTGGATAATCCGAAGCCGCCGCAGCCTTGACCAGCGCCATCATATTGGAGCCGCTGCCCGAGATGAAGACGACGACGCGTTTGCGGCTCGAACTCATATTGCCAGCGTGCCCTTGTAGACGGTGCCGGCAGCGCCTTCGTCGCGGGCGATCATACGGCCGAGCGTGACGATGCTTTCGCCCTCGGCTTCAAGCGCTGCCTTGACGGCCGCTACATTCTCGGCCGCCACGACAGCGATCATGCCGATGCCGCAATTGAAGGTGCGCAGCATTTCCTTGGCCTCGACGCCGCCTGTCTTGGCGAGCCAGGAGAAGACCGGCGGCACTTGGACGGCGGCCAGATCGATCTCGGCAGCAAGATGCTTCGGCAGCACCCGCGGAATATTCTCCGGGAAACCGCCGCCGGTGATATGGGCGAGCGCCTTGATGGCATGCGTCTCGCGGATCACCTTCAAAAGCGGCTTCACATAGATGCGTGTCGGCGTCAGCAGGGCTTCGCCGAGCGCCTTGCCCTCGGCAAAGGGAGCCGGCGCGTCCCAGCCAAGACCGGAGATGCCGACGATCTTGCGTACCAGCGAAAACCCGTTGGAATGAACGCCGGAGGAGGCAAGACCGAGAATGACGTCACCCTCGGCGATATCGCCGGAGGGGAGAAGCTGCCCGCGTTCGGCCGCACCCACGGCAAAGCCGGCGAGATCGTAATCGCCATCGGAATACATGCCCGGCATTTCCGCCGTCTCGCCGCCGATCAGCGCGCAACCCGCCTCGCGGCAGCCGGCTGCAATACCGCCGACGATCGCGGCACCCTGATCGGGATCGAGCTTGCCGGTCGCGAAATAATCGAGGAAGAACAGCGGCTCGGCGCCTTGGACCACAAGATCGTTGACGCACATGGCGACGAGGTCGATGCCGACGGTGTCGTGATAGTTCGCGTCGATCGCGATCTTCAGCTTGGTGCCGACGCCGTCATTGGCGGCCACCAGCACCGGATCGGTGAAGCCCGCAGCCTTCAGGTCGAAGAGGCCACCGAAACCGCCGATTTCGCCATCGGCGCCGGGGCGGCGGGTCGAACGAACCGCCGGCTTGATCTTTTCGACCAGCAGATTGCCGGCATCGATATCGACGCCCGCGTCGCTATAGGTCAGACCGTTTTTTCCAGACTGGCTCATGCTTTCGCCTCCGGTGGCCATCGTTCCAATTGGAACAATTTTAATCGGGTCGCCATTGCATGACAGGAACCTTTATGCAAGGCGCTAGCGCAGGCAAACCCTCGATTTTCCCCGCTTCACAGCGCTCCAAGGCCGATTTCCGGCCGCAGGCTTGACCATAATTGCGGCGTCATCCTATGTCCTAAGCGGGCGGCAACGGGCGGCGAAGAATGGGGAAGTCGATGGAGCAACAAGTCAGCGGGGCGAGCCTCAAGCGCCAGGTCACCTTCTGGGTGATCGTGCTCGTCCTCTTCATTGTCTTTCTCTATCTCTTCAGCTCGATCCTCTTGCCCTTCATCGCCGGCATGTCGGTCGCCTATTTCCTCGATCCGGTCGCAGACCGGCTGGAAAGGATCGGCCTCAGCCGCTTCATGGCGACGGTGGTGATCCTCGTTGCCTTCGTGCTGGTCTTTGCGCTGGCACTGACGATCTTCATCCCGATCATCATCAATCAGTTCAATGATTTCATTCAACATATACCGGGCTATGTGCAGCAATTCCAGAAGTTCATCGCCCATACGCAGACGACGATGCTGCCGATTTGGATTCGCGATCAGCTCGGTGCTATCAAGGATAATTTCTCCAGCATATTGTCGGATGGGCTGAGCTTTGTCGGCGGCCTGTTCGCGCAAATATGGAGCTCCGGCAAGGCGCTGGTTAACATCATCTCGCTGATGGTCGTCACGCCGGTCGTCGCCTTCTATATATTGCTCGACTGGGATCGCATGATCGCCAAGGTCGATGCCTGGGTGCCACGCGATCACGTCTCGACCGTGCGCGAGATCGCCCGGGAAGTGGATCAGGCGATCGCCGGCTTCATCCGCGGGCAGGGCTCGCTCTGCATTATCCTCGGTGTCTATTACGGCGTCGGCCTGTCGCTTGTGGGGCTGAACTTCGGCCTGTTGATCGGCCTCTTCGCCGGCATGATCAGCTTCATCCCCTATGTCGGTTCGCTCGTCGGCCTGTTTATGGCACTGAGCGTCGCCCTGGTGCAGTTTTGGCCCGATTATCTATGGGTCGGCCTCACGCTCGCCGTCTTTTTCACCGGCCAGTTCCTGGAGGGCAATGTGCTGCAGCCGAAGCTGGTCGGCGAAAGCGTCGGCCTGCATCCGGTCTGGCTGATGTTCGCCCTTTTTGCCTTCGGCGCGCTCTTCGGTTTCGTCGGTCTGCTGGTTGCCGTTCCGGCCGCAGCCGCCTGTGGCGTCCTTGTCCGTTTTGCCCTTTCGCGCTACCTTCAAAGCGACCTCTATTATGGACGCTCGGAAGCCGGCAAGGCGCGCAAAGCCAAGGCCGGCAATCCTGAGAACAAATAGCATGACCGACGCGAAGAACGCTGATTTGAGGCGCAAGCCCGCCGAACAGCTACCCCTGGCTTTTGCGCACGACGCCGCGAGCGGCCGCGACGACCTGCTGGTCGCCCATCCCTTGAGCGCGGCGGTGAAGATCGTCGATTCATGGCCATCTTGGCCGTCGCCCGTGGTCATTCTCGCTGGGCCGGTCGGTTCGGGAAAATCGCACCTTGCCAATATCTGGCGCGAGAGAAGCGGCGCGATCGCTATTCATCCGAAAGCCGGCTCCGGCGCAGCCGTGGCGGCGGCGAACGGCCCGGTCATCTTCGAGGATGTCGATCGCCTGGGCTTTGACGACACCGAGCTTTTCCATGTCATCAACAGCGTCAGGGAAAATGGCACAGGGTTGCTGATGACCAGCAGGCTCTGGCCGATGTCCTGGCCGGTGACGCTGCCCGATCTGCGCTCTCGGCTGAAGGCGGCGACGGTGGTGGAGATCGGCGAGCCGGACGAGGAATTGTTGTCGCAAGTTATCGTAAAGCTCTTTGCGGACCGTCAGCTTTATATCGATGACAAACTTGTTCTCTATATCGTCAACCGCATGGAACGGTCCCTAAACGCTGCCCAGTTGATCGTCGATCGGCTGGACCGCCTTGCGCTCGGCCGCGGCACCAGGATCACACGCATTCTGGCTGCTGAGGTATTGAATGAATTGGGTAATTCCGCTCCGGCTGATTGAGTGCTCGATGAACTGTCACAGTTCCGTCGTCAAACTGCTATACGTGGCGCAAGGTTATAAGATGAGGCAGGTGGAACATGGACTCGGCACTAACGGAACATCAGGAAGCCAACCAGCAAGCGCCGGAGGCCGCGCCGCCGATCAATGAGCTTCTGACGAGCCCAGAGCGCTTCATCAACCGCGAATTTTCCTGGCTACAGTTCAACCGCCGCGTTCTCGAGGAAACGCTGAACACGGCGCATCCGCTGCTGGAGCGCATCCGTTTCCTCTCCATTTCCGCCGCCAACCTCGATGAATTCTTCATGGTGCGCGTCGCCGGCCTCGAAGGCCAGGTCCGCCAGAAGATCCTCATGCGCACCCCGGACGGCAAGACACCCGCCGAACAGCTCGACGACATCCTGCGCGAGATCGACAATCTGCAGATGGAACAGCAGGCCTCGCTTGCCGTGCTGCAGCAGTATCTCGCCAAGGAAGACATCCTGATCGTGCGCCCGCCGGCCCTTTCCGAGGTCGACCGGCAATGGCTTGCCAATGAATTCGATCAGGCGATCTTCCCGGTCCTGACGCCGCTTTCTATCGATCCGGCGCATCCGTTCCCGTTCATTCCGAACCTCGGCTTCTCGATCGCGCTGCAACTGAACAGCATGAACGGCCGCGAGCCGATGACGGCGTTGTTGCGCCTGCCGCCGGCGCTCGACCGCTTCGTTCGCCTGCCGGACGCCAGCAACGTCATCCGCTACATCACGCTGGAAGACGTGGTGAACATCTTCATTCACCGGCTCTATCCGGGCTATGAAGTGCAGGGTTCGGGTACGTTCCGCATCATCCGAGACAGCGATATTGAAGTCGAAGAAGAAGCCGAAGATCTGGTGCGCTTCTTCGAAACGGCGCTGAAGCGCCGCCGCCGCGGTTCGGTGATCCGCATCGAGACCGATTCGGAAATGCCGCTCGAGCTGCGCCAGTTCGTTGTGGAATCGCTGAACGTGCCGGAAAACCGCATCGCCGTTCTGCCGGGCCTTTTGGCCCTCAACACGTTGTCCGAAATCGCCAAGGCGCCGCGCGACGATCTGCGCTTCGAGCCCTACAATGCCCGATTTCCTGAGCGCGTCCGCGAACATGCCGGCGATTGCTTCGCCGCGATCCGCGAAAAGGACATGGTGGTCCACCACCCCTACGAATCCTTCGACGTGGTCGTCCAGTTTCTTCTCCAGGCTGCGCGCGATCCTGACGTTCTGGCGATAAAGCAGACGCTCTATCGTACCTCCAACGACAGCCCGATCGTCCGCGCGCTGATCGATGCCGCCGATACCGGCAAATCGGTCACGGCGCTGGTCGAGCTCAAGGCCCGCTTTGACGAAGAGGCCAATATCCGCTGGGCGCGCGACCTCGAACGCGCCGGCGTGCAGGTCGTCTTCGGCTTTATCGAGCTCAAGACGCATGCGAAGATGTCGATGGTCGTGCGCCGTGAGGACGGCAAGCTGCGCACTTATTGCCACCTCGGCACAGGCAACTACCACCCGATCACCGCCAAGATCTATACCGACCTTTCCTACTTCACCTGCGATCCGAAGATCGCCCATGACATGGCGAACATTTTCAACTTCATCACCGGTTACGGTGAGCCGGAAGACGGCATGAAGATCGCAGTTTCGCCCTATACGCTGCGCTCGCGCATCCTCCAGCATATCGAGGAGGAGATCGAGCACGCCAAAAACGGCCAGCCGGCGGCGATCTGGATGAAGATGAATTCGCTGGTCGACCCCGACATCATCGATGCGCTCTACCGCGCAAGCAATGCCGGCGTGGAGATCGATCTCGTCGTGCGCGGCATCTGCTGCCTGCGTCCGCAGGTGCCGGGTCTCTCCGAAAATATCCGCGTCAAGTCCATCGTCGGCCGCTTCCTCGAACACAGCCGCATCTTCTGCTTCGGCAATGGCCAGGGCCTGCCGTCGGAGAAGGCGCTGGTCTATATCGGCTCCGCCGACATGATGCCGAGAAACCTCGACCGCCGCGTCGAAACCCTTGTTCCGCTGACCAACAAGACCGTGCACGAGCAGGTTCTTTCGCAGATCATGCTGGGCAACATCATTGACAATCAGCAGAGCTACGAGATATTGCCGGACGGTACTTCGCGGCGCATGGAGGTGCGCAAGGGGGAAGAGCCATTCAACGCGCAGCAGTATTTCATGACTAATCCCAGCCTTTCCGGCCGTGGTGAAGCTCTGAAATCCAGTGCGCCGAAACTGATCGCCGGGCTGTTGTCGGGCCGCAAGAAATAACTGGACCTGCATGGTTGAATCAGAAGCCCAGGGGCGCCTTCCCGGTATTGCCCCGGTCTCCGTTGTCGATATCGGGTCGAACTCGGTTCGTCTCGTCGTCTATGAAGGCCATTCGCGGTCGCCGACCATCCTTTTCAACGAGAAAGTGCTTTGCGGCCTTGGCAGGGGCATAGCGCTGACCGGAAAGATGGATGAGGAGAGCGTCGCGCGCGCGCTCGCATCCCTGCACCGGTTCAAGGCGCTGTCCGACCAGGCGCGCGCATCGACCATCTACGTTCTGGCGACGGCGGCTGCCCGCGAGGCAAGCAACGGTCCGGAATTCATCCATCAGGCAGAATCGATCCTGCAGCGCAAGGTGCGTGTGCTTTCAGGCGAGGAAGAGGCGCGTTTTTCCGCGCTTGGCATCATCAGCGGCTTTTTCCACCCGGATGGCATCGCCGGCGACCTCGGTGGCGGTTCGCTCGAGCTCATCGACATCAAGGGCAAGGAGATCGGCAAGGGCATCACCCTGCCGCTCGGCGGCCTCAGGCTTTCCGAATATGCCAACGGTTCGCTCGCCAGGGCGCGCAGCTTTGCCCGCAAGCATGTGAAAACAGCGAAACTGCTGAGCAAGGGCGAGGGACGCACCTTTTATGCGGTCGGCGGCACCTGGCGAAACATCGCCAAGCTGCACATGGAAATGCGTAAATATGCGCTGCATATGATGCAGGGCTATGAAGTGCCGCTGGACGAGATGATGCGTTTCCTCGATCAGATCAGCGAGGCGAAGGAATCGAAAGAGCCGGCGCTGATGGCCATCTCCAAGCATCGCCGTTCGCTGCTGCCCTTCGGCGCGGTGGCGATGCGCGAGGTGCTGGCGGAAATGAAGCCCTCCGTCATATCCTTCTCGGCCCAGGGCGTGCGTGAAGGCTACCTCTATTCGCTGCTGACCGAGGCGGAACGCCATAGCGACCCGTTGCTGGTCGCCGCCGGCGAACTTGCGATCCTGCGCGCCCGTTCGCCGGAGCATGCGCGGGAACTTGCCGAGTGGACCGGTCGCATGATGCCCTTCTTCGGCGTTACCGAGACGGAGGAGGAGAGCCGCTATCGCCAGGCCGCTTGCTTGCTTGCCGACATCAGTTGGCGTGCCCATCCCGACTATCGCGGCCTGCAGGCGCTGAACATCATCGCCCACACGTCCTTCGTCGGCATCACCCACGCCGGCCGCGCCTTTATCGCTCTCGCCAATTACTACCGTTTCGAGGGCCTTCACGATGACGGCGCCACCGAACCGCTGGCAGCGATCGCCACGCCGCAATTCGTCGAACGCGCCAAACTGCTCGGCGGCCTATTGCGCGTCGTCTATCTCTTTTCGGCTTCCATGCCAGGCGTCGTCCGCAATCTGACATTTCGACGTTCGCCGAGCCCGGAGCTGGATCTCGAATTCGTCGTTCCAGCCGAATACCACGATTTCGCCGGCGAGCGGCTGGAAGGCCGGCTGCAACAACTGGGCAAGCTGACGAATAGACGGCTTGCATTCCGGTTTGAGTAAAAAACCTTCTCCCCGATGGGGAGAAGGTAGGGTATCGCTCACTTAGCGTTGAGGAAATCGCCGACTTCGAGAATGCTGAACTCGTTGTCGTCTGCCTTGTCGACAGCTCGGCCGGCCGAGAAGGGCAGGTTATTGTCGTTGCCGATGATGATGTGGGTGGCATCGACGCGGTCGACGTTTTCGATGGTGACGAAGGGCATGTCGTAGAAGCCTTCGCCGCCGCCCTGGCGACGCTTGTGGTCGGGATCTTCGATATGCAGCAGATCGATGTAACCGATCTTGCGGACGGCCTTGCCGACATTGGCGTCGTTGAATTCGATCTTATAGACGCGCTTCAATTCGGCCGGCGCTTCGAAGCAATCCGGCTTCGGTTGCTTCGGATCGGCGCAAGCCTTGTCCTTCGTGCCGGCGCCGTTGTCGCGCTCGATCACCAGAGCGGTGCTGTCGTCCAGCATGTTGAAATCGCCGATCGAGGTGCCCTTGTCTGCGAAGGGGTAGAGCCAGCTACGACCGGTCCAGCTCTTCGAGGCGACGTCGAATTCGATGACGCGGATCGCGGTGTGGCCGTCGACGCTTTCCATCTTGCCGTCGTCTTGATACATCGCGCCTTCCAGCAGGCCATAGAGCTTGCTGCCGTCCTTCGACATGGCGAGGCCTTCGAAGCCACCCGAGCGTCTCAGGTTGAAGGCCGGCATCTTCTGCGTCGGGTTGGCCGGCAGTTGCAGCAGCGGATTGTCCGGAGACATGACGGGCTTGCCGTTGAGTGTCGTCGGGAAAACGTCGGTCAGCGCGCCGTTCATATCGAACTTCAGCAGATAGGGACCGAATTCGTCGCCGATCCAGAAGCCGTCGGCAACCGGCTGGATTGATTCGATATCGAAATCGGCGCCGGTCAGATAGCGCTTGTCGGCGCCTTCGAGGACGATTGGGAAGGGAGCCTTCTTGTTCGGGTCGGACAGGAACAGGTTCTTGACGACATCAACCTTGCCATTGTCCCAGTCGAATTTGATTTGGTGCAGGAACAGCATGGAGTCGCTCGAATTCTGCTTGGAGCCGAAGCCGTTGTCGGTCAGCGTCCAGAAGGTGCCGTCCGGCATGGTCTTGATCCCGGAAAAGCCCTGGATCGCCTGGCCATTGAAGGGCAGCTTCAGATCGGTCACGCGGGCGCCGTCTTTGCCCGGAACCGTGCCGAGGGCCTCCGTGCGCTTGCGATCCGGCGTCGTGAACTTGCCGGAGGTCTTCAGAAATTCCGGCGCGTCGACCGGTGCCGCGACAATCGTGTTGGCGGGCAGGATGGCCTGCGAGGTCAGCTTTGCGGGAAACTGCGTTTCATCGGCCTGGGCCGAGGCGGCAATCAGAACAAAAAGTGCCGTGGAAGCGAAAAGAATTCGGGTCATCATGTCACCTTGTTGGCGGGGATTGGCAAACAACTCCCGCTTAACAGGCGAGCTATGTCGGCGAATTAACGCTTAGGTGAAGCTTTGGTGACTGTGGACAACCGATAGGGTGTAGGGTCTTGGGGACTAGGCAATAGGCAATAGGCAATAGGCAAGGAAGATAATAACTCCCTGCCTACGACCTCCCACCTATCGCCTTCCGCTCTGGCCTCCTCGCCCTATGCAGGGCAATCACCCCGAGTGTCTGGTCGCGACCGCGAACGGCATGGTCGCCAAGGTCTTCCCTGGCGATATCGTCGGGAAGCTCGATCCGTCTTGCAAGATCGGCTGAGATCAGCACCTGTCGCTCCAGCGTCTTGCAGAGCGATTCCAGCCTCGCGGTGGTATTCACCGTGTCGCCGAAATAGGCGATCTTGTGATGGTCGATGCCGATTTCGGCAGTGACGATGCTGCCGCCGTGCAAGGCGGCCCTCAGCCGCGGCACCCTGCCGTAGGATTTCAGCCATGTCTCCGCATTCGCCTCGATATCGGCAAGGATGTCGAAGACACAGCGAATGCAACGGGCATTCTTCACGCCACGCCGAAGAGGCCAGGTGATGATGGCGGCATCGCCGATATAGTCGTCGATCGCACCCTTATATCGCCTCACCGGCTCGGCGAACGCGCTGAATACCGAGCCTAGAAATTGCTGTGTCCTGAGGTCGCCATGCTCCTCGGCGAAGGCCGTCGAACCGACGAGATCGATGAAGAGAAACACGCGCTCTTCCTGCATCGGATTGCGATAACGGCCGGTCAACAGGCTGAGGAAGACGTCGCGGCCAAGCAGCTCCCGCACGCGCCCGACGAAAATGATCATCGCGGTCACCAGGACGGCATAGATATAGACATCGACCTGCAGCAGCATGACGTTGGCCCAGGTGTCGTTGATCAGGTTCAGCGATTTCATCAGGCCGCCGGCCATTGCAAAACCGATGGCGATCAAGGCGAAATCGACAATCAAGGCTGATAGGATGAAGGCCGGCGTAGGCAGGCTATGCATCCAATGGTTCAAGCGCGGCAGAATCATGCGGCGTTCGAAGGCCAGCGCCGGCATGCCGCAGAACAATGCGTAGATTGCGCCGATATACAGCGGTGACGCATGGAAAAACAGCTTGCCATAGAGGACGCCGCTTGCGGCGACGACGGCCGCGGTCAAAATCCAGTTGAGCGCTGAGGGGAATCTTCCCATGCTGCCGATCCGCCAAGAGCCGGCGCGCCTCCAAACCGGGATTGGTTCGGGAAAAGGCCTGTGCGCCATCAATTATGTGATTGCGCTAAGCGCCCATCCTGGCGGATGTGCGGCACAATCGCGTCCGCAACCAGCATCTCTATTTTTAAATGGCGCGCAACCGCCAAATGTTCGGCATCGCCGACCGATCGGCAAAGGTCACGTGACTACAAACTGACCGTCTCGACCCGCTTGCCGACGAAGCGTAAGGCCACCTGGCCCTGGATGAGCTGCAGCGCCGTCTCGCCGAAAAGATCGCGTCGCCAGCCGGTGAGGGCGGCCACTTCGGCTTTCTCGCCTTCGGCGGCAATCTTGTCCAGATCCTCGCTGTTGGCGATGACTTTCGGGGCGACGCCGTGTTTTTCAGCGATGAGCTTCAGGAGAACCTTCAGCAGTTCAGCCGCTGCGGCTGTGCCTTCCGGCGCTTGCTGGTGGCGCGGTACATGCGGCATTTCGGCCTTGGGCAAGGCCAGGGCCTGATTGATTGCCTCCAATACGGCCGTGCCGGAGGCGGATCGCTCCCAACCTTTCGGGATCGTGCGCAGGCGGCCGAGCGCTTCCATGTCCTTCGGCTGCTGCTGGGCGATTTCGTAAATTGCATCGTCCTTCAGCACACGGGCGCGCGGCACATTGCGGGCGCGCGCCTCGCGTTCGCGCCAGGCGGCGACATATTTCAAAACGGCCAGTTCCTGCGGCTTGCGCAGCCGCATCTTCAGCCGCTGCCAGGCATCGTCCGGATGCAGATCGTAGGTCTCGCGCGCTTCGAGGATCGCCATTTCTTCGAGCAGCCAGGAGGCGCGGCCTTCACGTTCGAGCTGCTCTTTCAACGAAAGATAGACGTCGCGCAGGTGAGTGACGTCGGCCAGCGCATAGTCGAGCTGTTTCTCCGACAGCGGCCGGCGGCTCCAGTCGGTGAAGCGCGAAGACTTGTCGATGTGAACGTTCTTGGTGCGGCTGACGAGCTGATCGTAGGAGACCGAATCGCCGAAGCCGCAGACCATGGCGGCCACCTGGGTGTCGAAGATCGGATGCGGTATGAGGTTGCCGCGATTGAAGATGATTTCGATGTCCTGGCGTGCGGCGTGGAACACCTTCATGACGGCGGGATTGGCCATCAGCTCAAAAAAGGGTTTCAGGTCCAGGCCCTTGGCCAGCGGATCAACCAGCACTTCGGTCGTGGGGCTCGCCATCTGGATCAGGCAAAGCTCCGGCCAGAAGGTCGTCTCGCGCAGGAATTCGGTGTCGATGGTAATGAATTCTGACTTGGCCAGCTCTTGGCAGGCCGCCTCCAATTGGGCGGTAGTTTCGATCATATCAACACATTCATCGGTAAAATAGTCCGTTAACCTTCCTTCCCCTTTCGATGGGAGATGTCAATACGTCGAAAGGGCAAGCCCGGTACGGCCGCCGCTTTTAAGTGGAATTGCGGAAAGTACTTGGGGTCGTCCTGAGCGAGCATGAAGCACGTTTCGGGATCGTGCCTAAGCCACGCGCACATAGCTGGTCATGCCCGTTTTCTGATGTTCGATAATGTGGCAATGCAACACCCAGTCACCGGGATTGTCGGCGACGACGCCGAGCTGCACCTTTTCATTGGGCTGGATCAGGTAGGTGTCGGAGACGAAGGGCTGCACCTGGCGCGTCGAAGAGGAGAGCACGGTGAAGCTCATGCCGTGCAGATGAATCGGATGCGAATGCGGCGTCACGTTTTCCATGTCGATGACATAGCTCATGCCGAGCTTCAATTCGGCGAGCGGTGCGGTCGGATCGGGCGTATCGCCCGGCCACGGCACCTTGTTGATGGCCCAGAAGCTGTAGCCAAGCGAGCCGCAAATGCTGTTGTCGGCGGTATTTTCCGCCGTGGCGCTGAGAATCAGCGGGATGTGCTCCGCCGAGCCGATATCGGCTTTTGCGACCGGATTGCCTTCGAGGGGCGCCAGATCGCGAACGTCGCGCTTCAGCGAGCTGCCGACTGATCGCAGCGTTGCGAGCACCTTGGGATCGGTGCCCTTGATATCCTCGAGCTTGACGATTGCACCCTCGTTATCGGGCATGCGCACGGCCAATTCCAGCCGCTGACCGGGTCCGAGCTGCAGCAGATCGAGCGGGAAGCGCTGCGGCACCGGATTGCCGTCGACGGCGATCACCGTTGCCTCGGCTCCATCCATGCGGAAAGAATAGATGCGCGTGACGTCGGTGATGGCGAGCCGCAGCCGCACCAGCCCGCCGGAGGGCGCGTCATATTGCGGCTGCTGCTGCCAGTTGGCCGTCCGCACCGTCCCATAAGTGCCGGACTTGGCGGAATCGCGCGGGCGGAACGGAGCGATGAACTGGCCGTCGCCGCCGAGCCGCCAGTCGCGAAGATTGAGAACTATTTCCGAATCGAATGCCGGATCCTTCGGATTTTCTACGACGATGACGCCTGTCATGCCGTGTCCCATCTGGATCAGCGTGTTGCAATGCGGATGATACCAGAAGGTGCCGGCGTCGGGCGGCGTGAAGGCATAATCGAAATGGTCGCCCATGTAGACGTAGGGCTGCGTCAGGAAGGGCACCCCGTCCATCTTGTTCGGGAGGCGGATACCATGCCAGTGGATCGTCGTCGGGTCATCGATGCCGTTGATCAGGCGTGCGGCGAAGGGCTCGCCCTTTTTCATGCGCAGGACGGGCGGCATGCCGGCGTCGCCATAGGTCAGGACATCCTTGGTGGCTCCGACGTCCATCAAACTGGCTTGGATCTTCGCAGCCTTCAGCACCTGCGGCTCCGGCGCTGCTACCGCGCTGCCGCCAAACCTGCTGGCGATGCCAAGCCCCACGCCATAGGCACCGGCAACGGCCGAGGCTTTCAAAAGATTGCGGCGGGTAAGGATGGGCATGCGAAGCTCCGGGGACACGGGGATGTGCCTGCCTGTTTAAAGTTGACTATGGTCTTCAGCAATAGGGCTGGGGTAGCTGAATTGCCGCATCCCTACCTCCGGCTGTCGATGTTGCGAGTTCACGAAAGCAGCTTTAAACCTACTCGCTGGCGTTCGAGCCTTGACAAATCAGGCGCACCATGCGCTTTTCCGCCCGATTTTCTCGTCGGCAGGCGAGGGGCTTTTGTCCTCATTCGCCGCCGTCCGCCAAGTCCAGGATATATACTATGCATCGCTATCGCAGCCACACATGCGCCGCCCTGCGCAAGTCCGACGTCGGTTCGACCGTCCGCATCTCCGGCTGGGTTCATCGCGTCCGAGATCATGGTGGCGTGTTGTTCATCGATCTGCGCGATCACTACGGCATCACCCAGGTTGTCGCCGATCCGGATTCTCCGGCCTTTAAGCTTGCCGAGACCGTGCGCGGCGAATGGGTCATCCGCATCGACGGTCTGGTGAAGGCCCGTACCGAAGACACGATCAACAAGAACATGCCGACCGGCGAAATCGAGCTTTATGCGCAGGAGATCGAAGTGCTCTCCGCTGCCAAGGAATTGCCGCTGCCGGTTTTCGGCGAGCCGGAATATCCGGAAGACGTTCGCCTGAAGTATCGCTTCCTCGATCTGCGCCGCGAAACGCTGCATCGGAACATCGTCAAGCGCACGCAGGTTATCTCCTCCATGCGCCGCCATATGGGCGAAGTGGGCTTCACCGAATATACCACGCCGATCCTGACGGCCTCGTCGCCGGAAGGCGCGCGCGACTTCCTCGTGCCGAGCCGCATCCATCCCGGCACCTTCTACGCCCTGCCGCAGGCACCGCAGCAGTATAAGCAGCTCCTGATGGTTGCCGGCTTCGACCGCTATTTCCAGATCGCGCCCTGTTTCCGCGACGAAGATCCGCGCGCCGACCGTCTGCCGGGCGAATTCTATCAGCTCGACCTCGAGATGAGCTTCGTCACGCAGGAAGACGTCTGGAACACCATGAGCCCGCTGATGACCCAGGTGTTCGAAGAGTTTGCCGAAGGCAAGCCCGTCACCAAGGAATGGCCGCGCATTCCCTATGACGAAGCGATCCGCAAATACGGCTCGGACAAGCCGGACCTGCGCAACCCGATCGTCATGGAAGCGGTTACAGACCATTTCGCCGGCTCCGGTTTCAAGGTTTTCGCCAACATGATCGCCTCGAACCCGAAGGTTCAGGTCTGGGCGATCCCGGCCAAGACCGGTGGTTCGCGCGCTTTCTGCGACCGGATGAACGCCTGGGCGCAGAGCCAGGGCCAGCCGGGTCTCGGCTATATCTTCTGGCGCAAGGAAGGCGAGAAGCTCGAAGGCGCCGGCCCGCTTGCCAAGAACATCGGCGAGGAGCGCACGGATGCGATCCGCACCCAGCTCGGTCTCGATGATGGCGATGCATGCTTCTTCGTCGCTGGCGATCCGGACAAGTTCTACAAGTTTGCCGGCGAGGCCCGCACCAGGGCCGGCGAGGAGCTGAACCTGGTCGACCGCGACCGTTTCGAGCTTTGCTGGATTGTCGACTTCCCGTTCTTCGAATGGAGCGAGGAAGAGAAGAAGGTCGATTTCGCACACAACCCGTTCTCCATGCCGCAGGGCGGCCTTGAGGCGCTGCAGAGCCAGGATCCGCTGACGATCAAGGCCTTCCAGTACGACGCCGTCTGCAACGGCTTCGAAATCGCTTCGGGCTCGATCCGTAACCAGTCGCCGGAAACCATGGTTGCCGCCTTCGAAAAGGTCGGTCTCAGCCAGGCGGATGTCGAGGAGCGCTTCGGCGGCCTCTACCGCGCCTTCCAGTACGGCGCGCCTCCGCACGGCGGCGCTGCCTTCGGTATCGACCGCATCGTCATGCTGCTGGTCGGCGCCAAGAACCTGCGCGAAATCTCGCTGTTCCCAATGAACCAGCAGGCGCAGGATCTGCTAATGGGCGCTCCCTCGACCGCAACGCCGACGCAACTGCGCGAACTGGCAATCCGTCCGGTACCGCCAGTCAAGAAGGACTGAGGCTTTTCAAGCTTGATGAAATACAAAACCCGGCGACCGAAATCGCCGGGTTTTTCGTGCTCTGTTAGAACCTAGTGAGCGGCATAGACCGCATCGCGAAGATCGATCGTGAATTGGCCCCACATGCCTTCGAGAGCGGTGTTGGTGAGCGCCACGACGGTGATCCGTTTCTCGGGATCGACGAACCAGCTATGGCCGTAGACTCCACCCCATTTGATTGTGCCCTTGGAGAATGGAGCCTGCGCCGCAACGGGGTCGGTGACGACGGACCAGCCATAGCCGAAACCGAAGCCGGCTTGCAGCGTCTGCATATGGCCGCCAGCCTGATCGGTCGTCATCATCTTCACCGTGTCGGCCGCTAGCAGCGGCGCACCGCCTTTGCGCACCGCTTCCAGAATAGTGAGGAGGTCGCTTGCCGTTCCGGCCATGCCCGCGCCGCCGGAGTGATAGGAGCCGGGATTGAATATTCTGTCCGGCGCGAAGCGGATCATGCCGTCAAGTATCGGAACGAGCGTCTCATCTCGCATCCGCTGCAGCCCCGATGCACCATTCATATAGGCGGCCGCCAGGCGGCTGCGGTCACGGACCGAAAAGGCCGTGTCGGAAAGGCCGAGCGGCTTCATCACCAATTCCGCAACGGCATCGCCGAGAGCACCGCCGGTTTCTTTTTCGATGATGCCGCCGAGCACATCCATTGCCAGCGAATAATGCCAGGCTTCGCCGGGCGGAAAGAGAAGGGGAGCGCTGGCGAGACGCGTGAGGTTATCGGCCAGCGACCGGCCCGGTATGTCCAGGCCGTCGGATACGCCGGCGCGATGATACGGGCCGTCCTGCTCCTCGGCGAATGTGTAACTCAGTCCGGATGTGTGCGTGAGAAGGTGCCGGATACGGATAACGGCCTCGCCTCCGTCGGGCAGCCGCGGCCGGAAGTCCGGCAGCCATTTGGTGATCGGATCGTCCAGCCCAATGCGACCCTGTTCGACGAGGCGCATGGCGGCAATAGCGACGATCGGCTTGGTGATGGAGGCCAGACGGAAGATGGCATCCCGCCGCATCACCACCTCGTTCTCGCGATCCGCCAGGCCGGCAGCGCGGCCGTAGATCAGTTCTCCGTCCCGGGCAATGAGGACTACGGTGCCGACCAGCCTCTCATCCGCCAGGGCGGAATCAATCGCAGCATCGACGCCTTCAGCAAGGCTGCCGCTCCGGTATGCGGAATTTTCCAGGGGAAGACTCATGGGGCAAAACCTTCTATAATCACAATGACCATTCCTGAATAAACCAGATCGGAGATTATTTCTAGAGTGACCATTGTGAAAAATAATGAAGAGGCCGAAAATTCCGTGCCTCGGAAGCGTGGACGCCCACCCGCTTTCGATCGCGAGACGGTTCTTGCCGCCGCGCGCAACACGTTCTGGAAGCATGGCTATGATGGTTCCTCCATCGCCGATCTGACGGCGGCCATGGGGATCACGCCGCAAAGCCTCTATGCCGCCTTCGGCTCTAAAGCCGAGCTCTACCGGGAAACGCTCGAGCAATATCGGCGCATGCCGCGACCGGAGCCCGGGAACCCGTTTACGGACGAGGTGGATACGGTGACCGCCTTCGAGCGCTTTTTGACGAATTCCGCCAAGATCTTCACGGCGCCGGAGCATCCAAAAGGCTGCATGATATCGACGGCGGTGCTGAACTGCGCAGAGGAAAACGAGCCGATCGCCCATCACGTCGCATCGATGCGCCTACAGGCGCTGGCTATTTTCACGGCACGGATCGAGCGCGGTATCGCCGAGGGCGACATGCGGCCGGATGCCGACGCCAGATCGCTTGCGCGCTTTCTGGGCGCAATCGTGCAGGGCATGTCCGTCCAGGCGCGCGACGGTGCAACGACGGATGAATTGCTTGCGCTGATGGCTCATGCTCTCAGTGAACTGAAGAAATATCAGCTTCGGCCGGAGATCTGACCAGCGGCAAAGAAAAACCCGGCGACCGAGATCGCCGGGTTTTCGAATAGCTTGGAGAACGACAGCTTAGTCGTTCGAGGAAACCTTGAGGCCGATGACCTGCGGGATCGACTGCGGGGCCCCCATGGCAGCGCCGATGATCATCGGCACCGGCACCGGCTTGTCCGGCGTAGCCTTGACCGTCAGGCTTTTCGGATTGTCGAGATAGGCGCTGACGGCAGTGGAAACGGCATTCTGCAGCTCCGGAATGTTGAGCTGCGCCATCATGATCGGCGTCATTGCCTTCAGCGTGTCGGCGAGCTGCTTGCCGGAAACGCCCTGCTGCTTGCCGGCGAAATCGAGCGCACGTGCGGTGATCGAAGCGTCGTCGAAGCGGATCTGGGCGCTGTTGAAAGTTAGCTGCTGGAGGAGGCCCAGCATGGCGAGGCCAGCCGACTGCTGAGCTTCCTGCTGGTTCGGATTGGAACGGACCGTCTTGAGCGCTTCCTGCAATGATTTCGCGAAAGCAGGCGTGTAGCCGGAAATGCTAAAGGCGAGGTTCAGTTTGCCGATGTCATTGAAGTTCAAGGAGTATTCGGTGATGTCGATCGTGCCGGGTCCGATTTCCCAGCTACCCTTCATGGCGATTGCGCCATTGATCTGCTGCAGCTTGAGCGCCTCGATCGCGTCCTTGGTCTTCGCGTCGTCGACTTTGCTGAGATCGGCTTTGACTCCGTTGATCTTGGCGTCGAAGTCGATGCCCGACTTGTCTTCGCGCCTATCCATCGTGGCGTCGGCATCGTCGAGCGAAAATACCTTGGTGCCGTCCTTGGTGACGGATACGGCGCCGGCATGAGCGCTCTTGTAATAGAGCAGCGAACTGAGATCGCCCTTGGTCGCGTCGGCTGGAATTTCGACGCCGCTCAGCGTGAGGTCGGTGGCGGAAATGGCAGCGCCATCCTTTTTGAGGTCGACATCAGCAAAAGCGATTTCGTCAATCGTGTAACCGCCGTCATTCTCTTCGACACCGTCCATCGTGATGTCGCCGAGCGGGAGGCCGTCGTCCATTCCGGCTGCCTTGAAGCTGGCGCCCTTTAGCGTGACCGTGCTACCGTCGATATCGATGCCCGTGGCGGCAATCGAAGCGCCCTGCAGCCCGTAGACGTCATTGATCTTCTTCAGAAGATCGTTACCGTCGAGCGCGAAGGCGGAGCTGGCGAAAGACAGTATGGCGGCGCTGGACAGCATCAGCCGTGTTGTCCGATAAAAAGTCATATGGCTTTTCCTCATTGAGCTGGTGTAGGCGGGTATACATATTTTGCGTGTAGTGCGCGATTTATATTCGCGTTCGTCTAAAATTCCAATGCCATGATCATGGCAAATATATGCACGAGAATTATGTCTGACCTTACGTCAGATCGTGCTTGAACTGAGACTTCATCCACAAATGCTTTCCACTGATTTCTTGCCGGGAATCGGCTTCTCGGGTAGTCAAGGGCCATGGGACAAAATCTTTTACCGCCCGGTGGCGGCGACGACGACAGCATCCTTCCGGTCGATCTCAAGGCGGCGCTCGAAGAGCGCTACCTGGCCTATGCCTTGTCGACGATCATGCATCGCGCTCTGCCGGATGTTCGCGACGGCCTGAAGCCAGTCCATCGCCGTATCGTTTATGCGATGAGCGAGATGGGCCTGCGTCCCAACGCCGCCTTCCGCAAATGCGCCAAGATCGTCGGCGAAGTGATGGGTAACTATCACCCGCATGGCGACCAGTCGATCTATGACGCATTGGCCCGCCTGGCCCAGGATTTCTCGCAACGCTACACGCTGGTCAACGGCCAGGGCAATTTCGGCAATATCGACGGCGATAGCCCCGCCGCGATGCGCTACACCGAATCCAAGATGACGGCAGTCTCGGAACTGCTGCTCGAAGGCATCGACCAGGATGCCGTGGATTTCCGTGACACCTACGACGAGTCGAATTCAGAGCCGGTCGTCCTACCCGGTGCTTTCCCGAACCTGCTCGCCAACGGCTCCTCGGGCATCGCTGTCGGCATGGCGACCTCGATCCCGCCGCACAATGCCCACGAACTCTGTGACGCGGCGCTGCATCTGATCCGTGATCGCGACGCGACCGTCGAAAAGCTGGTGGAGTTCATCCCCGGCCCGGATTTCCCGACCGGCGGCATCATCATCGACGATCGCGACAGCATCATCGAAAGCTACAGGACCGGCCGCGGCGGCTTCCGCGTCCGTGCCAAGTGGGAAACGGAAGATCTCGGCCGCGGCGGCTATCAGATCGTCATTACCGAAATCCCGTTCCAGGTGCAGAAATCGCGGTTGATCGAAAAGATCGCCGAGCTGCTTCTGGCGCGGAAACTGCCGCTGCTTGAGGACGTGCGCGATGAATCCGCCGAGGACATCCGCGTCGTCCTGACGCCGAAGAGCCGCACCGTCGACCCGATGATCCTGATGGAATCGATGTTCAAGCTGACGGAGCTGGAAAGCCGCTTTCCGCTGAACATGAACGTTCTCTCCATGGGCCGCATCCCGAAGGTCATGGCGCTGAACGATGTGCTGAAGGAATGGCTGGATCATCGGCGTGAAGTGTTGTTGCGCCGTTCGCGCTTCCGGCTCGCGGCCATCGAAAAACGCCTGGAAATCCTCGGCGGCTTCCTGATCGCCTACCTCAACATCGATGAGGTCATTGCCATCATCCGCGAGGAGGATGAGCCGAAACCCGTGATGATGGAGCGGTTCGGCCTAACGGACAATCAGGTCGAAGCGATCCTCAACATGCGGCTGCGCTCTCTGCGCAAGCTCGAAGAATTCGAGATCCGCAAGGAATTCGACGGCCTGACCAAGGAGAAGGCCGATATCGAGGCCTTGCTCGCCTCCGACGACAAGCAGTGGCAGACAGTCGCCTGGGAAATTGGCGAGGTGAAGAAGAAATTTGCGAAAGCGACCGAGATCGGCCGCCGCCGCACGCAGTTCGCCGAAGCGCCTGAGGCCGACGACGCTGCTATCCAGCAGGCGATGATCGAGAAGGAACCGATCACAGTCGTCGTTTCAGAAAAGGGCTGGATTCGCGCGCTGAAGGGCCACATCTCCGATACATCGACGCTCACCTTCAAAGAGGGCGACGGGCTGAAGGTGGCATTCCCGGCGCAGACGACCGACAAGATCCTGATCGTCACGACCGGCGGCAAGGCCTATACGCTTGGCGGCGACAAGCTGCCCGGCGGCCGTGGTCACGGCGAGCCGCTGCGCATCATGGTCGACATGGAAAACGACCAGGACGTGCTGACCGCCTTCGTCCACGATCCGCAGCGCAAGCAACTGGTCGTCTCGACCGCCGGCAACGGCTTTATCGTGCCGGAAGTGGAACTGGTCGCCAATACCCGCAAGGGCAAGCAGATCATGAACCTGACGACGCCGGATGAGACGAAACTGCTCGTGCCGATCTCGGGCGATCACGCCGCTGTCGTCGGCGAGAACCGCAAGATGGTGGTGTTTCCGCTGTCCCAGATCCCGGAAATGTCGCGCGGCAAAGGCGTGCGCCTGCAACGCTACAAGGACGGCGGCGTCGGCGATATCAAGTGCTTCGCCATAGCCGATGGCCTGACCTGGGAAGACAGCGCCGGCCGCACCTTCACCAAGACCAGGGACGAACTGACAGAATGGCTTGCCGAACGCGCCTCGGCCGGGCGCACGGTGCCGAAAGGCTTCCCGAGAAGCGGCAAGTTTTCGGGGTGAGGAGCGGTCGGCGTAACCGACGAAACGCCCGGTGGGGCGTTTCGAGGGACGAACGCCCTGAGCTTGAGCGAAGGGGTGGGGCAGAACATGAGCCATCAGCCCGCATAGGGAATGCAGACGTCTCTGAAGAAACGGATAGCGCTTTCTTCATCAATTTCACCGGCGGCTATGGCAAGAACAAAGCTGTAGAGATTAGCGTCCGTTGTCTGGATCTCGTAACCATTGTCCATGAGAAAGATCGCAGCCGCCACGATGGCGATACGCTTGTTGCCATCAACGAATGCATGGTTTTTCTCCAAGCCAAACAGATAGGCTGCTGCAAGTTCGATAACATCGTCGCTGCCGTACTGAGCTTTGTTGATAGGACGCGCCAATGCGGATTCGAGGGCACCTTCGTCCCTTAACCCGTACGAGCCTCCAAATCGTTTGATTTGTATCTTGTGCAACTGTTCGACGAGCGTTCGCGTCAGGAAAATAATAGGCATTATTCTGCCAATTTTTTCAGCGCCACTTTGTATTGATCCATGAAACGCTGCGCATGTTCCATTTGACGCGCAAAATCTGCGTCCGTAGGCTGCAGGCGCAGTTCGCCATCTTGCATGCTGAGTTCCAGCGTGTCGCCGGCTTCAAGACCCATACGATCAAGAATTTCTCTAGGAATAATCACCCCTTCGGAATTGCCAATCTTGCGGATCACGACGTTCATGGTGTCTGCTCCCTATGTAATAACGTTGTTATAACATAGGGCCATCGCGGTCGCAACGCGGCTCACCCCGCCGCCATCACTCTCGCTCTCACCCGTGCCTGCCACAACGAATGCGCCGCAAGCGCCACGATCAGCACCAGCCCACCCGCAAGCGTCATGTCGCTTGGCGCTTCGGCAAAGATCAGCCAGACCCAGATCGGCGCCAGGATCGTTTCCAGCAGATAGAACATCGCCACCTCCGGTGCCGAGAGAAAGCGTGTGCCGGTAGCAAGGCACCAGAAGGAGAGGGGCATCAGAACTGCGCCGTCGAGCAGGATCCAGCCGGGATGATCGATGGCGATGCCCGAAGGCATGACATGATAGAGTCCGACTGCGGCAGGGACGATGGCGGACAAGAGAGAGGCGAAGCCCATATCCCTTCGCGAGGCGCGGCCGATGGTAATGGCGCAGGCGATGAAGAAAGACGCTAGAACCGACAGTGCGTCACCGAGGAAATGGCCGCCCTCCATGCCGTCCCACACGATCAGGCCGACGCCGAAGATCATCGCGATCATGGCGACGATGGTGGAAAGAGCGGGGCGTTCCCTTAGGAAAATCCAGGAAAAGAGCGCAGCGAACATCGGGTTGAGAGCGATGATGAACACCACATTCGCCGCCGTCGTATAGTAGATGGCGAGGAGAAAGGTGATGGTCGTCAGGCCGTAGAAAAGGCCGACGGGAAGCCCGATCCAGCCCGGCAGCGTGGTGCGCAACGATCCTGTAACGCGGCGGATGACGATCAGAGCGGCAAGCGCAACGATGATCGTCGCAATGCTGCGCACCGACAGGACGGACCAGACGTCGCCGCTCGAAAGCCGGATCAGCGGAATGTCCATCGACAACGCAAGGCCGCCGATCGTGGTCAGCAGCAAGCCTTTTCGGTGATCTGAGAGATGGGAGACCATTCAGCGAGGGGGATCTTGGCAGGCGTCGGCGGGATTGAAGCGCTCCCAACCGCGCGGCGTCAGATGTTCCTGCGGCTGAAACCGCGTCTTGTAGTCCATCTTGCGGGAGCCCTTGACCCAATAGCCGAGATAGACATGCGGCAGCCCGAGCGCCTTGGTCCGCTTGATATGATCGAGGATCATGAAGGTGCCGAGCGAGCGTTGGTCGAGATCGGGATTGAAATAGGAATAGACCATCGACAGCCCGTCGCTCATCACGTCGGTCAATGCTGCCGCCAGCAGCTCGCCTTTGGGCCGCTGCTCCAGCCCGGAGCCTTCCTCGCGCCGACGATATTCGATGATGCGGGTGTTGACGTGGGTGTCTTCGACCATGATCGCGTAGTCGAGCACTGTCATGTCGGACATGCCGCCCTGCTGATGACGATAATCGAGATAGCGGCGGAAGAGGGAATATTGCTCGCTGGACGGCTGCGCCGGGAATTCGGTGGCGATGATATCGCTATTCGACGACAGGACGCGCTTCATCGACCGGCTGGGTTCGAATTCTTGAGCGAGAATGCGAACGGAAATACAGGCGCGGCAGGATTCGCAAGCGGGGCGGTAGGCGATGTTCTGTGAGCGACGAAAGCCGCCCTGGGTCAGAATGTCGTTCATCTCCGCCGCGCGCGGTCCGACGAGATGGGTGAAGACCTTGCGCTCCATCTCCCGCGGCAGGTACGGGCAGGCAGCCGGTGCCGTCAGATAAAACTGCGGGGATGGCGTCGACTGCGTGTTCATCTGCCGTTGATTAACCTTCCGTTCGGCATTCGACTCCTCACAAGCATGGCCCAAGTTTAGAAAACGTCAACTATGTCCTTTGTCCAAGGCCATAGTTTCCCAGCTTCTTCAGAAGCAAGCGGGCTTTCTTATGATGATGGGGACAACCAAACCGTTGGGTATGAGGTTGAGTGGAATAACCTTGGTTTACGCCGTTCGGACGATGACCGTGCCGAGCAGGAGATCATGCACTAGGCGGCTGCGTTCGATGAATAGGCCTGCAAGCAGGATGAGGGGTGTCAGCACGGAGTTCAGGATCCAGAACAGCGCCAAGTGTACGATCGCGGTGAGAAAATCCATCGGCCGGCCATCGATCCGCACCATGGCGATGCCCATGGCGCGCATACCGAGCGAGGCCTGATGCGGTCCGCCGAGCGTCCAGCCGAAATAGAGACCCGCGACGATGAGGAAGAGGGCAGGATAGAGCACGAAGCCCAGCCCAAGCGTCAGGATGGAGACAAAAAACAATACCACCGCTGCCGGGATGCAAAGCAAGCCGACGATGACATAGTCGAGAATGAAGGCGAAGATGCGCCGGCTCAGCACACCACTATAGGCGCGCCAGTCGTCCGGTGCTGCATAAAGCGGGGTTGGATTGAGGCTCATTGTCTTTCTCCTTCGCGCATAACCCTTTCTATCGCTCCGATGAAAAGGCTTATGCGCAGCCTAAAGATCCCACTGCATTCCTTGCGCGTTCGATAGGGTGCGCAGGCAGCAGGGAAACATTTGCCGAACATATGGTGTGAGGTCCGGCAAATGCAATAAGCTTTGTGGCCGGGAATTACCTCTTTGCCAGCAGTCTTGCCACTTCCGGTGCGAAATAAGTGAGAATGCCGTCACAGCCCGCCCGCTTGAAGGCAAGCAGCGTTTCCAGCATCACCCTTTCGCCATCGATCCAGCCACTGGCTGCGGCAGCCTTGACCATCGAATATTCGCCGGAGACCTGGTAGGCGAAGGTCGGCAGGCCGAAAGCCTCTTTCAGCCGCCAACAGATGTCGAGATAGGGCAGGCCGGGCTTGACCATCAGCATGTCTGCGCCCTCTTCGACGTCGAGCGCGGCATCGCGCACCGCCTCTGTGCCGTTGGCCGGATCGATATAATAGGTTTTCTTATCGCCCTTCAGCAGGCCGCCCGTCGAGATCGCCTCGCGATAGGGGCCGTAGAATGCGGAGCTGAACTTGGTGGCATAGCTCATGATGCCGACGCTCTGGTGACCGGCGGCGTCGAGCGCGCGGCGGATGAAACCGATGCGCCCGTCCATCATTTCCGATGGCGCAATGATATCAGCGCCGGCATCGGCCTGATAGACGGCGGCGCGCGCCACCTGCTCGACAGTCTCGTCATTGACGATTTCGTTGCCGCGCAAAATGCCATCATGGCCGTGGCTGGTGAAGGGGTCGAGGGCGACATCGGTGATGACGCCGATATTCGGCACGGCTTTCTTGATGGCGGCGGTGGCGAGATTGATGAGGTTGTTTTTTTCCAGGCTGTTCGAGCCGGTCTCGTCGCGCAGCTCCATTTCGATGTTCGGAAAGGTGGCGAGCGCGGGAATGCCGAGATCGGCTGCTTCCTTTGCCGCTTCTACGGCCTTGTCGACCGTCAGCCTGAAGACGCCGGGCATGGCGGGGATCGGTTCGGCGATGCCGCTGCCGGGGATGAGGAAGATCGGCCAGATCAGGTCGTCGACGGTCAGGCGGTTTTCCTGCACCAGGCGGCGCGTCCAGTCGGCCTTGCGGTTGCGCCGCATGCGCCGGTGCCCGGTGATCTCGTCAACAAGATGCGTCTTGTCCTGCATGGTGCCGCCATCCTTTTTAGTCTATCTATGGCCTCAATTGGTGAGCAGCGTACCTATCACGCTGTCCCCCGGAAACAAAACCCGGCGAAAGGCCGCAGCTATTATAGCGCTGGCGAGCCTTTGGCCTTCTACTTATTGTCTGCGCATGGAACCCGATTCTCCGACCATACCCAAGAATACGCTGACCGACATTCTGTTCGTATTGTTCCTGCGGCTGATTGCGATCGCCTGTTTCTGGCTTGGCCTGCAATATTGGTCGATGCTGGTCGGCTATTCGCTGGACGGCCAGGCGCGTTTCGATCTCCTCAACCTGCCCTGGAAGGTGGCGGGCGCCGGGCTGGCCGTCGTCTTCCCGGTCGCCGCCCTCGGCCTATGGCTGACGGTCTCCTGGGGACCGGTTATCTGGGTGCTGGCGGCTGGCAGTCAGGCGCTGATGTATGGCCTCTGGCCACAGATTTTCGGCTCCAATCCGTTGATCGTCATCCTGCATGCAGGCGTCGCCGTGCTCTACTGTATTTTCCGTGTTTTGCTCTGGCTGGAGAAGCGCCGACGCGAACAGCAGGTAATGGTTGATTTACCCTGAGACACCAAGACTTCCTGGTAAGGTGCTGTTAAGCCTGCAGTTTAAGTAGAATTTTATGTGTATTCGATAGGGTCTCACTCAAGGCGGGAAGAAAACGACACCGCCAAACAAAACAGTGAGGCCAAGTCATGATGAACACGAAAATCAAGCCGCAGGCAGTTGCGAATGCTCGGGACCAGCAGATCGAAGATATCCGTGGTCTGTATATGGAATCGCTCCACCTGGTAGAGCGTCTCCACCGCCGTCTCCTCGATGTTATCAAGGACGAATTCGACCGCCAAGGCCGCGACGACGTCAATGCCGTCCAGGCGCTGCTCCTCTTCAACATCGGCAATTCCGAGCTGACCGCCGGCGAGCTGCGCTCCCGCGGTTTCTACCTCGGCTCCAACGTTTCCTATAACGTCAAGAAGCTGGTCGACCTCGGCTTCATCAACCATCAGCGCTCGCGCATCGACCGCCGCTCGGTCCGCATCAGCCTGACGGAAACCGGCCAGGACATCGCCGAAACCGTCGCCAAGCTCTACGAGCGCCACATCGCCTCCATCGACAAGGTCGGCGGCATCGGCACGGACGAGTTCACCCAGATGAACAAGCTCCTGCAGCGCCTCGACCGCTTCTGGAACGATCAGATTTTGTATCGCCTGTAAGTCACCGCGGCGGAGTTGCCGCGGAACCTCCAGCAAACAGACCGGATACGTTCCCTGCGTGTCCGGCTGTGCTCGTTCCGAGCAAAAGATCCCACATCGGCTGTGCGCTTTTTGCCACGCCCCCGCCGCGACGTTGCGATGCACACCATGTATGCTGCATCTGCGCCATTGACGCCGGATTAGCACGCGCTATGAACCACAATCATTTAGTGGTATTTTAGCAACGCAAAATGGAGTTTCTTCCGCTACGGCAGGCGAACGCAAGTTTCATGCCGGGCGACACGAATTGGCCATATTGCTATGACAGCGGAAACGAACGGCAAACGGCGCTTTTCAAGTCTTGATCTTCATGCCTTAGCGCTTTGGGCTCGCAATATTGTGATGGTCCGGAGCGAAGTTTTAGTGTGCGCTAAGGCAACGGATTGACACAGAGCTGCGTTACTTGGCGCGAGCTGCAGTGATTTACTGCTTTCTCTCTTGGCTGCGGATAATTGGGTCGCAGCGTCGAACGGTGGGATATGTCGAAGAAAACCGGAATTGAACCCTTCTCGCGCCGCTCCTTCCTGCGGTCTGCGGCAACTTTTGGCGTGGCCGCTTTGGCAGCCCCGGCTTTCGCACAGGACCAGACGCCTCTCGATGCGCTGATCAACAACCGCGCCCGCGGCAACTGGGACGATCAGTTTGATGCGAAGGCTGCCGCGCGCACTGCCGCAGCGGTTGTTTCCAACACGCCGATCCTCGGGCCTGATTCCGTACCGAACATCCAGCAGGCGATCGCCCAATATCAGAGCATCGCTGCCAATGGCGGCTGGCCGCAGATCAATCCTGGCGAGCAGCAGCTTCAGCTCGGCGTCACCGACGGTTCCGTACAGGCGCTCCGCCAGCGCCTGATGGTCACCGGCGACCTGCCGAAGGAAGCCGGCATGTCCTCGGCGTTCGATTCCTACGTCGATGGCGCCGTCAAGCGCTTCCAGGCCCGCCATGGCCTGCCGCCGGATGGCGTGATCGGCGAATTCACGCTGAAGGCGATGAACATCCCCGCCGAAGTCCGCCTGCAGCAATTGAACACCAACCTCGTTCGCCTGCAGACGTTCCCGTCCGACCTCGGTCGACGTCACGTCATGGTCAACGTTCCGGCGACCTATATCGAAGCCGTTGAGGACGGTCAGGTGGCGCTGCGTCACGAGGCGATCGTCGGCCGCATCTCACGCCCGACGCACCTCATCAATTCCAAGATCTACGAGGTCATTCTCAACCCGTACTGGACGGCGCCGCGCTCGATCGTCGTCAAGGACATCATGCCGCTGATGCGCAAGGATCCGACCTACCTGACGAAGAACAATATCCGCCTGCTCGACGGCAAGGGCCAGGAAGTTGCGCCTGAGACGATCGACTGGAATTCGGACAAGGCGCCGGACCTGATGTTCCGCCAGGATCCGGGCAAGAACAACGCCATGGCGTCTACGAAGATCAACTTCCACAACCCCAACAACGAATATATGCACGACACCCCCGAACAGGGCCTGTTCAACAAGCTGATGCGCTTCGACAGCTCGGGCTGCGTGCGCGTGCAGAACGTGCGCGACCTGACGAACTGGCTGCTTGCCGAAACGCCGGGCTGGCCGCGCCAGCATATCGAGCAGGTCATTTCGACCCGCGTCAACACGCCGATCACATTGGCGACGGAAGTGCCGGTCTATTTCGTCTATATCTCCGCATGGGGCGCTGGCAACGGCATCGTTCAGTTCCGCGACGATATCTATCAGCTCGACGGCAATTCCCAGCTAGCGCTGGATACGACACAGGGCATGGAGCAGCCGGTTCAATAATCCGGCGCCATAGCGACGACAGTCTCAGAAAGCCGCGTCCTCGGATGCGGCTTTTTTCTTTGCTGGGGACCTCCATCGTAGAATGCTCAGCAAATGTCGCTGATCGTATTGCTCTCGGGCTACCCTGACGCTAATACCGTCTCCATTGCCGTTCCGGCCTGTTCAGGAGCTTCCACGATGACCAATGCTTCCACCGAACCTTTCTTCAATCGCTCGCTCGCCGATACCGATCCGGAAATCTTTGGCGCGATCGGCAAGGAGTTGGGTCGTCAGCGGCACGAAATCGAATTGATCGCCTCGGAAAACATCGTCTCGCGCGCCGTATTGGAAGCGCAGGGCTCGATCATGACGAATAAGTACGCTGAAGGTTACCCGGGCAAGCGCTACTATGGCGGCTGCCAGTTCGTCGATATCGCCGAAGAGCTCGCCATTGAGCGCGCCAAGAAGCTGTTCGGCGTCAACTTCGCCAACGTTCAGCCGAATTCTGGTTCCCAGATGAACCAGGCCGTCTTCCTCGCGCTGCTGCAGCCGGGCGACACCTTCATGGGCCTCGACCTCAATTCGGGCGGTCACCTGACGCATGGTTCGCCGGTCAACATGTCCGGCAAGTGGTTCAACGTCGTTTCCTACGGCGTGCGCGAAGGCGACAACCTTCTCGACATGGATGAAGTGCAGCGCAAGGCCGAGCAGCACAAGCCGAAGCTGATCATCGCCGGCGGCACCGCCTATTCCCGCATCTGGGACTGGAAGCGCTTCCGCGAGATCGCCGATAGCGTTGGTGCTTACCTGATGGTCGACATGGCCCATATTGCCGGCCTCGTTGCCGGCGGCCAGCATCCGTCGCCGTTCCCGCATTGCCACGTTGCAACGACCACGACCCACAAGTCTCTGCGCGGCCCGCGCGGCGGCATGATCCTCACCAATGAAGAGGATCTGGCGAAGAAGTTCAACTCGGCCGTTTTCCCCGGTCTCCAGGGTGGCCCGCTGATGCACGTCATCGCCGCTAAGGCCGTGGCGCTCGGCGAAGCACTGCAGCCGGAGTTCAAGGACTATACGGCGCAGATCGTCAAGAACGCCAAGGCTCTTGCCGAAACGCTGATTTCCGGCGGTGTCGACGTCGTTTCCGGCGGCACGGACAACCACCTGATGCTGGTCGACCTGCGCAAGAAGAACGCCACCGGCAAGCGCGCCGAAGCTGCCCTCGGCCGCGCTTACGTGACCTGCAACAAGAACGGCATCCCCTTCGACCCGGAAAAGCCTTTCGTCACCTCTGGGGTCCGCCTCGGCACGCCGGCCGGCACGACGCGCGGCTTCAAGGAAGCTGAGTTCCGCGAAATCGGCAATCTCATCATCGAAGTGCTCGATGGCCTGAAGGTCGCCAACTCCGATGAAGGCAATGCCGCCGTCGAGGCCGCAGTGCGCGAGAAGGTGGTCAACCTCACCGGCCGCTTCCCCATGTACGGCTACATGGGCTAAGGAGAGCGCATGCGCTGCCCTTATTGCGGTTCGGAAGATACGCAGGTCAAGGATTCGCGTCCGGCGGAGGACAATACGTCCATCCGCCGGCGGCGTATTTGTCCGGATTGCGGCGGCCGCTTCACCACCTTCGAGCGTGTGCAACTGCGCGAGCTGATGGTCATCAAGAAGACCGGCCGCAAGGTGCCTTTTGACCGGGATAAGCTGGTGCGGTCCTTCGAAATCGCACTGCGCAAACGCCCGGTCGACCGCGATCGCATTGAGCGTGCCGTCTCCGGTATCGTCCGCCGCCTGGAAAGCTCCGGCGAGACGGAAATCAGTTCGGAGCAGATCGGCCTGCAGGTGCTTGAAGCCTTGAAGAGCCTCGATGATGTCGCCTTCGTGCGCTATGCTTCCGTTTATCGTGATTTCTCGCATGCGGAGGATTTCGAGCAGGTGATCACCGAGATCAACGCCAAGATCGCCCGCGATCCGCTGGATCCCTGACCATGGCGCTCCGGCCTGAAGACGAGCGTTTCATGGCCGCGGCGATCCGTCTGTCGCGCACGCATCTGGGGCTTACCTCCACCAACCCGTCCGTCGGATGTCTGATTGTCAAGGATGGTGCTGTCATCGGCCGCGCCGTTACCGCGCTTGGCGGTAGGCCGCATGCCGAGCCGCAAGCTTTGGCCGAGGCCGGCGAAGCGGCGCGGGGCGCCACGGCCTACGTCACCCTCGAACCCTGTTCGCACCACGGCAAGACGCCGCCCTGTGCCGAGGCGCTCATCGCCTACGGCGTCGCCCGCGTCGTCATCAGCGTCACCGATCCCGATCAGCGTGTTTCCGGCCGCGGCATCGCGCTGCTGCGGCAGGCGGGGATCGAGGTCGATGCCGGTATTCTCGAGGAGGAGGGCAGGCGTGCTCTTGCCGGCTACCTCATGCGCCAGACGAGAAAACGGCCGTATGTGACTCTCAAACTTGCTGTTTCGGCAGACGGGATGATTGGCAAAACCGGCGAGGGGCAGGTGCGCATCACCGGCGATATCGCCCGCGCCCAGGTGCAGGTCCTGCGCGCCGAAAGCAACGCGATTCTTGTCGGCATCGGCACGGCGGTGGCAGACGATCCGGAATTGACCTGCCGTCTGCCGGGGCTAGAAAGCCGTACGCCATTGCGTATCGTCATCGACGACCAGCTTCAGCTTCCGCTTGGCAGCAAGCTCGTGAAGACGGCTGAGCAATATGGGTTGATGATCGTCGCCGGCGATCCGCCGCCATTCGATGAAAACACTGACAAGGCCTTCATGGGCCGCCGCGCCGCGCTGGATGCCGCCGGCGCTGAAGTGCTGCAATCCGATTCCGGCGAGTTGGGGGAGCTGCTTGAAGCGCTGGGAACGCGCGGCATCTCTTCTTTGCTGGTTGAAGGCGGGGCAAGGACGGCGCAGCGCTTCCTTGATGCCGACCTCGTCGACCGCATCCTTCTGTTCCAGGGGCCGGCTACCATCGGCGAGGGTGGTATTGCATCGCCGATCACGAAGACCAATATCCCACCCAGTTTCAGGCATATCCGCGCGAGCCGGTTTGGCGATGATCGCTGCGACGAATTTGAAAGAGGTTTTTGATGTTTACCGGAATTGTCACCGATATCGGCAAGATCGAATCCGTTTCCCCTCTCAAGGAAGGCATCAAGCTGCGGGTCGCCACCAATTACGATCCGGCAACGATCGATATGGGTGCCTCGATCTCCCATTCCGGCGTCTGCCTGACGGTGACGGGCCTGCCGGAAGCCGGCAGCAACGGCCGCTGGTTCGAAGTGGAGGCCTGGGAAGAGGCCCTGCGGCTGACCACCATCGGCACCTGGCAGGCTGGCAGCCATATCAATCTCGAGCGCTCGCTGAAGATCGGCGATGAGCTCGGCGGCCACATCGTCTCCGGCCACGTCGACGGTAAGGCCGAAATCCTGTCGGTGACGGCGGAGGGCGACGCCACCCGCTTTCGCCTGCGCGCCCCGGCGCATCTCGCAAAATTCGTTGCTCCTAAGGGCTCGATCGCTCTCGACGGCACGTCGCTCACGGTAAACGCCGTCGACGGCACGGATTTCGACGTGCTCCTGATCCGCCACACTCTGGAGGTCACCACCTGGGGCGAACGTAAGGCCGGCGATTTCGTCAATTTCGAAGTCGACACCATGGCCCGCTATGCCGCAAGGCTGGCGGAATTCCCGGTGGCGCGGGAAAGCTGATTGTAGGTTTCTCGCGGCCCCAATCTCCGCGGTCGGTTCCGCCACTACCGCTCGAACATGACGTTGGGCTTGTCCTTATAGAAGACTTCGCCGATCCGGCGGAATCCTACCTTTTCGGCGACCCGCAGTGACGGCCTGTTTTCTGGATCGACGATGCAGGTCATGCGTCGGCCGGGGAAGGTGTCGTCAGCCCAGGCGATCGCCGCCTTGACGGCTTCCGTTGCATAACCTCTGCCCTGCAGCGCTGGTGTGATCCCCCAGCCGGATTCCAAGGTCCCCTCCGTAGTGGTCGGGTGCATGTCGCGATGCAGGTCGAGGAAGCCGACTTCGCCGATGAAGCGGCCGCTCTGACGTTCTTCGACGGCGAAGAAACCGAAGCCCAGATGGTGCCACATACCGGCATAACGCAGCAGGCGCGACCAGGCCTGTTCGCGCGTCGACGTCTCGCCGCCGATGTAGCGGACAAGATCTTCCTGCGTCCAGAAGGCGGTATATTCTTCGAAATCCTCCAGCCGGTGCGAGCGGAGGATGAGGCGTTCGGTCATCAGCGTCGGAATTATGGTCATGGCGGGAGCGGCTTCCTTCCTGTCTGCCGTTTCTGCGTTCATGTGCATCTGTTTATGCTCCCGGCTCGCCGTCCCAATAATCCACGGCGCCGTCTTCGCGCCCGATGAAGCTGAAGCGTCGCGGCGCCTCGCCGGGGCGATTGGTTTTCGCCATGAACTTGCCGGAGTCGGGATATTCGACGATCTCCGTCCTGGCTTTGGTTGAGATGACGAGATAGATCAGCACGCTCGGGCCGATATTGATGAGCTGATGGGCAGTTTCCTGGCCGCCGGCGGGCGCTCCGAGGACATCGCCTTTCGCAACCAGGAAACGTTCGCTCCCGAAGCGATATTCGCCTTCGCCCTCTAAAATGACGAAGAGCTCTTCCTCGACGTGATGATTGTGAAATGGACAGCCGGATTTGCCGGGCGGCACTTCATTGTAGCTGATGCCAAGATCCTTCAGCCCGAGCAGTGCGCCGAAGGAGACATCGCTGCCGGCAAAAAAATCTCCCTGCTGCCAATGATCGAGGTGTAGCTCGCCGAGGTTGACAGCGCATCTGGTTTTTTCTGTCATCAGGTTCCTCCCTGCCAGTAGCAAATTATTAGCGAAGCGAGTGAGCTGGCGGAAGATACAATTTCTGGCACGGATCAATGTTCCTCAAATCCGGATTAGAATTGGCGCAGGCATCCGAAAAACACTTGCCAAGCGCGGCCCGCCGTGGTTTGACCCGCCCTTATCAAGGTGCTGCCCGCCCTCTCATTTAGCAGGTGACGTATGTCCAGCTCTACCAATGCCCACATCCTCATCGTTGAAGCCCGCTTCTACGATGACATGGCCGACGCTCTTCTCGACGGCGCCAAGACCGCGCTCGAAGAAGCCGGCGCGACCTATGACGTCGTCACCGTGCCCGGCGCCCTGGAGATTCCGGCCGCCATCGCCATGGCACTTGACGGCGCCGACAACGGGGGCACCGAATATGACGGCTATGTCGCCCTCGGTATGGTCATCCGCGGCGAGACCTATCATTTCGACATCGTCTCCAACGAATCTTCGCGTGCGCTGATGGATCTGGCCGTCAGCGAATCTCTGGCGATCGGCAACGGGATCCTGACGGTCGAAAACGACGATCAGGCCTGGGTGCGCGTGCGCCGCTCGGACAAGGACAAGGGTGGCTTCGCCGCCCGCGCAGCGCTGACGATGATCGCGCTGAAACAAAAGTTGGGTGCATAAGTTCATGAGCAATCAGGATAACGAGCGACCGGCAAAGACCGCGAACCAGCGGGGGGCAGCACGCCTTGCCGCCGTTCAGGCGCTCTATCAGATGGATATCGGCGGTACCGGCGTGTTGGAGGTGGTAGCCGAATACGAGGCACACCGTCTCGGACAGGAGCTGGACGGCGAGACCTATCTGAAGGCCGACGCATCCTGGTTCCGTTCCATCGTCGCCGGTGTCGTGCGCGAGCAGACCCGGCTCGATCCGCTGATCGGCTCCGCCCTGCAGGACGATTGGGCGCTATCGCGTCTCGACAGCACCGTGCGTGCCATCCTGCGTGCCGGCACCTTCGAGCTTCTCGACCGCAAGGACGTGCCGGTCCCGGTCATCGTCACCGAATATGTCGAGATCGCTCACGCCTTTTTTGAAGAGGATGAGCCGAAGCTCGTCAACGCCGTGCTCGACCGAATCGCCAAGCAGGTTCGCAGCGAAGCCAAGAAATAAGGCCCGACGTCAGGCCGGCGCTTGATCCCTGCCGGTTTCGTTTCTTTCGCTCGCGCCTGATTTCACCAAGCGACATTCTTTTGAACTTCCATCGGGTGTTTTACCCGCGGGCGGTCTTGACGCGACGTTTTCCCAAACGCAATCTCCCCTTGCACATTTGCCGACCCCCTTGGGAGGAGGGGGCAGGCCATTGTCGCGGGCGGCCGGAGGGGGAGTGAACCGCCGGCTTTTTTGGAGGGAAAAAGCGAAATGTCGATTCTGTTAGGTGTTATCGCGTGCGGACTGCTCTCGGTGATCTACGCCGTCTGGGCAACCCGGTCGGTGCTGTCAGCCGACCAGGGCAATGCACGCATGCAGGAGATTGCAGGCTATATTCGAGAAGGCGCGCAAGCCTATCTGGCGCGTCAATACAGAACCATTGCCATTGTCGGCGTCATCGTTTTCATCCTGGCCTGGCTGCTCCTGTCGGGCGAAGCCGCCATCGGTTTCCTGATCGGCGCTATCCTGTCGGGTGCCGCCGGTTTCATCGGCATGCATGTCTCCGTGCGGGCCAATGTCCGCACCGCACAGGCCTCCTCGCATAGCCTGTCGGCCGGCCTCGACATCGCCTTCAAGTCGGGCGCCATCACCGGCATGCTGGTCGCCGGCCTCGCTCTGCTCGGCGTCTCCATCTATTTCTACGTGCTGACGGGTATTCTCGGCCATGAGCCGGGCTCGCGCGACGTCATCGATGCGCTGGTGGCGCTCGGCTTCGGCGCCTCGCTGATCTCGATCTTTGCCCGTCTCGGCGGCGGTATCTTCACCAAGGGCGCCGATGTCGGCGGCGACCTCGTCGGCAAGGTGGAAGCCGGCATTCCCGAGGATGACCCGCGCAATCCCGCCACCATCGCTGACAATGTTGGCGACAACGTCGGAGACTGCGCCGGCATGGCCGCCGACCTCTTCGAAACCTATGCGGTCTCCGTCGTGGCGACCATGGTGCTCGCCGCGATCTTCTTCGCCGGCACGCCAATTCTCGCCTCCGCGATGATCTATCCGCTGGCGGTCTGCGGCGCCTGCATCATCACCTCGATCATCGGCACTTTCTTCGTCAAGCTCGGCGTAAACGGCTCGATCATGGGCGCGCTCTACAAGGGCCTGATTGCCACGGGCGTTCTGTCGATCATTGGTCTTGCTGCCGCCACGTCTGTGACCGTCGGCTGGGGTTCGATCGGCGCTACCGCAGGTTTCGAAGTCACCGGCACGAGGCTGTTCTTTTGCGGTATCGTCGGCCTGATCGTCACGGCGCTGATCGTCGTCATCACTGAATATTATACCGGCACCAACAAGCGCCCGGTCAATTCCATCGCCCAGGCCTCGGTCACCGGCCATGGCACCAACGTGATTCAGGGCCTCGCCGTTTCACTCGAATCGACGGCACTGCCGGCAATCGTCATCGTCGGCGGTATCCTTGCCACCTATCAGCTCGGCGGCCTGTTCGGCACCGGTATCGCGGTCACAGCCATGCTCGGTCTCGCCGGGATGATTGTTGCGCTGGACGCCTTCGGTCCGGTCACCGACAATGCCGGCGGCATCGCCGAAATGTCGCATCTTCCGCCGGAAGTGCGCAAATCGACCGACGCGCTGGACGCTGTCGGTAACACCACCAAGGCGGTGACGAAGGGTTATGCCATCGGCTCGGCCGGTCTCGGCGCTCTGGTGCTCTTTGCCGCCTATTCGAACGATTTGAAATATTTCGCGGCCCATGGCGATCAGTTCCCCTATTTCACGAATGTGGGTACGATATCCTTTGATCTCTCCAACCCTTATGTCGTCGCCGGCCTGCTGTTTGGCGGCCTGATTCCCTATCTCTTCGGCGGCATCGCCATGACGGCCGTCGGCCGTGCGGCCGGCGCAATCGTCGAAGAGGTGCGTAAGCAGTTCCGTGAAAAGCCGGGCATCATGAAGGGCACCGAACGCCCCGATTATGGCCGCGCTGTCGACCTTCTGACCAAGGCCGCCATTCGCGAGATGATCATTCCGTCCCTGCTGCCGGTACTGGCGCCGATCGTCGTCTATTTCGGCGTGCTATTGATCTCCGGCTCGAAAGCTTCGGCATTTGCCGCGCTCGGCGCCTCGCTGCTGGGCGTCATCATCAACGGCCTGTTCGTCGCCATTTCCATGACGTCGGGCGGCGGTGCCTGGGACAATGCCAAGAAGAGCTTCGAAGACGGTTTCGTCGATAAGGATGGTGCGCGTCACCTGAAGGGCTCGGAGGCGCACAAGGCTTCCGTCACGGGCGACACTGTCGGGGATCCCTACAAGGACACAGCCGGTCCCGCCGTCAACCCGGCAATCAAGATCACCAATATCGTCGCGCTGCTGCTGCTTGCCGTTCTCGCCGGATAAGAGCGAGGGCTGAACAAATGAAAAACCCGCGAAGCCTGCGCTTCGCGGGTTTTTTGATGGGGTATCGCCAGCTTATTGGCCGGCGTTGAGGTTGTTGAGGAAGTTCTTCGCGCCGTTGATGCCGTTGCCGCCGCCCTGCAGGATCTGTTGCAGGAAGGTCATGTCGCGACCGCCGGTCGGCGTCGTGCGGCTGATCATGTCGAAAACCCGGCCGTCCTTCAGCGTGTAGTTGGCTTCCTGCTTCACCACGCCGTCCTTGTCGAAATAGATCGCCAGAATGTTTTGGTCGACCAGCTTCGGCTTCATGAAGGCCACGGCGCGCGTGCGTTTCTGGGAGATGTAATAGAAGACTTCGCCATCGAAGGTCGCCGTCGTCGACGGCGTGCCGAGCGAAAGCAGCACCTGCTCGCGGCTCGAGCCGACGGGCACGAGATTGAGCGCTTGCTGGTCGAAGATGTAGCCGTTGTTCATGACCTCGCTGGTCTGGCAGCCCGCGAGCCCCGCGGTGGCAATCACCAGAGCGATAGCGGCACTACTGATGAAAGTTCTGTCAGACTTGAAATACCGTCTCGTCAACGACATCTCATCTCCCCTAATGAATCAAACCGATGGCCGAACGGCCGATATGACCTTGCTGTGCACATCATTGTGGCCATTCCGCGATTGCGGAAGGCTCAACGATGTTGTTCGGCACTCTTCATCACCAATCATGCACGGAGAGTGACGACGGCTGGGGCGGGACCTTGAAGCGGGCACAAACGGCATTGCAATTCGCGCCTGCTTCGGTAAACCAGCTTTCAAGTGGATGCAACAAGGCCGAGCGCAACGGGGCGCTCTGAATGAGCCAATTCCGGGAATTTTCATGATTTTTGGGCTCTTCCGCAAAAGAAATCACAACCAGCTCATCGTCGTCAGGCAATATGACACCCTGACCGCGATGGCGCGCCTGCCGGTTTTCTATACGGATTATGATGTGCCGGACACGGTGATGGGTCGTTTCGAGCTGCTGTCGGCGGTGATGATCCTATTTTTCCGCCGTACACGTTCGTCTGAAACCAGCGGCCAGGAGCTTGCCCAGGAAATCGTCGATGCCTTTTTTGAGGATATCGACTATTCGATCCGCGAACTCGGAATCGGCGACAACAGCGTGCCGAAGCGGATGAAGAAACTGGCCGGTATGTTTTACGGGCGGCTGGAGAGCTATGCCGCCGCGATGGACGGGAACGACCGTGTCGCGCTGGCCGCTGCCCTCCGGCGCAATATCTATCCCAAGGCAGGCGAGGGAGCTCCCTCGATGATTGCTCTTGCGGATTGGATGATGACCGCCGAGACGCATCTGTCAGGGATCGCAGAAACCGAGATCGCCACCGGCTCCGCAACGCTGCCGCAGCCGCCTGAAATCGGCAAAGACGCACCTTAGGAGACAAAAATGAAAAGAACCAACTCCGACGAAACGCCCTTTTCCTATCCGGTGAAGGTCGGCCATATCTCCGCCAACCCGGTGGACGTGCATCTCGAAGCCGACAAGAGGGAGCTTGTTGGCTTGGCTGCGCTTTGGGATGTGCTTTCCGTGGAGAGCCTCTCGGCAGATCTGAAGATTTCCCGCTGGAAGCGCGACGGCATCCGCCTCAAGGGCAATGTTCGCGCAAAGATCGTCCAGGCCTGTGTGGTGACGCTGGAGCCGGTCGAATCGGAGATCGACGAGGATTTCGAGCATATTTTCATCCCCGAGGATTCGAAGCTCGCGCGGGCGCCGTCCATGGATGCAGGCGAAATGGTGCTCGACCCCGACGGCCCGGATCTTCCGGAAACCTTCATCGGCGATACGATCGATGCCGGGGCAGTCGTTACCGAATTTGCCGCGCTCGCCATTGATCCCTATCCGCGCAAGCCCGGCATCGAGTTCGAAGGTCATATCGAGGACAGTGGTGAAGATGACAAGAAACCGTCGCCTTTCGCTGTCCTGAAAGACTGGAAAAAGGAATAGACCCCTCTGGCAATTGAACACAATTCAGTTGTAACGCGAGGAGAAACCGGTATTTTGACGCCAAATTCGCCGGGCCCGGCGGACAAAAAGGACTAGGGACGCGTGATCAGAATTTCTCTTGACCTAATGGGTGGCGACTTCGGCCCTGAGGTTGTCATTCCTGGCGCGGCCAAGGCGCTGGATAGGCATCCCGACATTACGTTCGTCATGTATGGCCAGAAGGATCGTTGCGAAGCGGTCCTCGGCAAATATCCGAAACTTCGGGAAAAATCCGTCTTTCATGAATGCGATGTCGCCATCAGCATGGATGAAAAGCCGAGCCAGGCCCTGCGCCGCGGCCGCTATATTTCCAGCATGTGGCGCTCGATCGAGGCAGTGAAGGTCGGCGACGCCGATGTCGTCGTTTCCGCCGGCAATACCGGTGCGCTGATGGCTATGGCAAAATTCTGCCTGCGCACGATGGCCAACATCGAACGTCCCGCGATCGCCGCAATCTGGCCGACGCTGCGGGGCGAAAGCATCGTGCTCGATGTCGGCGCGACCATCGGCGCCGATTCGCAGCAATTGCTGGATTTCGCCTTGATGGGTGGCGCCATGGCGCGCGCGCTCTTTGAGATCGAGCGACCGACCATCGGCCTGCTGAATGTCGGCGTTGAAGAAATCAAGGGCCAGGAAGACGTCAAGGAAGCCGGCCGCCTGATCCGCGAAGCCAATCTCGAATCGCTCGAATATTTCGGCTTCGTCGAGGGCGACGATATCGGCAAGGGCACCGTCGATGTGGTGGTGACGGAGGGTTTCTCCGGCAATATCGCATTGAAGGCGGCCGAGGGCACGGCAAAGCAGATCGGCGCTTATCTGCGCGCGGCCATGACGCGCACGCTGCTGGCCCGCATCGGCTATATCTTTGCCAAGGGCGCCTTCGACCTGCTGCGCGAGAAGCTCGATCCGAGCAAGGTCAATGGCGGCGTCTTCCTCGGCCTCAACGGTATCGTCATCAAGAGCCATGGCGGCGCCAATGCCGAGGCTTTTGCGGCGGCCATCGATGTCGGCTATGACATGGCCAAGAATGGCCTCACCCAAAAGATAGAAAACGATCTGAAAAAATATCATGCCAAACGGCAGCCGCCGATCGGACCGGAAGCGGCATGAGCGACGGGGTATAACAAGAATGATCCGTTCAGTTGTTCGCGGATTTGGCTCGGCGCTCCCCAAGCGCGTCATGACCAATCGCGAGATGGAGCAAGTCGTCGACACCAGCGATGATTGGATTATCCAGCGCACCGGCATCCGCCAGCGTTACATTGCCGGCGAAGGCGAAACCACCGCCTCGCTCGGTGAGCAGGCGGCGCGGGCAGCCCTTGCCAATGCCGGCCTGACGGCCGACGATCTCGACCTGATCATTGTCGCCACCTCGACGCCGGATAACACCTTTCCCGCCACCGCGGTGAACATCCAGAACCGCCTCGGCATGCATCATGGCTTTGCCTTCGATGTCCAGGCTGTCTGTTCGGGCTTCGTCTATGCGGTGACGACCGCCGACGCCTATATTCGTGGCGGCGTTGCCAAGCGCGTGCTCGTCATCGGCGCCGAAACATTCTCCCGCATTCTCGACTGGACGGACCGCACGACCTGCGTCCTCTTCGGCGACGGTGCCGGCGCGCTGATCCTCGAAGCAGGCGAGGGGACCGGCGTCAGCACTGATCGTGGCGTGCTGACAGCGAGCCTGCGTTCAGACGGTGCCCACAAGGACAAGCTCTACGTCGATGGCGGCCCTTCCTCGACAGGAACGGTTGGCGTGCTGCATATGGCAGGCCGGGAAGTGTTCAAACATGCCGTCGGCATGATCACCGATGTCATCCAGGCCACCTTCGAAGCGGCGGAAGTGACAGCGGACGATCTCGACTGGCTGGTGCCGCATCAGGCAAACCGCCGCATCATCGACGGCTCAGCCAAGAAGCTCGGAATTGCTCCCGAGAAGGTTGTGGTTACCGTGGATCTCCATGGCAATACGTCAGCGGCGTCGATCCCGCTTGCGCTTGCCGTAGCGGCAGGCGACGGCCGGATCAAGAAGGGCGATCTGGTGATGCTGGAAGCCATGGGGGGCGGTTTTACCTGGGGCGCCGTCCTGCTGCGCTGGTAGGCCGCGTCTCTAAAATCCGATTCCTAACAAGAGCTTGACCGTTTGGTGCAAGGGCAATAGTCTCTTGCAGCTTAGATAAAATTACGTAGCAATATGGGCGGGGAACTATGACGGGCAAGACAGTGACGCGCGCGGACTTGGCGGAGTCGGTATTCCGGAAAGTTGGCCTCTCCCGGACTGAGTCGGCGGAACTGGTCGAAACGGTGATTGATGAAATTTGCAACGCCATCGTGCGTGGCGAGACGGTAAAACTCTCCTCCTTCGCGACGTTTCAGGTGCGCGACAAGAACGAACGCATTGGTCGAAACCCGAAGACCGGCGAAGAGGTGCCCATCTCTCCGCGCCGTGTGATGACGTTCAAGGCGTCCAACGTCCTTAAGACGCGTATCCTGAAGGCCCATGCCAGCCGCAAGGCGAAAGTCCGGCCGGCAAATCCCGTTTCCTGATCCATCAAAACAGATATTGGCTGTGCCGGGGCATGTGCTCTGGCACGCAGTTTTCCAGACTGTTCGCGGTTATTTTTCGGCTTGCTTGTGAAAGAGCTGAAGAGGCGACTTGAATTTCTCCCGGCAAACCGTTGAAATATGATGAGTCGTATCGCGATAAGGCGCGGTGCGGATATCGGGTTTCGCATGATCCGGCCTGACTGGCGCCGGAACCATGCTGTGGGGGTATGACGATGGACAAGAGCCCGGATGCATTTCGCACGATCAGCGAAGTCGCGGAAGACCTTGATCTGCCGCAGCATGTCCTGCGTTTCTGGGAGACCCGTTTCCCGCAAATCAAGCCGATGAAGCGCGGCGGCGGCCGGCGCTACTATCGCCCGGAAGACGTCGATCTGCTGAACGGCATCCGTCATCTGCTCTATGACCACGGCTATACGATCAAGGGCGTTCAGAAGCTTCTGAAGACCAATGGCAACAAATTCGTCATCGCCGTCGGCCATGGCGATCTTGCGAGCGTCGAGGCGCTGGCCACTGCGCAGGAGCCGGTCGTAGCCGAGCCGCGCGTCGGCTCTCCGGACGACGACCAAATCGTCGGCCGTCCCAAGGCGCCGATCAGCCGTCGCTTCTTCAACTTCGTCAGCGGTGAAGACGAAGCTCCCGATGTTTCCATCGGCAAGTCGAGCGTCGGCAAGGAAGATCGGGCGCTGCTGCAGGAAACGCTTTATGACCTGCTGGAATGCAAGCGCTTGCTCGATCAGGTGCGGTAAGACAGAGGTCGCGCCGGAAAAGCTGACAACCTGCAACGTTTGAGTTTCTGTTATGATTTTCAGAGGTCAGTTGCACCTGCGTGGAACAGTGGGATTAGCCTGGCTCGGCGCAACGATGGATTTTCCATCGGCGGAGCGAGGGAGCGTCCAGCATGCGTTCGGGTCCTTCTCCACCGTGTCGCTCGTGTCGCGATCACCGACAATGGTGTTGCGATAATTGCCAGGGTCGTCCGCGCCC
This sequence comes from Rhizobium sp. NXC24, assembly GCF_002944315.1. NCBI lineage: Bacteria > Pseudomonadati > Pseudomonadota > Alphaproteobacteria > Hyphomicrobiales > Rhizobiaceae > Rhizobium > Rhizobium sp. NXC24. The sequence goes on from NZ_CP024311.1 coordinate 1,387,675, forward strand.
GGACTGTCGCCCCAGCCACCGCGATCGCCGCCAGCTCCATGACCGCTTGACGCTGCCATAGCTGTCGTGACCATGCCGACAGTGAGGAGAGATATGCTGAGCACTCTGAGAAACATGGGCTTTTCCCGCTGATCTGGTCATCTGCACCGTTCCGGTTGCAGCAGACGATGGTAATCCCGACCGGCGGATTGTAATTATTTATTGCTGTCATTCAATACAGCTAAAATACGTGCTGGCTGAACCGGGTCAGTTCTTAGATGTGGATGTCGAGCATTTGCCAGACGACTGAGCAAATGTAAGTGTTATTTTTGTCACGTATGGAATTCGACATTAATGTGACGATTGGTTTGCTCTGCTTATTAACTTGCAAGCTCCCGATACCGGGTCCAGCTTCGGCGATGAAGCTTCGTTGCTTCGCCCTCGAGATGAGGGGACTTAAATCAGGTTATGGCACGGCCCGATACCACCCGCCGCAAAGCCATCCTGGTGGATATTCGAATGGAGACACCATGAACATCAAGAGCCTTCTTCTCGGCTCCGCCGCCGCATTGGCATCGGTGAGCGGTGCCCATGCGGCAGACGCCGTTGTCGCGGCAGAACCCGAGCCGCTGGAATATGTGCGCATTTGCGACGCCTACGGCACCGGCTATTTCTTCATTCCAGGCACGGAAACCTGCCTCAAGATCGGCGGCAAAGTTCGTACGGAAGGCCAATGGTACGATGCCTATAATCCGAACAGCAGGGTCGGCACGCTCTGGCATGACCGCGCGGAGCTCAAGGTCGATACGGCGACGGACACGGAATACGGTCCTCTGAAGACAAATCTTATCCTGCGATGGGAATGGAACGATGGAGGCGATACCGCGTCGAAGCTGCTGTTTGCCAATATCAGCCTTGGCGGCTTCACCGTCGGCAAGCTCGATTCGCAGTATAACCTCTATGCCGGTTACGCCGGCGACGTCATCAACGACGATGCGATCTATGACGGCCCCTATGAGCTCAACCAGTTGACGTACAACTATGACGCCGGCAACGGCTTCACCGGCGTCATTTCGCTGGAAGACAGCAACTCGACATCGGATTCCGATAGCTATGGCGGTGCTTGGGTAACCTCCAAGGCCGATCATTATTTGCCGGACGTTGTTGCAGGTTTGGGCTACACGACCGGCAACCTCGGCTTCAAAATCGTCGGTGGTTATGACTCAATCGTCGAGGAGGGTGCCATCAAGGCCCGCATCGATGCCAAGTTCGGCGGCGTGGAAGCATTCCTGATGGGCGGTTGGAATACGGATGGTGACAAGCTCAACCAGTATGCCGGCTCCTATCAGGATGAATCGGCCTGCACGACGTCAGATGGTGTCGTTCACGGGGCAAAGTGCGGCTGGGGTGACTGGGCCGTATGGGGCGGCGTGGGCGTGCCCATCAACGAAAAGCTGAAGTGGAACCTGCAGCTTGCCTACACCGAGTCGAAGATTTTCGAGGCCACCACCAACGTCAAGTTCAATCCGGTCAAGGATCTGCTCATCGAGCCGGAATTGACCTACATGCACTATGACTTCATCAGTGATGATACGGTCGCCGGCATCCTCCGTTTCGAACGGAATTTCTAAGCGGAAGCGATCTTCGACCGAAAGCGGGCGACGTCCTCGTCGGCGCTGCGGTCAGCGACAATCACTACCACCACGGCTATCATCTCGCCGAAAAATGAAAACTCTGCCGGTGTTGCGCCGGCGGAGTTTTTTGTTGATGGGTGCCGCCGCTGCTAGAACGGCCGGGTTATCTCTTCCCTACTCACGAGCTTCAGGCTGCGATCGGGCTGGATGATGTAAGTTTCATAGACATCCTGGCCCCACTGATTGACGAAATGGTGCGGCAATCGGGTGCCCGGAGGCGATAGCGTCAGCTTCAAATGCGGCTGGCCGCCATAGGTGATGCTGCCGGGAATCGGCTGCAGGGATTGGTTGGTCGTCGTGCATGCGGCAAGCAAAGGTCCGCACAGCAGCAAGGCAATCAGGAGCTTCATCGCCGTAACTTTCTAATCACTTCTTATTCAATGAAAAATCCGCCTGGAAGACGGCAAGGCATCTGTGAGCTTGGTTCAAAGCCACTATATAAAGCTAATGCCGGAGTGGTCGGCGGCAAGGCTCTTACGAAGTTGAGCTTGCTGCTGCTGGAATTCGAAGGAGTTGCACATGCGTACGATCAAAAGATCGGCAGCGGCCTTGGGTTTTGGTCTGTTATTGGCAGCAAGCGCCGCTGTGCCCGCCGGCGCCATCACCATGCCCACGCTCTCGGTGCCGGAGCAATCCGATATCATTCAGGTCCACGACCATGGGCATGGCCACAGCCATAACCATTGGCGCGGCGGCCATAAGTACCATGGCTTCGACGGTTACTATGAGGATGATTCCGACAGCGGTGTGTTGTTCAAATCCTTCGTGACCGGCACGCTTTTCAACAGGCAGCGCACGGAAGGCTACTACGACAGCCATGCGCAAGCCTGCGCCGACCGCTACCCGTCCTACCGCGTCTCGGACAACACATACCAACCTAGCCACGGGCCTCGGCGCGTATGCAGGTGATCGGCAGAGCGAGAATTTTTCTCGCTCTTGATGCCGTTTTTATCCCGACGTGCGATTTTACCTCTTGCGCTGCCATGCCCGACAGACTAATGCAATCAAGCCTTTTCGGCAGGTCGGGGCGTAGCGCAGCCCGGTAGCGCACTTGACTGGGGGTCAAGGGGTCGCTGGTTCGAGTCCAGTCGCCCCGACCATTTATCTCCTTGAACTCCCAATCAAATTTTCATTGATTTAGCTGCACCACGATGTTGTCTGCCCCGTCCAGCGGCGGGCCAGTCCTTCCGCAACCATTTGATCGCCGATGGATCGGCCGGCCCGCATGGCGATGCGGAATTTGCTACCCTGTTGATCGTCACCCCGCCCGCTGGCGGAGAGCACGAAGGTGTCGCGGTTGAGAAGGGCTTGCAGTCGCAGCTTCGCGGCGGTGGCTTTTTGCCGCTCGCCGGCGCAATGCGAGGGCTCGATGTCAGGGACATCGATATCCGCCAGGCGGATTTTGATTCCATTCTGCCAGAAGGTGTTGCCGTCGACGACGCAGTTGATGCCGGTTTCGCCGCCGCACAGGCCGAATCGTCCGGCGGCTTCAGGCGGGGCAGCGGCCAGCGTCCGATCCGCCGGCACGGCAACGGGAATAACGTTTGGCGGGACCGGCAGCGCCGAGGTCGGGTGTTCGGGAACGACGGCAACCATTTTGGGCTTCGGCTTGGCCGTCGGCAACGGCGCGTCCTGCGGCACGTGCCGAACGGCGGCGGCGCCGGCATAGCCCTGCAACGAAGGCATATCCCGGCGATGCTCATAGGCGAAAATGCCTGCTATGGCGGCCAGACCGACCGTGCCCCACAGCCACATCGAATTGCCCGCTTTAGCTTGCGGCTTGCGCCGCGTGCGTCGTTTCGTTTTTGCCATGGCTTCATTCCTCAATTGCGAGGAAATTATCGCCAAGATTTCTTACCGATCCGTTGGCTTCCCTGCTGCCGGATGCCTAAGCGGAACCTTTATTCACTTCGCGGCGCCGGCGGTAGGCTTCAGCTTGACAGCCATCGTGATCTGGCCGCGCACTGTCAGCTTCGGCCCGCGACCGTCCATATTGGTGACATCGGTGTTGCTGGAAAGCGCGTTGATCTGGCAATCGTCGGCAATAGTATCGAGCAGCACGGTGCAGTTGCTGGCGGCGATGCGATAGAAGGATTTGATCGCATCCTGCTGCTGTTTTTCATCGCTGCCATCCGTGATCGGGACGGAAAGCGATATCCCGGATTGCACGGAGATATAGCCATCGGGAACCTGGCGCGGGTTGCGCAGCGGCAACGCCGAAAGGGACTGCGAAGAGGCCGGCGCCGCGGCGCCGAGCAGAAGCATGCAAAGTGTCGCCGAGATCAGACGTTTGTTCATCAGGAAGCCTCCGTTTCTTGTCCTTTATGTCAGGCATCGGTGAAGGCTTGGTGATGGCGTAACTTAAAATTGTAGTCTTGTGAGAATTGCGAGCATATTCCTCGGAGTCAGAGTGCTTCGAGATAAAGAGCCGTTCCCACAAAACCTTGCTTGCCAAGCCTCCGGGCAGGGCGCATAGTCACTTTCTGTATCGTCGGTTAAACAAACGGGCACCGGCGACCGTATTTGCGTGCGGCCCGACGGACGAGGCGGCGCCATGTTAGAAACCTCCATTCACCCGCAGGATCTACCCCTGTTTTCCGACGATCTGGATCGTTTGGAAAAGGTGTTGGATGCCGTCTGCATGGATCGCGGCATTAGTCCCCGCAGCCAGGAGGGCGAACGCCTGGGTGCCCTGATGATTCAGCTCTATCGCCAGGGCGTGAAAGAAGATGCAAAGCTTCTTGCGCTTGCGAAAGCCTATCTCTGACGCTTTTTTCTTCAATCATCTGATCGCTTTAAGCCGATTTCACATAGCAGCAATGACGCATTGTGCCTGCTCGAACCTGCGTCGCTGCCTTATATTTGCTGCATCGCACAAGGAGAGTCGATTACTCGATCTCGTTGCCCCGCGGGGTCGATGTGCGGCCCGCCCGCCAAATGAAATCAACTACGGTGGGCGCGGATAATTTGAAAGGTCCATGATGAATTTCAAAGTTCCGAGCCGGCTTCGCCGTTTGCTCGTTGATTCCGTTGAGCTGCCACAGCTCAAATTCCCCGTGACGCGGCCGCGATCGCAGCCGGCACGCCGGCGCGTCTCCACGCAGCTAGTGCCGCAGCGTCTGACGGAGGTCCTGTGGTTTGGGCGCAACCCTGGCGATCTGCGCATGCTGGAATATGTGCCGGCAGGTGTCCAAGGTCCGATGCCGCTGGTCGTCGTCTTACATGGCTGTCACCAGAATGCCGAGGATTTCGATCGCGCCAGCGGCTGGACGGCCCTGGCGCGCCAGCACGGTTTCGCCGTGCTTTATGCCGGGCAGAAGCCGGCCAACAATGCCAATCTCTGTTTCAATTGGTTCCGCCCGAGCCTGGTGACGCGCGATCGCGGCGAGCTGGGTTCGATCCGCGAGATGATCGATTTCAGCCGCCGGCTGCATGATATCGACGACAGCAAGATCTTCGTCATGGGCCTGTCGGCCGGCGGCGCCATGGCGTCGGCGCTGCTCGCCACCTATCCGGAGCTGTTTGCTGCCGGCGCCGTCATCGGCGGCTTACCTTTCGGTGCCGCCCGCGATGCCATGTCTGCGCTGGATGTGATGAAGAGAGCCGCCGCGCGCCCGGCCGAAAAATGGGCCGAACTCGTCCGCGAAGCCTCGCCGGATGCCACCCGTTTTCCGGCGGTCTCCATCTGGCATGGGACCGATGACGGCGTCGTTTCGTTCGGCAATGCCGAAGCGTCGGTGGCGCAGTGGCTGGCCGTGCATGGGCGGCCGCAGACCAAGGGCCGGTTGCGCCTGTTCGAAGGCGGCGAGCGGCGCGAATGGCGTAACGACTATGGCGATATCGTGCTGGAACTGGTGACTTTGAACGATTTCGGCCATGGCTTGCCGATTGGTCCCATCGCCGAGGGCAGGGAGCCGGCCAACGATACCGAACGCTTCATCTTGCGCGCTGCTCTCTCCGCGCCAGAGCAACTGGTTCGGAACTGGGGCCTGGCGTAAGCCTCAATCGTCGTTGGTGGCGTTCAGGTTTTCCGGCCGGATGCCGCCATCTTCCGCCCAATGCTTGAAGCGGATGCCGGCGCCGCCGGCTTCGTCGCTCCCGCTGGCGATGAACGATATGCCGCGGGCTTCGAGGGCGGTACGCAAGGCGACCAACGCCTTGGCATCCCCCGAACTGACGTCCTCTTCCAGCGTTTCAATCGTCGTTACGGACAATTTGCTCTCGACGGCAAGCGTTTCTATTGTCAGTCCGAGCATGGCGCGTGCGCCGCGTAGTTGCGCTGATGTGGTCATGACTGAAATTTAGCGCATAAATCTGAAAATCGGAACCGATTTTCGGATCGGATCATGCGCAAATTTGAGATGTGGTTGCATTCCCGTCGCTTGCTTCAGGACGCGCTGCGCAGCGCCACTTTTTCCGGCGTTCTCAGGAAGTTAGGGACGCGATGGCCGAGCAATTCGAAGTAGATTGCCTCCGTCGCATCCGCCATGCCGGCGAGCGTATAGCCGTCCTTGCGTCGCCGGGCCTCGGTGGTGAAGCTGCGCAGCAATTTGGGATCGGCAAAGCGCATCATCGCCGCGGCCAGTTCTGCGGGGTCGTCGCTGTTGGCGACGATATAGCCGTTCTTGCCGGGCTCGATCACGGTGCGTGCGCCGCCGACATCGGTCAGCAGCAGCGGCTTGCCGCCGGCGGCAGCTTCCAGCATGACATAGGACATGGCCTCGTAGCGGCTCGGCATGACGACGACATCGAAGGCGTCGACCGCGGTGGCGCCGGGAATAGAGCTATCGAGATGGGCGCGATCTTCGAGGCCGGCGGCCTTGATCATGCTGCCGACGGTCTCGGCCAGTTCGCCGATGCCAATCATCAGCAGGCGCGCCTGTGGTAAGTCTTTGGCGACGCGGGCAAAAGCTTCGACCAGCCGCTCCGGCGCTTTCTGCGGCGTCAGCCGGCCGACGAAACCGAAGAGCAGGGCGTCCTGCGGTATTCCATAACGCGCACGGATGGCGGCGCGCTGACCGGATGGCGGGGCGCTGACGCCGTTGACGACGATCCGCAGCCGCCCCTCCGGAATACCGATCGACAGCGCATGATTATATTCATCGCGGGACACGCAGATCAGGCGGTCGGACAGCCAGTTACCAAGCAGCCTCTCGATGCCGCCATAGATCATCCGGCCCCGGCTTCCGAGTGTCGGGTCCATGGTGCGGAAGGCGTGCGGGGTGTAAAGCACCGGGATATGCGGGCCTGGTAATCTCAGCCGCGTCAGCGCTCCGGCCTTGGAGCTGTGGCCATGAATGAGATGAAACGGCCCGTGCTGTGCGACGATTTTCCGAATTTGCCACCAAGCGGTGATATCCCAAGGTCCCGGCGCGCGCCGCATGGCAAGAGAGATGACGCTGTCGAGGCCCATCCCCTCCAATTCGGCGACGAAAGCTGCTTCGGCGCGCAAAGGCGAATAGATCGCCGTCACCGAATGGCCGCGGCGCTGCATGGCGCGGCAGAGATCGAGGAAGTGCCGCCCGGAACCGCCGCCGCTTGGTTCGAGAACTTGCAGCAGCGACAGGCGTTTGATGCCGACATTCATGTTCACGATGCTGCTTCCCTTCGGGCCAAGCTACGCTGATACTGTTGCTCGAGTGCCCCGCAGCCCCAGACGATGCCGATCAGCATGTAGAGATGGCGCCAATGATCGGTGTCGATGACATTGCCGATGCCGACATGGCCGAGAATGACGATCCAGGCGATCGTCAAGTAGGGCTGCCAGGGCCGGTCCTTCAAAAAGTTGCGGAAGCCGATATAGATGGTCCAGCAGATCATGCTGACCCAGCAGAAGAAGCCGAGCCAGCCATAGGTGGTCAGCGTCTTCAGCCAGATATTGTGCTCGTCCTCGCGAAACAGGGTGGAAAAGACGAGCGGGCCGATGCCGAGCGGCCTTTCCATCGACAGCATGAATCCGATGCGATGGCGCTCGAAACGACCGAGATGACCGCCATCATAATCCTGCACGAGCTGGGTGCGCGTCGAGAACAGGTCGCTCACCTGATGGAACTGCAGCGCGACGACCAGGAGCAGGACCATGAAAATGATTGCCGCCAAAGACATCACCAGAATGCGCAGCCGGAAGGCATTGCTGCGGTGCTGCAGCAGCATGCAAAAGATCAGCATCGCCGACGCGAAGGAGAACAAGCCCCATGCGGCGCGAGAGAAGGAGAGAAAGATGCCGAAGGCCAGCACGAACAGGCAGAGCGCCTTGATCGGCGCCTTCTTCAGGTCGCCGATCAGGATGCCGTGCATGAGATAGATGCTCGGTGTCACCAGGTAGGGACCGAAGACATTGGGGTCCTGGAATACGCCCATGGCGCGGTCATAGCGGGTGAAGATTTCAGCGCCTGGAAAGGCGTGGAAATAGCCGAGAATGCCGAGGCTTGCCGTAATCAGCGCGGCGACTACCCAGGTGTTGAAGATTAGCTTCAACCGCTTTTCGCTGTCTTCGATAATCGCGGCATAGAAGACCGAGCTCAGCGCCAGGAAGGTGGAAACGGCCACATAGATCGGTCCGTCGAGATGGGAGTTTGCCCCGAGGTCGCGCATCTGCGTCAGCGACAGCATGCCGCCGACGTTGAACGTCAGGAACAGCGCCAGAAGCGGCGCGACATTGCGTGAGATCTTCAGCCCAAGGATGAACCAGGTGCCGATGAGAAAGGCGACCCATAGCTCATAGGGCGCCGGTTCGGCGATGACGAAGCCCGATAGAAAGACCCCGAAAGCAACGCAAGCCGTGCGGACCAGCCGCAATGCTGCGAGCTGAGGTCGGTCGACGCGCCGATAGGGGAGATCGATCGCGGTCAATAGGCGTTTTCCGTGTTGAGGAGGCGGAAGGGAGTCAGCCACAGGATTTTCAGATCGAAATACAGCGACCAGTTCTCGATATAGTAGAGATCGTAAGCCGTGCGGAACTTGATCTTGTCATCGCTGTCGATCTCGCCGCGCCAGCCGTTGATCTGTGCCCAGCCCGTGACGCCGGGCTTGACGCGATGGCGGGCGAAATAGCCTTCGACCACATCGGCATAAATGCGATTGTGGCTCGCCGCCAATACGGCATGCGGGCGCGGGCCGACGAGCGACAGATTGCCGAGCAGCACGTTGAAGAGCTGCGGCAATTCGTCGATCGAGGTCTTGCGGATGAAACGTCCGACCGGTGTCACCCGGGGATCGTTCTTCGTCACGGCAATGCGGGCCGTCGGGTCGCTCATGTTGGTGTACATCGAGCGGAACTTGAAGACGTTGATGATCTCGTTGTTGAAGCCGTGGCGCTTCTGCATGAAGAAGACCGGTCCCTTCGATGTCGCCTTCACGGCAATTGCGGCTCCGAGCATGATCGGCCAGAGCAGGCAGAGCGCGAGCAGGCTGAAGAAGACATCGAAAATGCGCTTGGCGACGCCGTCCCAATCACGGATCGGCTTGTTGAAGATATCGAGCATCGGCACCGCGCCGACATGGGAATAAGAGCGCGGGCGGAAGCGCAACTTATTGGCATGCGCTGCCAGGCGAATGTCGACGGGCAGCACCCAAAGCTTCCTGAGAAGCTGCAGAATGCGATCCTCGGCGCTGATCGGCAGCGCGATGATCAGCATGTCGATGCGCGTTAGCCGGGCGAATTCCACCAGCTCGGCGACAGTGCCGAGTTTCGGGTAACCGGCGACCATCACCGGCGAACGTTTCTCGCCGCGATCATCGAAGATGCCGCAGATGCGGATATCGTTGTCAGACTGATGCTCCAGCGCGCGGATCAACTCCTTGGCCGGTTCACCGCCGCCAACGATGACGGCGCGCCGCTCCATGAGACCGTTGCGGGCCCAGTTGCGGATGCCATAGGCGAACACGGCACGTGCGGCGACGAGGAAGATTGTGCCGGCGGCAAGCCAGATCCCGAGAGCGCGGATCGAATAGATATGGTTGACGTCGAAGGGCAGGAGGGCAAGAACCATCACAGCAAACGCGGCCACCCATGACACCAGGATACGCTGCGGGAAACGATGCGGCGCGCGCAGTATCGGGATCTGATAGGCGTCGGCCACCTGCAGGAAGACGATGGCGAGACCGCAAAGCGCGATCGTCACCGCCGCCTGCGACAGGAAGGGATGGGCGCCGGGCGTGGTCTGGAAGAAGAGAACCGCCAGCCCCACGGCAAGCAACGACAGGAATTCGAAAAGCCGGTATTGCCCGATGATGATGGCCGGCGTCTGATTGCTCTCGCGAAATTGTTCGGCGATCTGGCGGGCATAGGCGTTGATGTCGCCGGCCTGATGATCGCCGCTCTGTTCCTCAGTGCCGCGAGTGCGAATTTCCGAGACCTGCTTGCGAATATTGTCCAAGTTAAATTGCGAGGACTCTTCAATATGGTTCATGGCAATTCATCCGGTCGTTACCGGAGATGGCCTAACAGATATGAGCTAATAAACGTTTACAACACTTGATTGTATTCTAATGTTTGCCGCCCAATTCAAGTATATCATAATATAGGTCTATAGTTTCCTTCGCCATGACGGACGCCGAAAATGCCGACCGGATCGTCTCGATTTTCGGCATGGTGTGCTGACGCCATTGCGGCTCGCTGATTGCCGCCGCCATGACACGGGAGAGATCGTCGGCATCGCCTGCTTCGGCAAGCGCAGGGCTTTGCTCGCCAAGCGCTTCGGCAATGCCGCCGACGCGCGAGGCGATCACCGTCTTCTCGGCAGCGAGAGCCTCCAGCACGATATAGGGCATGGCTTCGGCGCGTGAGGGAACGACGACATTCTGCGACATGGCGAAGGCCTCATGCACGCGCATGGCGGGCAGCATGCCGATGCGGTGACCAAGGCCACGCTGTATCATCATAGTACGGTATTTGTCCTTGTCCGGTCCGTCGCCGATCATCAATGCGGACAAAGGCCGGCCGATCCGCCGTTCGGTCTTGGCGAAGGCTTCCACAAACAGATCGGGACCCTTCAGGTCCCGCAGCATGCCGATATAGACGAAATGCACAGAGTCAGATCGTGTGGGTATGTTCCGGAAATCGCGCCCACTGATGCCGTTGTAGATCATTGCGGTGCGCGTCCGCGGCTTGCCGATCTTGCTTTCGTAACTTCGGCGCTCGAATTCGCAGATGAAGATCAGTCCGTCGGTCAGAAACTCCAGCATCCGCTCCAAGCTGTGCACCAGCATGCCTTGGGGCGAGGCGCGCGAGAAATGCAAGCTGCCTCCATGCGCAGTATAAAGGCGGGCAACGCGATACCTGTTCACCCGCAAGGCTGAGCCGATGATGCGCGCAAGCAGGCCGCCCTTGGCGCCATGCCCATGCAGCACATCCGGCCGCAAACTTTTGACTTTGTTGTAGCTGTCCCAGAGCGTCGTGGCGTCCGACAGGCTAATCTGGCGCCGGATCGGCAGGCGCGTCACGCCGAGCGACAGGAAAGGTCTGACATCGTCGAACAGCCGGTCCTCATGCGCCCCGCCGGTAAGGCTGTCGCAGAGAATGCCGACCGCATGTCCCGCCTTGCTCTGTTCCTCCGCCAGATCGCGGACATGGCGGAATATCCCGCCGACCGGAGATCTGAAGCAATGAAGGATGCGGAGCGGTCTAGCCATGATCGGGGCGGTCAGAATAGCCGTTCGCGGACGTAGATCGTGTCGCCTGCCAGCACCGGATCGGAGATGCCGACCCGTCCGGTCATGACATGACCATTGATCTTGCGGGTAACGTCGGCATTTGACTGGTTCGCGCGGCTGGTAAAGCCGCCGGCAACAGCGATGGCATTCTGTATCGTCATGCCGGGCACGTAGGAATACTGACCGGGCTGGCCGACTTCACCCATGATATAGACGGAGCGATAGCGATCGATGTCGATGGTGACATCGGGATCGCGGATATAGCCCTGGCGAAGTTTCTGCGCGATCTGGCCGGAAAGCTGCTGCAGCGTACGGCCGCGGGCAGGGACCTGGCCGATCAGCGGGAAGGCGATATAACCGGCCTGATCGACTGTATAGGTATTCGTCAAGCCTTCCTGGTCGAACACGGTGACGCGCAGGCGGTCGCCGCTGTCAAGCGTATAAGGCTGAATCGTTGCTTCACTGAAGGCTTTCGGCGCCGGCTGATAGGTATTGCAGCCACTGAGCGCAGCGCTCACGGCAGCCATGCCGAGTGCCAGGACAATCTTTGGCGTTGCGAAGGGCATTTCGCGCTCTCAGGAGAGGAAAATCACTAGCGCCGTTATCGATCCGTTAGGGTTAACGGTCGGTAAAGGGCAAGAAAAATTCTACATTCTTTATTAGGTAACTCGAAAATAATACATGAAAAATACAATTAACGCTTGGGTTACCATAGTCGTTTACACTTCAATCGGCTTTATATTACGGAGTTCTTGTGTATGCCCGGCGTCAACAGCAGCCAGCAGGATGTCGATATTGACCTAGCGCAGCTTTTTCGCGCCGTTTGGCAGCGCCGGGTACGCGTCATCGCCATCACTCTGGTCGGCGCTTGTCTGGCATTTGCCGTTGCCAAGATCGTCTCGCCGGAATATCGCAGCGAAACGCGCATTCTGATCGAACAGCGTGCGCCGGCCTTTGCGACCACGACGCAGAACAATGATGCCAGCTCCGGTCCGCTGCTCGATGAACTCAACATCGCCAGCCAGGTGCAGATCTTGCAATCGGCCGATCTCATCAAGCAGGTGATTACCAACCTGAAGCTCTACGAGCGCCCGGAGTTCGATGCCGCCACCAAGAGCTCGGCGTTTTCCGACATTCTTGTCATGTTGCACCTGAAAAAGAGCCCGCTCGACAAGGCGCCGGAAGAGCGGATGCTCGACGCCTTCACCAGTAAGCTTCAGGTCTATCAGATCAACAGCTCGCGCGTCATTGGTATCAGCTTCACCTCCCGCGCTCCGGATTTGGCGGCCAGCGTTCCGAACGCTATGGCGCAGGTCTACCTGTCGATGCAAAGCGGTGCCAAGCTTGATTCCAATACCGAGGCGACCCGCTGGCTGGAGCCCGAGATCGCCAATCTGCGCAACAAGGTCAACGAAGCCGAGAAGAAGGTCGCCGACTATCGCTCCGCCAACGGTCTCTTGCAAACCAGCGATAACAATACCTTCGCGACGCAGCAGCTTGCCGACATTTCCGGCCAACTGGCGCAGGTGCGCGGCGAGAGGGCCAATGCCGAGGCACGGGCCCAGGCCGTTCGCAGCGCACTGGCCACCGGCCGTTCCACCGATACGCTCGCCGATGTTTCGGGCTCGCAGACGATCCAGCGGCTGAAGGCGACAGAGTCCAATCTGGAATCGCAGATTTCTGATCTCTCCACGACGCTGATGGATGGCCACCCGCGGCTGAGGAGCCTGCGCGCTCAGCTCGCCGACATCCGCCAGCAGATCGACCGTGAAACTAAGAAGATCCTTGCCAGCATCGAGAATGAAGCCAAGGTGGCGCAACTGCGCGAGCAGCAGCTCGTCGGCCAGTCGAACACGTTGAAGGCTGATAGCGCCAGGGCAGGGGAAGATGAAGTCGGCCTCAACGCACTGGAACGCGAAGCGACCGCTGAGCGGCAATTGCTGGAAACCTATCTCGCCCGCTACCGCGAAGCCGCTTCCCGCGTCGACAAGAATTCGAGCCCGGCGGATGCCCGCGTGGTCTCCCAGGCCGTCGAACCGGTCGATCCCTATTTCCCGAAGATCGGTCCGATCGTCGTCGTCGCGACGCTTGCAACCTTCATTCTGACCTCAATCGTCATCATGCTGGCCGAACTCTTCAGCGGCCGTGCGTTGCGTCCGGTTGGCCCGCTCGAGCCCGAAGTCGTGGCCCGGAAGGAACCTGCCGCTCTTGCGGAAACCGTAATCGACGGCGTCCCCGCCAAAGTCGTTCCCGCATCCCGTCGAGGAGACGTGCCCGCCAGCATGCTCTCCGTCGTTGCCGACGAGGCACTGGCGCGGGAGATGGAAGCAGCGGTCGATCTTGGTCATCGGCCACAAGAGATCATCGACGAGGTGGAAGACGAAGAGGATTTTTCCATCCAGTCGGTTGCCGATTATCTGATCGAACGCGACTCCCGCCTCGCCATCGCCATATCGCCGACCGGCGACAATGGATCCACGGCGACCGTGATGCTGGCCCGCACCATATCGGATGCCGGACGCCGCATCGTGCTGGTCGATATGACTGGAACGGGCTGCCCGTCGCGATTGATGGCCGAAACTGCCGGCCTTTCCGGGGTAACCGATCTGCTTTGCGGCGAGGCCGCCTTTGCCGATACCATTCATCCCGACCGTCTTTCCGATGCCCATCTCGTGCCCCAAGGCACCAGCGATCTCGGGCGGGCCATGCGCGGCGCCGACCGCCTGTCCCTCATCCTCGATGCACTCGGCTCGGCCTATGATATCGTCTTGGTCGAGTGTGGCGCCGCGGACGTCTCGGGCGTCGCCCGGCTGACGCGCAGCAAGGATACCGAAATCATCCTCTCCATGCCGGAGCCGGACGAGAACCAATTCATGACGGCAATGACGGAATTCCAGAAGGCCGGCTATGAGCACATCATCCTGATGTCCGGCTGGCGTCAGGAACATGGCCCTGACGCGCGCCAGCACGCCGCCTGATCAGTCCTTCTCAGCCTCCGCCGCAGGGGCGTCTCTGCCGCCTTGCCGCGCTCGCAGCCGCTGGATGAATCCATAGAGCTGCGGATTGGCCTTGATGGCCGCCTTGGCGCGCGTCACTCCCCGTTGCGCGAAAGCCGCCGCATGGCCGATCCCCGAAACCGGCAGGATCAGGTCGTGCTGTGTCGTTTCTGTCGGGCACCAGGAGCGCTTGTAGATCTGGTCGCCGATGCCAAAATCGAAGAGGCTGACACCTTCGCGGTGAAACCGCTCGATCATCAGCCAGAACAGCAGTTCGCCAGGGCTCGCCTCGGCAACCAGCGTCTCGTCGATCGAGGCAAACTGGCAGATGACATGATCGCCCTTGCGTGACAGAGCGGCGACCGCAGGGATATGCCCCTCATGCTCACCCTTCAGCCGCAGCGCGTGCATTTCCAGCGCAGCATAGGATCGCTCCTTGTTATCAAGCTCTAGCAGCCTGTGCAGCACTGTTTGGGTCGGCGCATCCTGAAACACATCCGGCAGGCCCGCCGCTTCGAAGCGCACCGCTTTCTGCCGAAAGAACAGATCGAGCAGGGCATCCCGCTCATCAGGGGCCGCGATCACATAGTCGTAGCCGCCTTTTTCATTGAGAATGCGGGTCTGATGTTTGAATTTCTTGCGCCGTCGCTTGGCATTGACCTGCTTCAGCGACGCTTCGAAAGTGCCGAGGAACGGCAATTGAAAGGCATGGTTCTGGTTCTCGATAGCCGGCATCGAGGCGAGGGGGCTTTTGCGGCCGCGCCATTCCAGCGGCACGTTGCGCAGAACCATCAGGTCGGCCTTGCCTCGCAATGCCTGCGCGATCTCTGCCTGCTGCGCTGCCGACAGGCCATTCTCCGCTGTTTCCAGAAATTCGCCGGAGAACAGGCCGGTATTGATGTTGCTGTGACGCGCGCCGATGAATTCGGCACGGCGGATACCCTGGGTGCGGATGATTTCGAGCGGCAGGATAAAGGCGGTGCGGTCGTTGAAAGAGCCGTGGATGATTGCCAGCGGATACCCAAAGGTCTCGACCCAGGCGGCGCACCAATCGTAGCTCTGATGTAGCGAGGCAAGATCGTCTTGTTCCAGCGCCCGCCATTCGGCCTCAAGCGGTGCCATGCTGTCGAAGACGTCGAGGCGCATGCCGTCGCCTATCGCAGCCGCAACGGGCATGGCTCCGATATCGAGCTTCTGCGTTTGCATCTTCTGCGCCTGCATTTGGGCGTCTCCAATCGGACGGCATTTGCACGCAGTCTTCAGCGCAGGCGACTTATTTTTGGTTTAAGGCGAGATGATCAGACAGGTTTCCCGTTGATCACGGTTATCCCTAAGTAAATCCGAAATCGCTTGAATAAGGTGGGGCCTATTGTGGACGAGGCCCGGCCATCCATTTGATGATGCCCATCGCCGGTAGCACCCAGATGATGCCGCTGATGAGGAAATAGAGGAAATGTACCCAGCCGGGTTGGTCGCCAAGCGTGCGCACCGCCACGATCATCGCCACGATCGCATAGATGACGACCAGCAGAACGAGCAGGATCATGCCGATGAATTTGCGCAGGCGAAGGGGCAAGGTTGGTCTCTCCTCTCTCGACGGCGTGCCGCGACGGCATGCCGCAAAGTCTCGGGACTTGTTTTGCACGCCCCTATCAGGCAAATCAACAGCCGGATTGAAGGGAGATCCCATGGTTGTCGCTAATTTCACGTCGGAACAGGCCGTTTTGAACGAAGTGGCCCGCCAGGACCGCAATCGCCGCGCTATCCGCATCTGGCTTGCCTGTGTGCTTTTGGCGCTCTTTGCCCTGGTGCTCGTCGGCGGAGCGACGCGTTTGACCAATTCTGGCCTGTCGATCACCGAATGGCAGCCGATCCATGGTGTCATCCCGCCGCTCAATGCGCAGGAATGGCAGGAGGAATTCGACCTCTATAAACGCATCCCGCAGTTCGAGCAGTTGAACAAGGATATGACGGTCGATGAGTTCAAAGGCATCTTCTGGTGGGAATGGGCCCATCGGCTGCTCGCCCGCGCCATGGGTGTCATCTTCGGCCTGCCGTTGCTGTTCTTCGTTCTGACCGGCCGCGTTGAGCGCAAGCTATGGCTGCCGCTCGGTGGTATTTTCGTGCTCGGCGGCCTGCAGGGGGCGATTGGCTGGTGGATGGTCTCGTCCGGCCTCGAAGCGCGCACCGACGTCAGCCAGTATCGCCTCGCCACTCATCTCGTTACCGCTTGCCTGATCTTTGCCGCCTGCATGTGGTTCATGCGCGCGCTGTCGCCGCATTCCAACGACCCGGCGCCGACGCGTTATTCGGCAAAGCTTGCCGGCCTCATCACCTTCATGGCGCTATTCCAGATCTATCTCGGCGCGCTGGTTGCCGGCCTCGACGCCGGTCTCTCCTATAATACCTGGCCGCTGATGGATGGCGCTGTGGTGCCGGGCGGGCTGTTCGCGCAATCTCCGGGCTGGATCAATTTCTTCGAAAACCCGAAGATGGTGCAATATGTCCACCGTCTCGGCGCCTATGCGCTTTTTACCGTGGTTGCCATCAACATGATCATCTCGCTGCTTGCTGCGGCGCAGACGACGCATGCCCGCCGTTCGGTCGTGCTGTTCGTTCTAGTGTTGATCCAGGCGATCCTCGGCATTTCGACGTTGCTCCTGCAGGTGCCGCTACACCTGGCATTGGCTCATCAGGCCGGCGCCCTCATCGTCTTCGGCTTTGCCATCGCCAATTGGCGCGGTTTCTATGGCGAATATCCGCATCAGACAGTCATCGCTGTGAGGAACTGAGGCGGACAATCGCCTCGCTCCCGTTTCGCAAAACTCAGCGCGATGCAATATTGCTGGGTGCCGACGACAGACGCGCCACCACTTGTATACGCTTGATTTCGCCGCGCTTGAAGGCAGCCAGGAAGCGGCTGTAATCCTTGAAGACCACGCAGCCATTCGATTCGCCACGGCCGCTTCTGAGCATGTACGTGTGAGCCAGCAAGCCGACGCGGCCATAGACGCGGGCGCCGTTTGCGGGCGTCAGGCGCAGCGCCTGCACGCCGTGGAACAGGCTTTCCCTATAGGTCAGGTTATAAGTTTCAGGCGGCGTCGGGCCGGTGTTTTTGCGGTCGACATAGCGAGGATTGTCGCGCATGTGGCCGAGGCCGGAATGCGCTTCGAGGCGTTCGCCGCTCGGCAGGTAGACGGTTCCGGCCGAAATATCGTAGATGGCGGTGCCGCCCCGCGGGGTAAGGGCGGCGAACGGGTTGAGGAACGGCCGCGACCGCTTCACCTCTTCTTCCGGCTTGGCATAGGCCAACTCTTGCGTCGGCGACGTGTCAGCTTCGTCGGCAGCGTCCGAGGCGGTGGCCCTTGCAACAACATGGGCCGGGCGCGGCAGCGGCACGACGGAAGGTAAGTCCTCGACAGCCGACATGTCTTCCGCTTCCGCAAGATCGATGGTTCCGGCGTCCGATGATGCGCCATCTGTGGCGGGCACCAGGTCCGGACGTGGCATCGGGATGATGTTGAAAGGCTGCGATGCAAGATCGCTGGAAGCCGTCGTCGCGAGGCTCTCCGCAACCGCGCGGTCGATCGTTCCGGCGGCCGACGCCATCTCGGTGGGCGGTGCATCGCTTGCGGGCGCTGCGACCGGCAGACCGTCCTTGCCCGGATGATCCAGAGCAGCCGTATTTGGCCCTACGGCCTGGATTGCGGGTTTGCCCAGCGCAACCTCGGCATCGCGCAGATGCACGACCGTTTCCGGCGAGGTCGGTGCGTCGTTCTTGGCAACGGCCGACGCGGTTTGAGCCCGTGCGAGATCTGAGGCCTGCTGCGATAGCGCGCTCGCCAATTGCTGCTTGATCAGTGCGCGCGCCAGGATCGCTTTGGAGTGTGCAATGGCTTCTCGCTTCTCGTCGGCGGACATACCTCCTACCCGTATTCTTCCGCCCATGGGCACGGTCTGACTGGCAAGGCGCGCCGCATGTGGGATGTTCCCCTGTGGCACGATGAAGGCGGATGCTCTCGGCGTCAGCGAAGTCTCCGACGAAATATCGGCACCGGGCAGAGACAGAACCATCGATTGCGTGGTCATCAAAGTGGCGGCCACCCATGCGAACACCACCACCGCGACGCCGGTGATGGCCGTACCCGGACTGATCCCTCGGGATTTTTTCCGGCGCAGAGCATACCCGGAACGGGAATTGAAGTTACCGAACGTCTCGGTCGCAAACGCCATGATACTCGTTATCCAAACTACATACGCACCATGCCGGCTCACAAAAGTGCCTACGCCGGGACACAAAACCTGCGTCCGGTCGTGACATTGCCGACTGTCGGAAAGCATGCCGAATTATGGTAACCAATTCCTTTACGCCGACCCGATCTTGGAATTGTCTGTTGCCATGACCGCGACTATTGCGGCGGCGAAAGCCCGAACAGGTGATCGGGGCTGATTTGTGGCGAGAGGCTAATAAAGTGCGTTCAAATATATCAGAAAGCCAACGATCGGCCGGATCGACATCGCTGCGCATTGCAAATCGTTGCCGTCAGTGACCCGGGATGATTCCAAATGGCAGGCGCACCGAAGGTGACTTCAGTCTGGAATAGATCGAGCCCAGCCGATCGACCTGCATGAGGTGATTGGCTGGGGCTCTCTTAATTTTGGATGTTGATTAGGGTGGGAAGTTCAGGCGCTCAGCATCAGGTCCATGTTCTGGACCGCAGCTCCCGAAGCACCCTTGCCGAGGTTGTCGAGCAGGGCGACGAGGTTGACCTGTGTGGTGCCTGGCGTGCCGAATACGAACAGCTTCATCGTATCCTGGCCGGCCAGTTCGATGGCGTTGACGCGCGGCAACGCGCGGCTCTCCGCCAGCGAGATGACCTGCACGATATCCTGACCGGCATAATGGGCGGCCAGCGCAGCATGGATGCTTTCCAGCGTCGCGCCTTCAGCGAGATCGTCGAGATGCAACGGCACCTGCACGATCATGCCCTGCGGGAACTTGCCGACCGACGGCGAGAAGATCGGCGCGCGGTCAAGCAGGCCATGCGTCGTCATCTCCGGCACATGCTTGTGGGTCAGCGGCAGGCCATAGAGGAAGTGCGGTGCGGTGATCGCATCGGGATGATCGGCATTTTCCATCTGCGCGATCATCTGCTTGCCGCCGCCGGTATAGCCGGAAACGGCATTGATGGTGACGGGATAGCCGTCGGGCAGGATGCCGGCAGCACGCAGCGGCCGGATGAGGCCGATGGCGCCGGTCGGATAGCAGCCGGGGTTGGCGACGAAACGGGCGGCCTTGATCTTGTCGCCCTGATCCTTGTCCATTTCGGCAAAACCATAGGCCCAGCCGGGATTGACGCGATGGGCGGTGGAGGTGTCGATGACGCGGACATTGTTGTTGGCCGAAACCATCTTCACCGCTTCCTTCGACGCATCGTCGGGCAGGCAGAGAATGGCGATATCGGCGTTGTTCAGCATGTCTTCGCGCATCGCGGCATTGCGCCGCTCGGCTTCCGGAATAGACAGAAGCTCGACATCGCGGCGGTCGGCCATGCGCGTGCGGATCTGCAAGCCCGTGGTTCCGTGTTCGCCGTCGATGAAGATTTTCGGTGCCATTTTAATCCTGCTCTTTCAATAGGTTCAGAGTGTTTCCGGACTCAGTTTGCCATGGAGTTGATTCAAAATGATAACAGTCGCGGTCAGCGGCTGATCGCACGCCTTTCGGCGTGGAGACCGAGCATATACATCGCCACCGTTGCTCCGGCAATGGCAGTGATGTCGGCATGGTCATAGGCAGGGGAGACTTCGACGACATCGGCGCCCCTGATGTCGAGCTGACGCAGGCGCTGCAGTACCGAGAGGATTTTCGCACTCGACGGACCACCAGCGACCGGTGTGCCTGTGCCGGGCGCATAGGCCGGATCGAGGCAGTCTATATCGAAGGTCAGGTAGACGGGCGCGCCTTTGGTATGGGAGATGATCGCCGACGCGATATCGGCAGCGCTCATATCCTCGGCTTCATGGCCGTAGAGAACCCGAATGCCATAATCCTCCGGCGCATGCGTGCGGATGCCGATCTGGATGGACCGGTCGGCATCGATCAAGCCGTCACGGGCAGCGCGTGCGACGAAGGAGCCGTGGTCGATGCGCTTGCCGTCGTCGAACCACGTGTCCTGATGCGCATCGAACTGCACCAGCGCCAAGGGGCCATGTTTGGCTGCGTGCGCCTTCAGCAAAGGCCAGGTGACGAAATGGTCGCCGCCGAGCGTCAGCAAAAATGCGCCGCTATCGAGGATCGTGTTGGCCTGCCGCTCGATCGCCGCCGGCGTCTCCTGGTGGTTGCCGTAGTCGAGCAGGCAATCGCCGTAATCGATGACGGCCATTTCGGCGAAGAGGTCGCGATGGAAAGGATATTGCGGATCATTGTCGAAGATTGCCGACGCGCGACGGATCGCCTGCGGCCCGAAACGCGTTCCGGGGCGGTTGGATGTGGCCGCATCGAAGGGAATGCCCCAGACGACGGCGTCGACGCCCTCAAGCGACTTGGTGAATCGCCGGCGCATGAAGGAGAGCGCGCCCGCAAAAGTCGGATCGCTGGCCGCCGACGTCAGGCTGGTGGCTGAAAAGGCGTGATCGATCGACGTGCTCGGCATGGGATTCTCCTTGCGTGGAAACTAGGCCCGGGTCGTGATGTGCCTTCGGCTGACTCGAGTTAGGAGACATCGGCGCTAATTGCAAGCAGGCGGCTTTCCCAGCTACTGCTTTGCGCGTGCAGTGCATTGATACGCCTTTTTCACGCATGCGATTTGCGGCGTGGAGCATTCGGCCTTTCCGTTGGCAACGGTGCAGATCGAACATTGATCGGTAAATTGCTGACAGTCCGGATTGGCTTGCAGGAAATCCCGCATGCTTTCCATGGGTACCGGCGTTGCCTCGATCGTCGTTACGGTATCCGCTGAAAAAGCCGCGGTTGCGCAGAGAACCGCAAGCGCCAGCGAAGAGATCAAGCTTAGCCCGTCAGATCTCATTTCCGTCCCCGTACGGTTCCTGTCCCGCTCCTCTATAATCGATCATACGATCAGGAAGCAAAAAAGCGCTAACCCATCCTGACATTGCCGGGCTGGCTGAACGACCGGAAGACCTAAGCCGGGACGGCACATCACATAAACAAAAAGGCCGGGCGAACCCGGCCTTTCCAAAATCCGATCTCGGATAAGCGATTAACGCTTGGAGAACTGGAACGAACGACGTGCCTTGGCACGGCCGTACTTCTTGCGTTCGACGACGCGGCTGTCGCGGGTCAGGAAGCCGCCCTTCTTCAGGACCGAGCGCAGGCCCGGTTCGAAGTAGGTGAGCGCCTTGGACAGGCCGTGGCGAACGGCACCGGCCTGGCCGGAAAGACCGCCGCCGGCAACGGTTGCAACGATGTCGAACTGGCCATCACGGGCAGCTGCGACGATCGGCTGACGCAGGATCATCTGCAGAACCGGACGGGCGAAATAAGCCGTGTAGTCCTTGCCGTTGACGATGATCTTGCCGGAGCCGGCCTTGACCCAAACGCGGGCGACGGCGTCCTTGCGCTTGCCGGTCGCGTAGGAACGGCCAAGCGAGTCAACCTTGCGGACGTGAACCGGAGCAGCAGCTTCCGATGCCGTGCCGAGATCCTTCAGGGAAGAGAGATCAGCCATTATCAGGCGCTCCTTACGTTCTTCTTGTTCAGCTTGGCCACGTCGAGAACGACCGGCTGCTGGGCTTCATGGGGATGGTTGGAGCCGGCGTAGACGCGCAGGTTCTTCATCTGGCGACGGCCGAGCGGGCCGCGCGGAACCATGCGTTCGACAGCCTTCTCGAGAACGCGCTCCGGGAAGCGGCCTTCGATGATCTGGCGAGCGGTGCGCTCCTTGATGCCGCCGGCGTAACCGGTGTGCCAGTAGTAAACCTTGTCTTCGTACTTCTTGCCGGTGAAGACGACCTTGTCGGCATTGATGACGATGACGTTGTCGCCGTCGTCGACGTGCGGCGTGAAGGTAGCCTTATGCTTGCCACGCAGACGCATTGCGATGAGAGAAGCGAGACGGCCAACGACGAGCCCTTCGGCGTCGATGAGAACCCACTTCTTCTCCACCTCTGCAGGCTTCTGGGAGAAGGTTGCCATGTTGAATACTCTCTTTTGGGACCCTGGACCCGAAGGCATCAGGGCGTTTCTTGTTGCTTGGTTTGGCGAGCGAAACGCGCGCCAAAAAGAAAGCAGCCCGGAAAGGCTGCGATCTGGCGCGGCTTATAAAGGGAATAGCTGTTGAGGTCAATAAGACAGGATTTGGCTGTCTGAAAAATTCGTGAACAGAATCAATATGTTAAATATACGGTATTTCAATACCCCATATTTCTCATCTTTAGGCCAGCCTTAGAACCAACACGCCGCCTGCAATAATCGCACCGGCGACATAACGCCAGATGCTCGATCGCTCCTTCAGGATGACCACCGAAATCACCAGTGCAAATAGGATCGATGTCTCGCGTAGCGCCGCCACCATGGCGACGGGCGCCTTGGTCATCGCCCACAATGCCAGGCCATAGGACGTCAGCGAACCGCCGCCGCCGATCAGGCCGCGCCACCAATTGTAGCGGACATGGGCGGCGACAACGGAAAAGCCGCGCTGCGAGATTGCCCAGGCAAACAGTAGCACCGGCGGCAGGAGCGACATCCACAGCGTATAGGATATGGAATTGCCGGAAAGGCGTGCGCCGATACCATCGACATAGGTATAGGTGGCGATGACCACCGCGTTCGACAAAGCAAGGACGATGGCCTGCCGGCCGCCCTTCCGGGCTTCGAAGGCAAGCGTCAATATTCCGGCGCAGATCGTCATCGTACCGAGCAGAGCACCGCTGGACAGCGTCTCCCGAAGGATGAAGCCGCTGGTCGCAACGATGATCAGCGGCGCCACCCCGCGCATCAGCGGATAGACGAGACCGATGTCGCCGGCGCGGTAGGCCGCGGCTACCAACTGAAAATAAGCAAATTGCAGGATCGCCGAGGCGCCGATGAAGGGCCAGGCGGCCGAAGCCGGCAACGGCAGAAACGGCAGAAAGGGCAGGGCAGTGACCGCGCCGCCTGCTGCAACCATCGCGGCATCCAGGGACTTCTCCGTTCCCGCCTTGATGATTGCGTTCCACGTTGCGTGCAGCAGGGCGCCGAAGAGGACGAGAGCGATAACGTCAGCGGACACGGAGACCTCGAATTGCGCGGCAACGGGCGAGAGTTTGATGATTTGTGGGTATACGGGATGCCATTGACGCTCAATACTCCAAAAGCAACAACATGTGTGGGTTTACATGCTTCTGGCTGTTGCTTTCCTCAATAAATCCATAGAAAAGTGCGGTTGAGCGTTCGCTATTTGTTCTATTTATTCGCGCAACCATGAGGTGTTTCTAATTTACAGGGGAATGAAGAGAGAACAAAAATTGCATGCCGGGTGAACGCATTGTCTGGGGTTATTCCGATAACATCCAAAGCGCTATGAGGATGTTATCGTGCTATCATGATTAAGGAACGGAACGTTTTGGGGAGTAACCAAATTGCGGCCGCGGGG